>JAPMTX010000152.1 GCA_026552855.1 Candidatus Methanoperedens sp. | reverse complement strand
CTGTTTGGATAATTTTGCTGATTATGCTACTTGTTGGCGGCGCGGACGCAGTCACGAATATCAATAACTGTCAGGAAATTAATCAGGAAGGTGAATACCAGCTCAGCCAGAACTTAACCAATGATTCAACATGCATCAATATCCTATCAAGCAACGTAGCCTTAGACGGGGCAGGCTTCACGATTAATGGCACGGATACTATAGACACTTACGGCGTATTTGTTTTTAATTTAACAACATCTCTTACAAACGTAACTGTTAAAAACCTGACTGTGGCAGATTGGGAGAACGGCATAGTTTTCAATAACGTAATGGATGGCAACATCACAAACACTACATTAAGCTCAAATCATGTTGGCATATCTCTAGAGTTTTCCAACAGCAATATCCTTACTAACAACACAGCAAGCTCAAATTCCAGATACGGGATAGAACTCTATTCTTCCAGTAATAATACCTTAACTAACAACACAGCCGAATTGAACGGCTATGGAATATACTTCACAAACTCCAGCAGTAACACTTTAACTGGTAACAATGCAAGTTCAAACTCTTTATCGGGAGTCTACATTGAATCCTCTAGTATTAACATCTTAACTAACAATATTGCAAATTCGAATGATGGAAATGGAATCTACCTTTATTATTCTAATAGTAGCAATCTAACTGATAATACCGCAGATTTGAATGATTTCCATGGATTCTACTTCTATGCCGGTAATTACACCATGTTGATTAGCAACAATGCAAGCTCTAACGGCAAAAATGGAGTCTATCTTGTATATTCCAATGGTAATACCTTAACAGACAGCACTGCAAGCTCGAATGGTGAAAACGGAGTCTATCTTGAATTTTCCAGCATGAACACTTTAATCAGTAACACTGCGAATTCAAATATCGACAGAGGGATCAATCTAAAATCCAGCAACAGCAACATACTCATAAATAATACAATTTTGAATAGTCCCGATGGTATAACCATAGAAGAGCCATCGAGTGATAACAGCATAATTCGCAACAGAGTCTATAGTACTACTGACCAGGGGATTGTTCTAATCCGGGCATTTAATAGTATTATCCGCGAAAATAATTTATCCTTTAATTCAGGCGAAGGCATGGTTTTGCAGGGTAGCTGGAATAATACCATTTCCGACAACTCGGCTAATTCAAACGGTCAGTGCGGCGGTATCTGCTTACTTAACAGCAGCGGCAGTACCCTAGCAAACAATACTGCGAACTCAAATACTATCGGAATCTCGCTTGAATCTTCTGGCGGCAATATCTTAAATGATAACACTGCAAATTCGAACGATAATTACGGAATCCACATTTTTGGAGAGACTGCCCTGTATACCGTTCCAGAAGTACCTTTCCATTTTATCAATGTAGATATTTTAAATGCAAGCGTAGCATCAGATGAGGTCTTAAGCGACTATGGCAATTATACCATACAGTATGATAATGATTATTTCATCTACGAACTGCCATTCACATTCCCATTCATGGGCAGAAACATAACAAGAATTTCTGCTAATACAAACGGCTTGATAGAACTCCTGCAAAGCCATGAAGATTGCGATTTTGATTACGGGTGCAATAGGATTGGAACACATTATGGTGGAGATCACATCGGAAACATGGACGCCATATTTGCAAGCAACGGCGACCTGGTAACAGATGCATCAGCAAGAACTTACCTCGGCGTATTCAATCTTTCAGATAAAGTTGTTGTAGAGTGGTACGGTTTAACGCGCACTGATGAATACCCGTATGGCTATAACCTCTCATCCAATCCTATCCATTTCCAGGTTGTACTCTATCCCAACGGAACCATAGAGTGGAACCTCAATGAGATGAAGTTCAGCAATTACGATTTTGATATGTTTACCGGTATATATACAAAAGAAGAAAACATCGAGATTGTCGGAGGCTATGCCATCAATACACAGAGATCCCTTGCAATCAACTTATCAACATCCCTGCCTGCACCTGAGTACAATACTATCAGAGACAATATAATCTCAAACAACAACCCTGGCATTTTCTTAGAATCTTCCAGCAACACCATCTACAACAACTACTTCAATAACACCAATAATGCTGTTGCCAGCGGCAGTAACACCTGGAACATCACCAGAACGATCGGCTCAAATATCGCCGACGGACCCTACCTGGGAGGCAACTTCTGGGCTCATCCGAACGGCAGCGGGCTCTCGCAGACATGCGCTGACGCGAACAGTGATGGAATATGCGATTCACCCCACAGGTTTAATAGCAGTAATATCGACTACCTACCCCTTGCCCAGTTCTTGCGAAAGACGTCCACCAGTATCACTGTAAATACAGACGTAAATGCAAACCGGACCATAGAGATAGACCCGGATGATTCCAGAAACATCACAAATTCTGTCATCGAACTCAATGCAACTGTCAATGCTCCTGTGATCCTGAGGATTAACGCAAGTACAGATGCCAGAGCCCTGAACGCAACACCTGCAGCTCCCGCCTACGGGCTTGGCAAGAATGAGCAGCTCACTGGGAGGTATATTCAGGTGAATGTAACCGGCATAGATGCCGGAAGCCTTAATTTTGTAAACCTTACTGCGTACTATACCGCTGCAGATCTTGATAGGAACGACGATGGAGATACCGAAGACCCGGATGACCTGAATGAGAAGACGCTGAGGGTATACTGGTTCAATCCGAACGCAACAATCGATTCTGAGCGTTGGAAGCCGCTTGGACCCGGGATAGAGCCGATGCCGGATTATACTGCCCTGGGAGGACCAAGGGTTCTTGGCAGTGAAATGAATACTGCTGAAAAGTACCTTAAAGTGACCCTGAACCATTTCTCAACATTCGCTCTGGCTGCTGAGGTCGCATCTGCTCAATCCGCACCAGGTAGCGGCTCAGGCAGCAGTGGCGGAAGCGGTGGAGGCGGAATAATAACATCCGAGCCCTCTGACAATATAGCAAAAGCTGAAAAACTTGAGAAGAACCTCATTGCAGATAGACCGGTGACGTACACCTTCACCATACCCGGTATATACGAGGTAGATATTACTGGTAAAGAGAATGAGAACGACATAGCACTGAGAGTAGAAATCCTTAAAGGAACATCAAAACTTGTATCAACCACGCCGCCGGGCACTATATATAAGAATGTGAATATATGGGCAGGGACAAAGAAGATAAAAGAGGCAGTAATAAGATTCAGGATCGAGAATTCCTGGCTTAACAGCAGCGGTTTTGCAGGCAGTGATATCAAGGCGCTCAAATGGAGCAAAGACAGATGGACGCAGATAGATACTACGGAACTGAGAAAAGATGAATCGTACACGTATTACGAATTAAAGGCTGATTCACTTTCTCATTTTGCCATCAGCGGATTGAAAGGCGCATCAGCACTGACGGATACACAGCCTGCAGTATCGCAAATTACCCCTGCAGCTACCGGAAGCCCGGAGATTATCGGCACACCTGTAGGGATGTCTCCAGTCAATCTGACGCTTATTATGGGCGTATTAGTTCTTACAGGCGTGCTTGTAATGCTGTACATAAGTAAGAATAGAACCAAGAGATAGTATGGGGGAACGAATAATTTACAGCATTATATCTATGTTCAGCCGCAGATCAGTTCAGCTAAAAACCTCGTGTACATCTCCAGATCCTCGATATAGATATTCTCATCCTCTGCATGTGCATTGCTCTGCGTCCTCCTCCCCAGACCGAAACAGCATGCAGGCAGCCCTGTGACCTTAACTGCGTAAGCCACGTCCAGGCTCCCCTGCGCCCCTGCCAGGCTCACTTCCCTGCCAGCGACTTCGCTTGCAACCTTCTTCACTTCCGTTATCCAGGGATGTTCCATATCCGTAAGCATGGGCGCATATATCTCGTCGCAGCTCCATTTAAGATTGATATCCGGGTGCTTTTTCCTCACAGCAGAGAGCGCACCTGCGAATTCTTTGCAGACATCATCGTAGTTCTCCTCGGGGATGAAGCGCCGGTCGCCTTTCAGCGTACACCGGTCAGGCACGATGTTCTGCTTCACACCTCCGTTGATTATTGTGATATTCAGAACAGGCATGAGGGTCTTAATCCCCGTCTTCCGGGTTATAGCCATACTGGCTGGCACACTGGAGCGCCTCTTCTCAACCTGTGCTTTTAATTCCATCAAGCCGCTCATGACAGGGATGGATTTCTCGATCGCGTTCACGCCGAGAAAACTGCTGCCGCTGTGATACGATTTCCCGAATACATCGATCTGCCAGTCCACGTTGCCGTTTGAGGCGATTGTGATATCGTCACTGTCCCCGTCCATGCTCAGAAAATAATCCGCTTTGAGCTTTCCCAGATCTGCAAGGTAGCAGAGCCCTGAATAGGGACCCATTTCCTCATCCGTGGTCAGTGCGATATTCAGGTTGTACTTCGGCTCAATATCCATATCTTTCATTGCAGAAAGGACTGTCAGCAGCGCAGCGGGTCCTCCCTTTGAATCAGCCACGCCCCTGCCGTAGATGCGCCCGTCTTTTACCGTGCACTCAAACGGGGGCACGCTCCAGCCTGTGCTTGCAGGGACTACATCGAGATGCGTGTTGATCAAAAGGGTTTTAGCAGCGCCGATATCCTTTACAGCCGAGAGGTTCACCCTCTCACCCTGCAGATGCGTAAGGCGCGGATTTTTCTTCTCGAACAGTTCGCGGGGCATGATGAGCTTATCGACCTCAAAATCAAGGTCGTTGAGTCTTTCTGCCGCAAGATCCATGATTTTCTCGTAATTCTCGCCTGGCGGGACCTGCGTGGGGATGCGCACAAGTTCATCCAGCGTTCTTATGGTCTCCCCGGTTCTGGAGTCCAGATATTCAAATAGTGCCTTCATCCAGTCCAGAAATGCTTTTATAACCCAAATCCTTTTTGCCTTGCCATATCTATTAGAGCCGATGGCACTGGAAGAAGAGATAAAGGCAGTTGAAGAAGAAATATCCAGAACAAAATACAACAAGGCTACCGAAGGTCACATCGGCAGGCTTAAGGCGAAACTTGCGCGCTTACGGGAGGAGGTCATAAAAAGAGCCTCTGCAAAATCCGGGGGAGAAGGGTTCTCGGTCAAGAAATCCGGGGATGCCTCAGTTGTACTCGTGGGTTTCCCGTCTGTAGGCAAGAGCACGCTCCTGAACAGCCTTACCGGAGCGCAGTCCCAGGTCGCGGCGTACGAGTTCACGACCCTTGACGTGGTGCCTGGAGCCATGGAATACAAGGGCGCGACGATACAGATACTGGACGTGCCAGGCATCATGAAAGGCGCAGCCTCAGGCAGGGGCAGGGGAAAAGAAGTGCTGGCTGTAATAAGGAACGCCGACCTGGCATTGATAATGCTGGATGTGTTTCAAATGGTGCACTACAATGTTCTTCTTGAGGAACTGCACGATGCGGGCATACGCGTAAATTCAAGACCGCCCGATGTCACGATCAGGAAAAAGCCCAGGGGAGGGGTCACGGTCAACAGCACGGTAGATCTGGAACTTGACGAGGATACGATAAAGACCGTACTGGGTGAATACAGGATCCATAACGCGAATGTGGTCATTCGCGAGAACATAACCATAGACCAGTTAATAGACGTGATACTGGCAAACAGGAAATATATCCCTGCGGTCGTGGTCATCAATAAGATCGACCTTGCGGATAAATACACGCTCAGGGGATGCAGGGAGAGATTCCCGGATGCTCTGCTCATATCTGCTGATAAAAAGGTTCATATCGAAGAACTGAAAGAATTGATATTCGATAATCTCGGGTTCATCAGGATATACTTAAAGCCCCAGGGAAAACCTGCCGACATGGACGAGCCCCTGATAATCAGGGACGGCTCCACCATCGGCGACGTATGCGACCGCCTGCACCGCGATTTCAGGAACAGGTTCAGGTACGCCCAGGTCTGGGGCGCATCAGCGAAGCATGAGGGGCAAAGGGCAGGGCTTGATCACCTGCTCTACGATAATGACATCCTGACCATAGTACTGAGGAGATAATGAAGCCTGTAACACCGCTCCTTACCGTAGATGTAGTGATAATCTATAAGGGAAAAATTGTACTTATAAAGCGCAAGAACCCGCCGTTTCAGGATTTCTTCGCCCTTCCTGGCGGGTTCGTTGAGGTAGGTGAAACCGTGGAATCAGCAGCCGTGCGCGAGGCAAAGGAAGAGACAGGGCTTGATATAGAGCTTGATACAGAGCTTATCAAGCTCCTGGGCGTGTATTCTGACCCTTCGCGCGACCCCAGGGGGCATACGGTGTCCATATGCTATCTCGCGAAGGGAAGCGGAAAACTTAAGGCAGGTTCTGATGCTAAGGATATAGGGCTTTTCGATATGAACGAAATACCCCGTTTGGCATTCGATCATAATAAAATCATAGAAAACGCTAAGAGTGATATCAATGGAATTTTGTCCAAAATGCAAGAGCATGATGATGCCCGCTAAGAACATCTTTAAATGCAGGAAATGCGGGTACGAAAAAGAAATAAAAGGAGGCTTCGTCTCAAAGACGGAGCGAAAGGAGCGCGAGGTCTCAGTGCTGGAAGGGCGCGAAATGGGATTACCCACGACAAGGGCTATTTGCGAGGACTGCGGCAACGATACAGCCTACTGGTGGCTGCGACAGTTGCGCGCTGCTGATGAGAGCGAAGTACGGTTCTTCAGGTGCACCAAGTGCGGTAAGACCTGGAGAGAGTACAACTGAATATTTTTAATCTTGGGATATAAGGCTCATTTGTTTCGGGGAAGGATAAGCCGGGGGCGATATAGAGATGTGGATTTACCCGAAAAAACGCATCGGTGCAGCAGAGATGAAGAGTATTATCAGAAAATTAGAGGCGGATCTCAGGAGAAAAGTGAAACTGCTGGTGCTGACCGATAAAATAATTAAAAGCCTGAAAGAAGAATACCCTGAATTCTATCTGAAATTGAAGCTGACATCTGTGGGCGGGGATATATTCGATTGAGCTTTGTTTATCCCGTATAGCTATCCCGTATGGCTATTTCTTATTTTCTCATAAGCTGCGCTGTTCCTGATGCATCCGGGATCACAGCCGTTAATATTACCTGTATAAGCATACGCCCGCGCCCTGCACCCGCCGCATACGTTCTTAAAGTCGCATTTACTGCAGTTCCCGATGAGTTTATCCCTTCTTCGCAGCGCTTTTAGAGTATCGGATTTTTCCCATATATCTGCGAAGTTCTCTGTCCGCAGGTCGCCAACCTCGATGGGCATGTACACGCATGGAGTAACAATTCCGTTTGGCTGAATGGCACAGTACAGCCGCCCAGCACCGCAGCCTCCGATGAAGCCTGCAAGTGTGCTCATCTTGTTGCCCGCCTCACCTGTGCCGAAATGCGCTGCTGCAATAATGTCCTTCGATTTGCTCATGCATACCCTTGAGAACTGAGGCGCTGTGGTCATCACTTCCACACCTCCGCTTTTAAGCCGCCGGTACAGGGTCTCTAAAAGCTCCTCCCTCATTGCAGGTGTAAGGTCAGCCTCCCTGATATTCACTGCGTTCCCGGTCGGGATGAAGTTAAAAGCGAGGAACCGTTTTGTTCCAAGTTCGCCCGCGAGGTCGATAAGAGCCTCCAGCTCTTTGAAATTGCGTCCTGTTATGGTAGAGGCAATGCACACAAAAAGCTCATCGTGCGAGACTGCATTTTTTATCCCGTCCACTGTCCTGTTCCATGCACCAGAAGCACCCCTGAAGCAGTCGTGTACCTTCGGCGTTGCAGCATCGAGGCTTATTTCAAGGTACTTAACACCGCACTCTACGAGGCGGTCAGCCACTTCTTCCGTAAGAAGCGTCCCGTTGGTGGCAAGGCTCACGTACAGGTTTTTCCCGGATGCATAGGATGCCACTTCGAAAAAATCAGGCGCCATAAGAGGTTCACCTCCTGAGAAAGCCAGCGCGACCACATCGTTCTTTACCAGTTGATCAATAACATCCAGCTTCTCATCAAGGTCGAGCTCATCAGGAAGCGGCTTTGCTGCGCCCTGGTAGCAGTGCTGGCAGCGCAGGTTGCAGGCGCTTATATAGTTCCATACTACAAGGAAAGGGGCAACAAGCCTGAAAGGTCTTTTAACCCCGTATTTCCCGATGCTGCGCATAACGTTGATCAGCCCTCTCCTCGCCACAGGGTCGCTGAAATACTCACGCATAGCCTCTTTATCAGCGCCAAACATCTTGCGACCGATTCCGAGCAGGGTACACAGCGGAGCAGTTTTGAGCTTTTTTATAAAAGAGGATTCGCCGATACCGCAGTAGTACTTCAATGATTCCTCAAGAATGCTTGTTCCATTTTTCTTTTTTGATAACCTGTTGATAATAAATCTGCTAAGTGGATTGCCAAGGGAACACTCAACAGCAAGAAAAATGCTTATATCATCAATATTTTCTCTAGCCAAATTAACCCCTCAAAGAGTAGTATTTAGATTACTGGATTTAAGGGTTACTGTGAACCCCGATTTATCAAGGGCTAGTTACCATTGCTGGATTTAGCATTTAAGCTTATATTATTCTTTATTCGTATAGCAAATATTAACGGACTCCATTGTAGGTTTTACGTGGCATCGGTAAAGCTTGCAGGACGTCTGGTTTAAGTAATATCAATTGCAAATACATTGTTGGTACGTGTATTATGTAGAGGGCTATGGGGGTAACAGGTATCGGCTGGTAGCATCTGCCAACCATACTCTGTTCACTTTACTGATACACCAACTCTATTCCACAAGATTCCGTCGGATTACAGGGAGTTCAAATATATCATGAACCAGATCAAGGTGACTACTGATGAGGCAAAAAAGACATCTATAGATGATCTATTTAAGAAACTCTCATCCGGCAAAAACGGCATCTCATCCCAGGAAGCAGAGAAGCGTCTTGGGCAGTACGGTCCTAATGAGATCACCAGAAAGAAAGAGAGTAAACTTGCTAAATTTTTAAAATATTTCTGGGGACCGATACCCTGGATGATAGAGGTCGCAATTATCCTGTCCGCGCTCATCCGCCACTGGGAAGATTTCGCTATAATTGTTGCGCTGCTGCTGATAAATGCGGTCGTGGGATTCTGGCAGGAGAATAAGGCTCAAAATGCCATTGAGTTATTAAAGAAAAAGCTTGCGTTGAAGGCGCGGGTTCTGAGAGATGGTAAGTGGCAGCAGATTTCTGCCAGGGAACTTGTTCCAGGGGATATAGTGCGGGTGCGCCCTGGTGAGGTAATCCCAGCCGATATCAAACTCATAGAAGGGGACTACCTGCTGGCTGATGAATCCGCACTGACAGGGGAATCCCAGCCCGTGGAAAAGCACGTTAACGATATCGCGTACTCAGGTTCCTTAGCCAAGAAAGGAGAAATGAACGGGCTTGTAGTTACTACGGGGATGAATACATACTTTGGTAAGACCGCCCAGCTCGTACAGGAAGCAAAAGCTGTCAGCCATTTGCAGAAGGCAATACTGCGAATAGGCGATTACCTCATCCGGATAGATGTCGTACTTGTAGCGATAATATTCGTTCTTGCACTTTATCGACATGAAGGCGTACTTGAGACACTTCAGTTCGTGCTTGTCCTGACAATCGCAGCCATACCTGTCGCGCTGCCTGCCGTCTTATCGGTTACTATGGCAATAGGAGCTATCGCTCTTGCTAAAAAGGAAGCTATTGTCAGCAGACTTGTAGCCATAGAGGAAATGGCAGGCATGGATGTTTTATGCGCGGATAAAACAGGCACTATAACTAAGAACCAGTTGTCTATTGCAGAAGTTAGAACCTTTGAGGGGCTCAAAGAGGATGATATGCTGCTGATCGCGACCCTGGCATCCAGAGAGGAAGACCAGGATCCCATCGATAATGCGGTTATAGATAAATTCAAAACCAAAAAGGAGCTTGTAGAGAAGCGCAGTACGTATAAGGTATCAGAGTTTAAACCATTTGACCCTGTTATAAAACGCACTGAAGCCACAGTAACGGGTCCTGATGGTAAAAAATACAAAGTATCCAAAGGAGCGCCACAGTCTATTATGGCGCTTGTGGGAAATAGGGATGTTGAATCTAAAGTTAACGAAATCGTGGATGATTTTGCTAAAAAGGGACATCGTCCTCTCGGAGCAGCCAGGACAGATGAGCAAGGAAAGTGGCAGTACATAGGACTTCTTGGTATTGCTGATTCGCCGCGCGAGGATTCGGCGCAGGTCATAAGAACAGCGCAATCCATGGGCGTTGATATAAAAATGGTCACTGGTGACCACATCGCCATAGCCAAGAACATAGCAGCGCAGGTACACATGGGCACCAATATCCTGACTTCCTCAGCCTTTATGGATAAACCTGATAAAGAGGCAGAGAACGCAGTCGAAAAGGCTGATGGTTTTGCCGAGGTTTTCCCGGAGCACAAATACCGCATTGTTGAACTGCTCCAGAAAAAGGAACATATCGTAGGGATGACAGGGGACGGAGTGAACGATGCTCCAGCGCTGAAAAAGGCGGATGCAGGAATCGCTGTCGCAGGCGCAACCGATGCAGCCAAATCTGCTGCCGCAATTGTGCTCACAAAGCCAGGGCTCTCTGTCATAATCGATGCAATCAAGACGAGCCACAAAATATTCAGGCGCATGAACAGCTATGCCACGTACCGCATAGCCGAGACCATCCGTGTGCTGATATTCCTGACGCTTGCCATTATCGTCTTCAACTTCTATCCGCTGACCGCAGTGATGATAGTCATCCTGTCCCTGCTGAACGACCTGCCTATAATGACGATAGCCTATGATAACACTAAGCCGCTCAAAAGACCTTCAGGCTGGGAAATGCGCAAGGTGCTGACAATTGCAACTGTGCTTGGCATAATCGGGGTCGTATCAAGTTTCAGCCTGTTCTTTGTAGCCGACCGCGTGCTGCACCTGGAGAGACACACGATCCAGACACTCATGTTCCTGAAACTTGCTGCCGCAGGTCACATGACCATCTACCTGACGCGCGTTGGCGAGGCACGCCATGCATGGACGCCGCCGTATCCAGCTAAAATACTGTTCGGAACGACAGAAACTACCCAGCTTGCTGCAACGTTACTTGCTGTATACGGCATTTTCATGAGCCCGCTCGGATGGTGGCTGGCTGGACTGGTATGGGGGTGGGCACTTGTCGCCTTTATAATAACAGATTTCATAAAGATATTTTTCCACAAGCGGCTGGAGAGTCAGATCGAGATGGAAGAGGCTAAGTTCAAACTATAGATGCAATGAATTGAAAAGCTTTATGTGAGTGAAAGATAACCCTAAAATTGGAGGAGTGAATTATGGAAAAGAAACTGCTGAGCGAGGCTGAGGGATACGAGCTTCTGAAGAAATATGGTATTCCGACCCCTGAGAACACGATAGTAAAGAGTGCGGATGAGGCTGTAAAGACCGCAGATAAGATGGGCTATCCTGTGGTAGCCAAGATAATCTCTCCCCAGGTCGTTCACAAAAGTGATGTGGGTGGGGTCGTAACAGGGATAAGGAATAATGAGGAAGTAAGAAGAGCATACGATAAGATATTAAAGAATGTCAGGGAAAAAGTTCCAGAGGCTGAGATAACCGGAATAATCATAGAAAAAGACATGCCTCACGGGCTGGAACTCATAGTAGGCGGGAGAATAGACCCCTCCTTCGGAAAGGTCATCACTTTCGGGCTTGGAGGTACACTCGTAGAATTCCTGAAGGATGTCTCAATAAAGGTGCTTCCCATCAGGACTGATGAAATAGAAAAGATGATACGGGAGATAAAAGGATACGCTCTGATAAAGGGATACAGGGGTGAGCCGCCCAAGGATGAGAAGGAACTTGTGCAGGTCATCAATAATGTATCAAGGCTTTTTTGTGAGAGCGATAAACTGGTTGAATTTGATATTAATCCCCTGATATTGTACGAAAAAGGGGCTTGCGCCGTCGATGCAAGGATTTATGAGACCGAGGGGGAGGTTAAACACGAGGAAAAACCGCAGACCGGGGTCCCGACGGAGGTCTTTTATCCCGGTTCCATTGCTGTTATTGGTGCATCATCCAACCCAAATAAAGTCGGCTATGCGGTTTTCAGGAACCTGCTGGATTTTCCCGGAAAATTATATGCCGTGAACCCGAAGAGGGAAGAGATACTCAGGCACAAGGTCTATCCTGACCTGATTTCCATCCCTGATACGGTAGATATGATAGTTGTTACAGTACCCGCCGCAGTAGTACCGGAGATCATGGAAGAGGCTGGTAAAAAGGGCGTAAAGCTGGCTGTTATTATAACTGCGGGTTTCAAAGAGATAGGAAAGGAGGGGGCGGCTCTCCAGGATAAAGTTTCAGGGATAGCGCAAAAATACGGCATCAGGATTATAGGTCCGAACTGCCTCGGGCTTATCCTGCCGCATAAGGGGATAAATGCCACCTTTGACCCTGCAAACCCGAAACCCGGAGACCTGGCGTTTATTTCGCAGAGCGGCGCTATCATTACTACAGTAGTAGACTGGAGCCTGAAGGAAGATGTGGAGATAGGGCTTTCCGCGGTCATAAGCGTAGGAAACCAGGCTGACCTTGGTTTTAATGAGTTCATGAAATTTGCAAGGGATGATAAGGATACAAGAGCCATTGTCCTCTACATCGAGGAAATAAAAAACGGCAGATTGTTCATGAAAGTTGCAGGTGAAGTATCGGAGAAAAAGCCGATAGTAGCGATAAAATCAGGGTCTTCGAAGAGAGGGCAGAAGGCAGCCTCGTCCCATACCGGTGCTCTTGCAGGGAGCTACAATGTGTACATGGCAGCATTCAAACAATCAGGAGTTATTGCTACCCATTCCCTGAGAGAGGCTTTCCAGGTGGGTGAACTGCTTGCTTCCGAGGAATACCCCAAGGGGAATAGAGCCGTCGTCATAACAAATGCAGGAGGCTTTGCTGTACTCTCAACGGATTACGCTGAGAAGTACGGCGTTGAGCTCGTAGACCTCCCGAAAGACCTGATGGATGAGCTGAACTCTTTCCTGACGCCTGAGTGGAGCCACGAGAACCCGATGGACATAGTCGGGGATGCGGGGGCAGACAGGTACGCGCGCGTGTTTGATGTGATGGTCCGCAACCAGGATAAATGGGATATCACGTTCGTCATTGCAGTGCCTTCCAGCGTACTGGATTCAAGACAACTGGCGCAGGAGATCGTCAGGTTCTCGAACCATACCCATAAAATGATAGTCGGATGCCTGCTCGGAGGCAATAGCATGAAGAGCGGCGTGCATATCCTGAGAAAGAATACAATACCGAATTTTGCCGAGCTTGAGGAGGCTTTCGATGTTGTGGGGAAGGCGCTCAGCATACGCGGCGAGCAGCGGGTTCAGGCGTGAAACAGCGGGGAATACTGGCGCATGAGGGTTTGTGTTTTATCTTTTGGAAAGCGAAGAGCGTGAACCAGGACATCAGAATCTAGAATCAGTTTCAATAAAATTCACCTTTTATTCTGGTTTTTCTAATGTATTCGGTAGGCTCTATAGATTCTACAACTGCCTTTTTGGTTTTGGCGAGATACTTCCTGTAATCTTCTACAGTTATCAACGGCTCCTTTTTAGAAATAAAAGATTTGAGTAACTCGATCTGCTCTTCAAGCGCTTTGATCTTTTTATCTACCCGGAGTTTTTGCATTTTAGCACCCGATTACTGAGGCTTTGAATTTTATATATTGCATTTGCACATAAATAATTATGTATGGATGATGCTGAGGTTAAGTCACAAACTCCGTACAAATATACGAAGCCTGTACATAGCGTTTCTGCATGATGTAAATCCTGTGGTTCAATATACCTGCTAACTACATCACATCCATTCTCACAGAACCATGAAAGCGGCTCGGTGCCCAGAGACGGTCGCCGCTCCAGTTTATAGTAAGAGCAAGGTGAGAGTGTTTTTATTAAAACAATTGAAACGCCTTGGACAAAAGATAATGCAATCAATATTCTCAGATTATTCTGATTATTCAGAAAAGTTTAAATATTCTGAACCCAATCTTATTGATCATAGTGATTAAAATGGCAAAAAGAGACGAAACTAAATCCTGCTGCTCACCTGAAATGGGCTGTTGCAAGGTTGAATCCGTAATAACCGTGGACGAGAGAGGTCAGACGGTGCTCCCCAAGGAAATAAGAGAGAAGGCGGATATACGCGCCGGGGACAAGCTCGCAGTTATAAGCTTTGAAAAGGACGGCGAAGTATGCTGCATCTCTCTGATCAAGGTCGAAAAGCTCGCTGAGATAGTAAAAGGCATGCTCGGACCTGTCATGAAGGACATACTTGAGAAATAAGAGGAGGTATAAGAATGAAAGAGGAAGATGTAAAGAAAGTAGTAAGGGAAGGCTATGCCAGAATAGCCAGAAAGGAAAGCTCCTGCTGCGCTCCTATTACTAATTGCTGCGGGAACGCCAGCAGGGCAGAGGACATCAGCAGGATGATAGGATACGGGGATGAGGAGCTGGGCTCAGTCCCTGAAGGCGCAAACCTCGGTCTTGGGTGCGGGAATCCCATTGCTCTTGCATCTCTCAGGGAAGGGGAGACCGTACTCGATCTCGGCTCAGGCGCCGGGTTCGATTGCCTGCTTGCAGCAAACAAGGTCGGAAAGAGCGGAAAAGTCATCGGCGTGGATATGACTCCTGAGATGATAGATAAAGCCAGGGGGAATGCAAGGAAAGGGAACTATACGAACGTGGAGTTCAGGCTCGGAGAGATAGAGAACCTGCCGGCTGCTGATAACTCAGTGGATGCTGTCATCTCAAACTGCGTCATCAACCTCGCGCCCGATAAAGGGCGGGTTTTCAAAGAGGCGTTCAGGGTGCTGAAGCCGGGCGGGAGGCTTATGATATCAGACCTTGTCCTGCTGAAGGAGCTTCCGGAGTCCATAAGGGATTCAGTCGAGGCGTATATCGGTTGCCTCACAGGCGCGGTAATGAGGGATGAGTACCTGAAGGCGATAAGAGACGCAGGGTTCAGGGATGTAAAAGTAATGGACGAAACCCATTATCCGGTCGATCGTATGGCTAATGACCCCACAGCCAAGGCGATAATCGAGGATTTTAACATCCCGGACAGAGCATTAAAAGGTATTGCCGAATCGGTCGTCAGTATCAGGGTACAGGGTAAGAAATAGAGCGATAGAGCAATTAAAAAAGGAACGGGAAGCCGGATTTATATGGCTTCCTTTCCGCGCTCGCCCGTGCTGACACGTACGACCTGCTCAACGGGATATATGAATATCTTGCCGTCGCCGTTCTTGCCATTGCCATTCTGTCCTGTCTTTGCTGCCTGGGTGATCGCTGCTATCGCGGGTTCTACATTCTCGTCGTCCACTATCATGTCCAGCTTTAGCTTCGGCAGGAACTCGACGCAATATTCGCCCGCACGCCACTGCAAACAGATGCCTTTCTGGCGTCCGCGCCCCTGCACCTCGGCAACGGTCATGCTTATGATTCCTTTTTCCTCAAGCGCTGCCCGGACAGTATCCAGGTTCTCAGGTCTTATTATTGCTTCTATTTTCTTCATTTTGGTCACCTCATGCATAAGCCTTCTCGGCATGCTGCGCGATATCCAGACCGACCGCTTCCTCTTCCTCGCGGACGCGAAGCCCTATGGTCGCATCTATGAGCTTTGCAAGTACGAACGTTACTACGAATGCGTATATCCACGTCACGCCAACCGCTGCTATCTGGATCAGTAGCTGTCCTGCATTCCCGTAAAGCAAGCCGTTCGCGCCTGCGGGATTAACAAGCGTAGTGGCGAATATGCCGGTGGCGATAGCGCCCCAGGTCCCGCCAATGCCGTGGCACGCCCAGACATCAAGGGATTCATCCACGTTGCGCTTCATCCTGAACAGCATCGCATGGTAGCTGAACACCGCAGCTAAAGCGCCTATCACAAGGGCAATAGCAAGTGCTGAGATGCCAGAGCTCACATGCACCACGGTGCCGCCAGTGAAATCAAGCGTGCCAAGGCTGCGAAGCCATCCTCCGACGCCCCAGACCCAGTGAGCTATCGGGTCGTATACTAATGTAGCCCAGAGCAAGGAGAATACAAGGAAAGCGCTGAACTTGATGCGCTCAACGAACGCGCCTGTGATTAACGCCACGGTTATTACTGCGAACATAGCCTGGAACATCATGAACGCCAGACCAGGGACAGTAGCCGCGTAATCTGCGTTCGGCTGCTGACCCACACCGTTTAACCCGAGCCAGTCAAGACTCCCGATTATGCCTCCCCTGTCTGGACCGAACGCCAGGCTGTAGCCGAAGAGCACCCACTGCACGCTTATCAGGGCGAGTATGGTAAAACTCAGCATTATGGTTGAGAGAGCGTTCTTGCGGCGCACCATGCCGCCGTAGAACAATCCCACGGCAGGGATCATCAGCATCACGAGGGCTGTGCTTATCAGGATCCATGCTGTGTCGCCTGTATCTATTTTTACCTCTTCTGCCGCATAAACGCCGTCAGCCAGTATCAGAAACAGTACCAGTGCCAGTAAAAAGCACTTTGAATCACTCATGAATTCTTTGAGTTCCATCATTTCACCTTCCAAGCCTTACCAGGCACACGGATACCCACTGTATATTTGATTATATTTAAACTTAACTCATAAAATAAGATAATAATTTATTTGTAAATTATCTGCGAAAAGCCTCCTTATTTATACAGATGGCAGGCTACCATATGGCCAGTCCCGCTGACCTGAGGTTCGACACCTTCGCATACCTTCATGCTTTTCGGGCAGCGCGTATGGAACCTGCAACCTTTCGGAGGATTTACCGGGGAGGGAACTTCCCCCTGAAGCGGTACCCGTCCAGCGTTCTTCCCCGGGATAGCGGATAACAGCGCCCGGGTGTACGGGTGGAAAGGGTTGTTGAATACATCATCGCTGCTCCCCTGCTCCACGAGCTTTCCGAGGTACATGACAGCCACCCTGTCCGCTATGTGCCGTATAACAGAGAGATTGTGAGCTATAAAGAGAAGTGTCAGGCTGTACTCCCTCTGCAGGTCCATGAGCAGGTTAAGAACCTGAGCCTGGACCGAGATATCAAGCGCGCTCACAGGTTCATCAGCGATAATAAGCTTTGGCTGAACTGCCAGTGCCCGTGCGATGCCTATCCTTTGCTTCTGCCCTCCACTGAGCTCATGAGGGTATCGCAAGGCAAAATCAGTCGGAAGCCCCACTTTTTCAAGCAGCTCTGCAACACTTGAAGTATCCCCTTTGATACCATGGATGCCAAGCGCCTCTCCTATGGAATCGCCTGCTGTCATCCTCGGGTCAAGGCTTGAATGAGGGTCCTGAAAAATAATCTGCGCCTCCTTCCTGAACCATTTCAGATTCCTCCTGTCAAGGCTTGAAATGTCGGTTCCATTGTACATGATTTTACCTGATGTCGGCTCTTCCAGCCTGATAATGGTTCTTCCCAGTGTAGACTTGCCGCACCCAGATTCCCCAACAAGACCAAGGGTTTCGCCTTTACTGATGCAAAAAGATATACCATCTACTGCTTTTACCTCCCCGGCAATCCTTGAGTAGAGAAAACCCCGGGTCAGGGGATAATATTTTCTCAGGTCGGTCACTTCAAGCAGAGCCGTACAGATGGCACCTCACAGAATGCTTATCCGAAATCCGCGCCTCGGAGGGCATCTCTTTTCTGCATATTTCCATCGCGTCAGGGCACCTGGGGCAGAATACGCAGCCCCCAGGCAGGTCGATCAGATCCGGTATGCTGCCCTGGATGGAGACAAGTTTCCCTTTGCTTTTTCCAGAGGGCAGGCAGTTGACCAATCCCTGTGTATATGGATGCTTTGGATTGATCAATACCTCCTTCGCATCTCCGCTCTCAAGGAATTTCCCCGCGTACATGACTATTATCCTGTCAGCGATCTCAGAGACTACCCCCAGGTCGTGGGTTATGTACAGTATTGAGGTGCTGTTTTTTAATTCCTTGAATATATCGAGTATCTGCGCCTGTACGGTCACATCCAGGGCTGTTGTCGGCTCATCTGCGATAAGCACTTCGGGATTGCACGATAGCGCCATCGCTATAATTACCCTCTGCTTCATGCCGCCTGAGAACTGGTGCGGATACTCATCAAAGCGCTCCTCAGGCTGTGGTATGCCTGTTGAAGCCAGAAGCTCGACCGCCCTTTCTCTTGCCTGTTTTTTACCCAGTTTGAGATGCTGAACAAGGGATTCGGTTATCTGCTCCCCTATCCGCAGCACCGGGTTCAGTGAGGATGAAGCGTCCTGGAAGATCATGGATATTTTATTCCCGCGCAGGTCCCGCATTTCCTTCTCTGATAATTTCGTGATGTCTGTCCCGTTAAATAAAATACTGCCTGAGACAATAGCCCCCGGCTTCTCTATCAACCTTAAAATCGAAAGAGCGGTAGCTGTCTTGCCTGAGCCTGATTCACCGATAATGCACAGTATCTCTCCCCGCTCAAGGTCAAACGAGACATCGTCAACAGCCGCTACCTCGCCTTTTTTCGTAAAGAAACAGGTCTTAAGGTTCCTGACGCAGAGCACCGCATCATTCACTTTTCGGGTCAAGTGCATCCCTCAGACCATCTCCCAGGAAGTTAAAAGCAAGAACTGTCATGAAGAGAATTATTCCAGGCTCAACCGCCACCCACCACGTCGTTACGAGACTGTCCTGACCAGCGTTCAGCACCTTTCCCCAGCTTGTCACTGCCGGGTCCCCAAGACCTATAAACGAGAGAGCAGCCTCTGCAAGGATCACACCTGGGATGGAGAGCGTGGCTATGACTATTATAGAACTCATGGTGTTTGGGACCAGGTGGCGGAGGATAATATGGGGATCGCTTGCTCCCAGGGCTTTTGAGGCTGTTACGAAATCCAGTGTTCGCAAAGAGAGGACTTCGCTGCGCACAAGCCTCGCCGTACCCGTCCAGCCCGTGAGACCGATAGCGAGTATCACAAAAATCATGTTCGCGCCGTACATGTAGACTATCAATACGAGCAGAAGGAAGAAGGGGAATGTCATTATCACATCCGTGAACCTCATGAGAAGGTTATCGATCCAGCCGCCGAAATATGCAGATACAACGCCTATCAATGTCCCGATCAGTATCGCTATGCCTGTGGCAAGGAAGCCTACTTCAAGCGACACCCGCGCACCTGAAACAAGCATTGCAAGCATATCCCTTCCCTTGTCGTCCGTACCCAGAGGATGTTCCCAGCTACCTTTTTTCTCCGTGACCTCAAGCTCCTGCATTTTTATGTTGTACACAGATTGCTCGGTACTGAAGCCCACAGGCGGGAGGTTTTTGTCGTTAAAATTGATCTCATTCGGGTCTCTGGTCAGGAAGGGACCGAGAATAGCAGTTACGAACAATAGGATTATGAATAGAAGCCCCAGAACTGCAAGTTTATTGTCTTTTATCTTTTCCCAGTGGTGTTTTTCTATGATCATATCAATCGTATTTAATCCTGGGATCAAGCTGCGTATATGCAATATCCGTAATGAGATTGAAGAGCAGGGTAACAAATGCTCCTATCAGGGTGACTGCCACGACCACCGCATAATCATCCGCAAATATTGCGTTAAAGGATATCCTGCCAAGCCCCGGTATCCCGAATATCACTTCTGTAAGGTATGCGCCGCCGAAAACTATCGCGCTCATATCCCACATGAATATCGTAACTATCGGCAGCAGAGCGTTCCTGAACACGTGCTTTCCGATAACTACATGCTCAGGCAGCCCTTTGGCGCGGGCGGTCCTGACAAAATCCTTGCGCAGGTTCTCAAGCATCGAAGACCTCACGTACCTGCTGTAGCCTGCCACCATCCCTGTGCCGAGGGTCACGACCGGAAGCACAAGAGCTTTCAGGTTCGCCAGGGAGAACGTGGGCAATCCCGTATCGTAATACGTCTGGAACCATCCCAGCCTGACTGAGAATATCAGAATTAGCATTATGCCAAGCCAGAAATTGGGGATGGAGATGCCGATAAAAGAGAAGAACGTGGCGATATGATCCGCTTTCGTGCCCTTTTTGACGGCTGAGTATATGCCTATCAGTATGCCCAGGAGGATGGCGAGGATCGAGGAGAGGAGGATGAGCTGGAAGGAATACACCCAGTGGGTTTTGATAAGCTCAATAACGGGCATTGAAGTAGAAAATGACCATCCCCAATCCCCGCGCAGGAGTGAGCCCATGTACTCAAAATACTGCTCGTAGAGCGGCTTATCAAACCCGTATCTCGCTTCTATCGCAGCCGCGACCTGCGTGACATTGTGTCCTGCGCCCAGGTTTGCGATGTACCTGTCGGCTGGTGAACCCGGACCTATCCTGAGGATAATGAAAGTGGCGGTCATGACGCCCCAGGCTATCAGCAGGGTGTAGAGGAGGCGCTCGGCGATGTAGCCTTTTTTCATGTGGTGAGTTATATTGGTGTGGGGTTATTTTAAAGTTGGCGCAGGGTTTGATAGGCAAGATTCAATGCGAAGGTGTAATCCTCTTATTCAAAATACCACTCATAATAATTATATCCTATCGCTACGCCCGGATCAATTCCCTTCACACTATCCTTATAAGCTATATTCTTAGCAGGGAAAGCCATAAAATCAACGGGCTGATCTTCTGACAATATACGTGACAGCTCTCCGTACATCTGCCTTCGAGTTTCTTTATCGAGAGCTTCCTTCGTACGGATTTTTGCAAACAGTTCATCTACCCTCTTATTTGAGTAACCATACATGTTCAAGCCGCCATCGGAAGCATAAAAAATCGAGCTGCCTGAAGGCTGAAGAGAATCAACGCTATGTCCCGCGATGATAAGATCCCAGTTTTCTTCGCTCACTGCCTTCTGCCCGTTATTATATCCGGGCTGCTGGTCGCTTCCCGGTACTTTGTTCAGGTAATATTTCCGAAGCATAACCTCCCAGGGAACAAGCTTTACCTCAGCATCCATTCCCAGATTTCCAAGCTCCTGTTTAACAAAAAGGGCTGTAGATTCATTGACTTTGCTTCCGGTACTGGTTATCAGCTTTAACTTAATCTGGCTTCCGTTCTTATCCCTTAATTGAATCTTCCCGTCTTTTTTTACTCCATACCCAGCATCAAGTAAGAGTTCCAGGGCTCTATCCTTATTATAGAGCTCTCCTACCCCAAGTTTCATGAGCCCTTCTTCTACAAACCACGGAGATGTTTTTGGTATAAAGCTGAAAGCAGGCTCACCAAAGCCGAGATGTATCTGGTTGACTATCGCTTCTTTGCTTACGGCCATAGAGATAGCCTGTCTTACCTTTTTATCCTTCAAACCCTGCCAGCCGTTATCCCGCATGTTATACTGCATTATCCTGTATTGTGCCGTCGGGATGGTATGCACGACCAAACCTTTCATTTCCTTGAACTTCTTTACCTGTTCAGGGTCGATATCTGTAGAAGTAATATCCCCTGCTTCCATGGCAGCATGCCTTGCGGCAGACGAGCCGAATATCTTTACGGTATATGTTTCAAAATACGGTTCACCCTTTTCCCTGCCAAGGTAATAATCCGGATTCCGTTCAACGACGAATTTATCGCTCCGTACCCATTCTTTGAATTTATACGGCCCCAGGTTCCCCGTATAGGAGAGATTATTAAGCTCAGGAGCCTGGGTAAATTCTTTCACTTTGCCTTCATAATTTGATACTATATGCTTCGGGTACACCAGTAAATCTGTTACTGTGTACAGGAATTCCGGGTTTACTGTCTTTCGCATGATGCTGAAGGTAGTCTCATTCTCAACCCTTGGCTCCACGAAGACCGTTTTCCCATCCACTTCTTCTTTCCAGTCTCCTGCATAAGGGTATGCCAACCAATCTGCGAACATAATGTTCTTCATGGTATATACAAAATCATCAGAAGTCACTGGCTTTCCATCGCCCCATTCAAGATCATCCCTGAGCACAACAGTATAGGTCAAACCGTCATCTGAAGCCTTTACATCATTTTTTAGCCATCTACGAAGGATATTGTACTTATTATCGTAGGCTATGAGTCCATCCATTGTAAGGTTTATATAGCCTAAAGAGGACGCGTCTGCAGCAAGTATCCAGTTCAGTGTCTCAGCATCCCCACCCGATTCGCCTGTAATAAAATTACCTTTCACCTCAGGGAGCTTTTCCTGAGCTGTTACATTCTGCGCACTCTGCGCTGCGGTATTCTGTCCCTTCTCCAGGCATCCAGCCAGCCCTATCCCTCCTGCCAGAAGCCCTGCCTTTGCACACATTCCCACAAATCTGCGGCGAGTTAGACTCATTTTTACTATTCCTGATTTAACCAATCATATTTTAAGCTTTGTAAACAACATGCTTATCTATGAAATCTCCTACCCTTGTCAATACCAGAACGAAAACAAAATACAGGAGTACAATATCGCCTGCCTCCGGATGCGTTCCGCCGATGAGAGCGCTCAGGTTAGCGTATATTCCCATCGCTCCGGCGGCTATTTGAGCGAACAGGAAGCCGTTTATTGTCCAGTATATATTATCTTTCGAACGCGCCTGAACAATATAGGTAGCAAGAAGCATCATTAAGGTAACCCAGAGCTTGGCTATTATCATGCCCTCAAAACCCAGCATTATAAACATACCCCTTATTATTGGGTTAGATTCGCTGTATGGTCCGTTCACCTCCATCATATAAGCGGCAGTAACCCCGTCGCCGATACCAAACGTTAGAAACGCAGTAAGATACAGGACACGTTGAAAGGTTATATTGTATACTATCAGGAGCAGCGCTTTCAGTATCAATCTCATAAGTGCATGTGTGGAATATATCTCCTTCGAATAATATCATTATAAGGTTTGGAAAATGTAATAAGTTTATCGCATATAATAAAGAGGAAAAACGATGAGAATCCATTCACTTGAGCATGAACCCTTTGAGGGGTTAGCAAATATAGAAGTATGGGCAAAGAACAGGGGTCACAGTATCACAAGAACATTGCTCTTTAAAAACGAGAGACCCCCCCGGATGAGCGATTTTGACTGGCTTATCATAATGGGAGGGTCAATGAATATCTACGAAGAGGACAAATACCCCCTGGCTCGCTCAGGAGAAGAAATTCATCAGGAAAGCGATTGAGCATAAAAAATAATTCTTGGAGTATGCCTCGGTTCCCAGTTGACCGCGGATGTTCTCGGCGGCAGGGTAACCAGGAATAAATACAAAGAGATCGGATGGCACCCTGTCACGTTAACAGGAGAGGCAAAGCAATCTTCTGTTTTCAGCAGCTTACCCGACAGGTTCATAGTTTTCCAGTGGCACGGCGACACGTTCAGTATACCTCCAGGCGCTACAAAAATAGCGGAGAGCGAAGGATGCCCCAACCAGGCTTTTCAATGCGGGCGTACTGTAGGACTGCAGTTCCATATCGAGTATTCCGAAGACAGCATAAATAACATGTTCAGGAACTGCGGCGATGACATTGTGGACGGGAAATATATCCAGAAACCTGAGGAGATAATATCCCGGTACGGCAACGCTGCCGGGACCCAGAGGATATTGAACCTGCTGCTGGATAATATGGAGAGAGAGTTCGGCGCGGTCTAACGCTATAACGAGGAATCACCTGTAAATAGCAAAACGTTCCTGTTTTAACTGTACCTAATCACTGCTGCTTACTTCACCTGCTTGTCCGGCACCAGCGCGCACCCCACTGGCTTCAATGTTCTGTTCAAGGGTTACATATACCGGCACGCCGTTTCGAACAATATCAGTGACAGGCGATGTTCTCTGGGCATACTCCAACAGGTCTTCGATCTGGTCTCTCGTTGCATCGCTTCTTACCCGGAAGTTTACTCTTATGTTCAGGTAGCTGGGGCGGACATCTTCTGAGATGCCTAGGAACCCGTGCAGGTCAAGGTCGCCTTCCAGGTACAGCTCCAGAGCTTCCACATTTATGCCGCGCGCAGCGGCGTTATATACAAAACCCACGGTCAGGCACGAAGCCAGGGCATGGAGCACTGCCTGCACTGCATTTGGAGCCAGATCGGTCCCGAGCAGGATCCGCGGCTCATCTGCTTCGAGGGTGAATATTTTGCCGCTTGATGTCTGGATCCTTGTTTTTGAATGCGCGCCGTTGATCCATTCATTCTCAGCCCTGAACTTGAAGTTCGCGATTTCCGGATTTGTTTTGATAGTGTCGATTGTCTCCTTCAGTTTATCTACATCTACGCCGTTACGAATTTCCATTATATCACTTTCCCCTTTAATTCAATAGGCTTGCCTGTCAGTGAATATGCCCATTCCCAACTTGATATATGACAATATCTGAATTGACCGTATATTAATGTTTGTTGTCGGAATATCAATGGTTTTACGTTGCTCGATAGCCCTGCGATTAAAGATAAGGTTTAAATCGAATGCCGTTATATTGGCGATGTCTTCGGGCCCGTAGCTTAGCCAGGTGGAGCGTCCGGCTGATAACCGGAAGGTCCTGCGTTCAAATCGCAGCGGGCCCATGTGCACGTTTGAATCTTTTTTTGCGAATCTCATAATATTTATATGTGCTGACTGCGTTAGCAGACAGGGACTTATGAGCGTGAATGTCAATCGTTATAAGTGCGGATACTGCGGTGCGTGCGTAGGCGTCTGCCCAGAGGGTGCGCTTGAGCTTGTCGAGACCTGGATAGAGGTGGATAACACCTGCACCGGCTGCGGCATCTGCGCAAAGATATGCCCTGTGGGCGCGCTGGTGGTTGTTAAATGAAAAACAGGTATGATGTTATCGTTGTTGGGGCGGGACCGGGCGGCTCGGTAGCTGCAAAAACCTGCACTGAGGCAGGGCTGGATGTCCTGCTGATCGAGAAAAGGCAGGAGATAGGAGATCCTGTGAGATGCGCCGAAGGCGTCGGAAGGGATGCCCTTAAGAAGCACATCGAACCCGATAAGCGCTGGATCGCAGCCGAGGTTAAAGGTTCAATGATAATCGCCCCCGACGGAACCCAGATCAGGATGTCAGAAGATGCGAAAAGCCTGAAGGCTGGATATACGCTTGAGCGAAAGGTCTTTGACCGGGCGCTTGCGCAGCAGGCTGCCATGGCTGGCGCCGAGGTCATGGTAAAGACAAGGGCGACCGGGTTATTGAGATCAGACGGGAGAGTTGCGGGAATCAGGGCGATGTACATGGGCGAGACACACGATATCAGGGCGGATATAGTGATAGGGGCTGACGGTGTCGAATCCAAGGTAGGAAGATGGGGAGGGATAAATACCGCCTTAAAACCTGTTGATATCGAGACCTGCGCTCAGTTTCTTGTTTCCAACATCGACCCGGGAGAATATAGCAGGTTCTTCCTCGGCAGTAACTACGCACCTGGCGGGTACGTATGGGTATTTCCGAAAGGCGAGCATACTGCTAATGTGGGTATCGGCGTCCTGGGAAGCAAATCCGGCGACGTGAGAGCTATTACGCTCATCCAGAGGTTCACGGAAAAATATATGCCGCAGGCCAAGATTATCGAGATTGTTGTCGGTGGTGTTCCCGTGAGCGGACCGATAAAGCAGACAGTGACTGACGGGCTGATACTGGTAGGCGATGCTGCAAGGCAGTCCGACCCCCTGACGGGAGGGGGAATTACGAATGCCATGGATGCGGGGAAGATGGCAGGAGAAGTCTGCATTGAAGCAAAAGAGAGAGGGGATTACTCTGTTAAGACACTGAAGGAGTACGAGGGTAAATGGCGCGCTACCATCGGGAAGGAGATAAGCAAATCCCTCCAGGTCAAGAACCTGCTCATCAAACTCACGGACGAGCAGTTGAACCTGCTTGCACATTCGCTCGACGGGGTGGATGCCAGCAAGATGGCACTTCCGGCTTTCCTGCTTACGCTGTTCAAGAAGAATCCAAGGATACTATGGGAGCTGAAAGGGTTATTCATGTGATTATTCTAGTGATTATTCTACCGGAGTTATAGGTAGAGTTCGTAAAGAGTTGTTTAGGATATCTTCAATCTATAAAATCCTTATTCGATGCCGTCATCTCCACCATCTCATTCACCACCGCCACCGCCACCGGCGTCCCCCCCCTCGTGCCGACGCATGTGATGGATGGCACTCCCAGCCCCCTCACCCGCTCTTTTGATTCGGCGGCGTTCACGAACCCCACAGGCGTCGCCACAAGCAGCGCAGGCTTCAATCCGCGCTCGATCATCCCGCATACCGTGAGCGCTGCCGATGGAGCATTCCCGATCACGATAATCGAACCCTCAAGCTCTTTTTCAAGCGCAAGAAAGCCCGCCGATGTTCTCGTCGCGCCCGTTCTCTCCGCAATCTCGCCTCCAGCCTCAAGCACGCACCTCACTTCGCAGTTGTGCCCGCGTTTTGTTATCCCCACCTGCGCCATTTTTATGTCCGTGTATATGGTCGCGCCGCTCCTTATCGCCTCAATCCCCGCTCTTACCGGCTCGTTGTTGAACCGCATAAGCTCTGCGAACGCCGGGTCGCCCGTGGCTATAACGCAGCGCTGCCTTATCCTGTCCTCAGGCGCATCACCTCCTACAATGCTTCTCACTATCGCCCTGCTCTTTTCGCTAATCTCTCTTGCTTCCCTTGTGCGCGCGCCAAGATCAGTATTCATATTTCCTCTGGTATCCCCGCGGCGTTATTATCCTGTTATTCCACAGCCTCGACTCGCTGTTCCCGATAAGGACAAGCGTGCTCATATCTATCGCATCGTTATATTCCATTATTTTCCCAAGCGTCGTAACGATCACTGTTTCTCCTTCCCGCGTCGCGTTCTTCACAATCCCCACAGGCGTACCATCGCCCCTGTATTTACATATGATCTCTATAGCTTCTCCAAAATTCCGGCTGCGGTTCCTGCTTTTCGGGTTATATACCGCGATCACGAAATCAGCCTCAGCCGCAAGCTGAAGCCGCCGTTTTATCACATCTCCCGGAGTCAGGAGGTCGCTCAGGCTGATCACAGCAAAATCAGATACCACAGGAGCCCCAAGGAGAGAAGCAGCCGCGCTGAGGGCAGTGACGCCGGGAATGACCTCGATATCTATGTTATCGGCGTTCTCAGCCACCTCGAACACCAGCCCAGCCATCCCGTACACGTTTGCGTCCCCGCCGCTGATTATTGAAACTACATGCTCTTTTGCAAGCTCAACCGCTCTCTTTGCGCGCTCAACCTCTCCCCCCATCCCGCTTCTTATGATCTTCGCTCCTTTGACCACGCCAGCTACCTGGTCAAGGTACGTACCGTTTCCGATGACATATTCGGATTCAAGCAGCACTCTCTCAGCTTTTTTCGTGAGATGCTCAACAGCGCCTGGACCTATACCCACGATATACAGTTTACCTTGCGATTGCGATAGTGACATTTCCGTAGATCCTCTTTTTAAGCAGCAGCTTCTTCTCTTCCGATACCGCAAGCGCAGCCGGCTCGCAGACGCCGTTCAATCCGAGGGCTTTTGCCTTTGAATGCGTTGGAGCCTCGATTGAGTTTATGAGTTCATGAGGTACGAATTTCAATTCTTTCCCGAACGATATGGCAGAGTCTATAATACCCCGTTCTTTTTCCTTTATAGCAGCAGATGCGAAGCATTTGACATCATCGATACTGGCATTGAGTTCAGCCAGTCCGCTCCTGATGGCATCCATCACTTCCTCCCTGCTCACGCCGCGGTTCGCGCCAATACCCACAACCAGCCCGTTTTTTTTCAGCACGGCGATATCATCATCCACAAGCACGATCTTCGGACCTTTTAAATGCAGGACTTCAATATTCTCCTCCAGCAGAGCGATATTCACTTTTTTTGTAGAATCCCTGTTCACGATCCTGCATCCGAGGGAATCCGCAATGCTCTCGACAGATTCTTTCCCCGCTGCCTCGGTAGCGGTCGTTATAACAGGTATCATCCCAAGACCTGCCAGCTTTTTTGCAAGCTCGTTCCCGCCGTGGTGTCCGCCCAGTACGGGGATTGCGAAGTTCGCCCCGGCATCCACCACCACGACAGCCGGGTCTTCCCACTTATCATGTATCAGAGGGGCGATATTCCTTACAGCTATCCCTGCTGCCATTATGGCTATTATCGAATCGTACTCAAAAGCCTGTTTGAACGCATCCTTCGAGTACAGGATGATCTCCCCGCCCGTGGATTCCTGTATCTTTCTTGCAACATCGAGGCTGCGCGGAAAAGTGATGATCGCAGGTTCACCCATAAAGATGCGACCTCTTGAAATTCTCAGGCGACAGCACGTTCCCTATAATGATCATGGCGGATTTATCAATTCCAAGAGCTTCCACTTTATCGGCGATATCCCCGACCGTGCCCAGGATGATTTTCTCATCCTCCCATGAGGCATGATATACCACTGCCGCAGGCGTCTCTTCAGGATACGCTACTTTTTCAGTTATCTCCCGCAGTTTATGCGTGCCAAGATATATCGCCATCGTGGCATTGTGGCGCGAAAGCTCTCCAAG
This sequence comes from Candidatus Methanoperedens sp., assembly GCA_026552855.1. Classification (GTDB taxonomy): domain Archaea; phylum Halobacteriota; class Methanosarcinia; order Methanosarcinales; family Methanoperedenaceae; genus Methanoperedens. The sequence continues at coordinate 10,075 of JAPMTX010000152.1, read as the reverse complement.
CGAATCCTTCTCAAGCGTCTCTCCGGCAGGTCTTGTAATTATCAGCGTCTCTGTTATCCCGTTTAACGTGAGCTGGGTACGGAGTGCAGCAGCCGCTGCAAAAAGCGACGTTACACCCGGGATGATCTCTATACCTATGCTGCGTCTTTTCAGCCCTTCTATCTGCTCGATGACCGCGCCGTACAGGGAAGGGTCGCCGCTGTGCAGCCTGACGACCATCTTTTCCTCCTCCACGCCCTTTGCCAGGATATCGATAATGTCCTCAAGTTTCATCCCGTGGCTGTCAATAGTTTCGCCCTGCACATAATCCAGTATCTCAGTATTTACGAGCGAACCCGTGTATATCACGAGGGCGGCTGATTCAAGAAGCTCTCGTCCTCTTACTGTGATGTATTTAGGATCGCCTGGACCCGCCCCTACAAAGTACACAACTTTTTTATCAGGCACCTTTTTACTTTTCTTTGCTACCATTATGCTGAAATAATCCCCTTCCTGCGGAATTTCCTGCGTTACCCTCTCATTTTCCATGAAAAGCCGCTCGGCATAGATGACATCCTCGAACCCCTCTTTTATTAATCCGTCTTTAGTCTTTTTGGGATGTTTTGTTTTCAATATTATTTTTGTCCCGACCGGAGAGCCGTCGCTCACTGTGAATGAGCCATCAACGCTGGTATCTGTCCTGGCAGCCTGGGCTGTTATCGCGCTCACGCCTGGAATGGTGGTGATCTCCATGTCCGGATATTTCTCTTTTATAGTCCGCCGCAGGTGTGAGAACGTGGAGAAGAAGTTCGGATCGCCGATTACTGCAAAAGAGACCATGCCTTTCACAGCTTCATTCGCTACTATGTCTGCGTTCTTTTCCCACAATTTCAGAAGTTCTGCTTTATCCTGGATCATGGGGAACTCAAGGATTTCAGCCCTGGCATAAGGCGCTGCAAGCTCAGCCGCCATTTTCCCCGGGACGAACACCTTCCTGCTGCTTCTCAGCGCCTTTACCGCCGCCAGCGTCAGAAGGTCAGGATTCCCAGGACCGAGTCCAACTCCGATCAGCATGAGCCACCTACTATCAGGAAAACCGGGTTTTCAGGTCTGAGCATGGTGCCTCCTGCAAGCTCGCTTCCTCTTGATAACTGTATCTGCAATAATTCCTTGAATGCGCTGTTCTGTCTCATTACCGCAAGCGCCGATGCTGCTGTTTCCATTCTGACCGCGCTGACCACAAATCGCGGCGCTCTTTTTATTAGTATATCAAGGATGCATTCCATGTTCTTGCTTCCACCCACGAACGCGCAGTCAATATCCAGAGAAGCAAGCAGTAAAGACGCCTCGCCTTTCAATACTGAGATGTTGGTTATACCGCATTCCCTGATATTCCCGGTCGTGGCGCGAACAGCTTCCTCTCTGCTGTCAATGGCATACACCTGCTTTGCCAGCCGTGCAGCTTCTATCGATACCGAACCGCTCCCGCAGCCTATGTCCGCAAATGTATCGGTCGGCTTGATATTGAGCTTCGACAGAGCTACAGCGATTACCTCAGGCTGTGTGGGTGTTCCTCCTGGATACTTCATTATATCAACTCAAGTTAATTTGTGTTTAATCAATTTAACTTGATATAATGCTTGCTGTATGGATACCGGAAAGCGCTGTGAATATAGGAAATATATTGCCGTCGTCTTAGATATACTTAAATAGATAAATAACATAAAAAGATGACCAGGAGGAAACTCCCGGAGGAACTGAATTGAAGCTGAGTAAACAGAGTCTAATTCTTGCAACGATTGTACCGTTAATATTTGGAGCCATAATACTTTACAATTTCAAGAGCGCAATAGATATATTGCAGCCCCTGGGACAATCTACTGCAATGATATACAATCAACTGGTGGTAATTGGCATATTCTCATTTCTTGCACTTGCTGTGTACTGGTGCGTAATGATGTACCTGATATATCTGCTCCAGGAGAACCTGCTCGTGCTTGACGAGAACCTCGATAAGGCAGCGGATATCGGTGCAAAGCACCTCTCGGATTCAAAGAACCTGCTAAACCAGGTCATAAGCATACTGAAGAGATACGAATCGCACCAGTAATAAGCCAGAGCTTATTACTACCTTTTTTAATTTTTTGGCAGATTTTTCGGGCTATTGCACTAACTTTTTAGCAAAGCCGATGAGACCGCCTGCGTCAACTATGCCGCGAACGAAGTCCGGCAGCGGTGTTGCCTGGTACTTCTGGTCCTTTGTAGTATTGGTGATGAGTCCGGATCCGAAGTCAACTTCTATATGGTCCCCTTCCTCTATCTTATCGGTATCTGGGCACTCAAGTAGCGGCAGACCGATGTTGATGGCATTCCTGAAAAAGATGCGTGCGAACGATTTTGCGATGATGCACTTCACCCTGGCTCCTTTGAGCGCAAGCGGGGCATGTTCCCTGGAAGAGCCGCATCCGAAGTTGAACCCTGCCACTATGATATCCCCTTCTTTGATGCCGCGGGCGAACTCCGGGCGCACGCCTTCAAAGGCATGCTTTGCAAGTTCTTCGGGCTTATTTATCGTGAGGTATTTGCCTGGTATGATGGCGTCGGTATCTATGTCGTTCCCGAATTTCCAGACATTCGAGGGGAGCTTTATATCCTTTTCAAGGTTGACTTCAAGTTTCTGCTTCATGACTGGCTGAATTGTCTGGATTGGTTATAATCTTTATTCCAGGTAAAACGCTTTATATAATCCTGTACCTATATCCAGCCGGAGATCGAGCCGTTGCCGAAGCCAAAATTTTTTAGAACTCTTCCCAGGATTAAGAAAACCTACATAGCCCTTATCCTGATACTTGTTTTAGCCGCTGCCTTTGGAGGATGGCTTCTTCAGCATAAGGTACCTCAGGAAAAACCAAAGCCAGTCCCCTCTGTTTCCATCGGCTGCGACCGCGTGCTCTGGAAAGATTCTGAGCTTGAACTTGCGGCTTCGACCCAGAACATCGATAAGCCTCTGTTTGAATGGACGATTGACGGCATGGCTGCGGGCAGAAACCGGACGCTCAAGCAAAAATTCGATATGGGGGAGCATAGAGTAGTATTGAACGTGAGCTTTGGGAACAGCACGCTTACTGCAAGACAATCTATAATCGTGATTAACTCTGCGGACGGTATATCCCTGCGCGATTCTGCTGCCTCAAAGAACCAGTGGGGGTTCCAGACCATGTACTGGGGTAAGGTGATGGGCGTAAAAGGTGTCACGGTCGCCGTAGATTCTTTACCGCAGTCCGAGGTGAACCCGTGCGGCTCGCTGTCCACAAAAGCCCTTTTTGCAGGGGAGCATAAATGGAAGGCGAAGTACCAGGGACAAACCATAGCCTCGGGCACTTTCAACCTGAAGGAAGCAAGCGAGATTAATATCACTAAGGTCGAAGTTGCGCCGGGCTATAAAGCAGGGGATACTGTCAATGCAAAAATAATCGTGACGAACACAGGATCAACAACGGTTACAGAGTTCAGCATTAAAACGGTGGCAATTAACAACAACTATGCCTGGATGGGGGATAAGGCGAAAAGGGAGTTCCTTGACCAGTACAGTGCCAGTATCAAACCCGGTGAGACTTACGATATCCCTGTAAGAGTAACTATACCTGAGAAGGTGAGCGGCGTCAGACCATCGGGAAGATATACGATAACTGTTACTCTCATGCTGAACGGGCAGCCTGTGGATACAAAATCTGTAAACACAGAGGTAAAATAACTGCCTGCCTACTTAGCCGGGAAATCAGTATACTGTATGTTCACCCCGGACTCCTTCATCCACTGCTTTACGATCTCTATATCCTCAGGGAACAGCCTGAAATAGCTGTACGACAGGTAGGTGTTTCCGGGGTCATCGAATAAATCGCCGTATTTGAACTCACCGATGATGGCTGGAACTGTCGGGTCGATGATATAGTATTTTACGCCCTTTATGCTGGTCGTCGGGAACGGGCTTGTTCCTCCTGTTGATTCCATGATGGCTACGGCAGCATCAAGCTTTTTGGGATTCCCGAAGACCACCTTTGTATCTACATTGTAGGTTGTTTTCAGATGGTACCACAGTAGAGCCGTTGCCCTCGGACGCCCGATCTGCACTGCAAGCTTTGCCCAGTCTTTTGAGTTAAGTACGCTGAGTTCATCTGATACTTTCTCAATGGCTTTTTTCTGGGCTGTTTCTGCCTTTGCCGATATCTGCGATCCCTGATCTTCCTGTGTTTCCGTAGCAGAATTATTAAGACACCCGCTTATTAAAATAATTATTATAGAAATGAATATTATAAAGACCAGAGCTGCCTCAGGTCTATTTTTTACAGATATCCTCATCATACAATCGACCTCTGTATAATGTAATTTTAGCTGTAAGTCTGTTAAAGTAATAACTCCCAAAGTATAAATATTTATTCAATTTATAAAGTTTGCGGTAGGTCGCCTGCAGATAGCGATTTACTCTTAATTCTCTTATGATCTTTATAAGATGCAATAAGTAGAAGGGAAACCATTATCTCATACAAAACCGTAGTACCGCAGGAGATAAGAACCGATGTTCAGAATAATCCCCGCAATCGACCTGAAAAACAGAAAATGCGTCTCCCTAGTCCAGGGGGTCTTTGGGACAGAGCGTGTATCCCTCGATGACCCCATAGGCGTCGCAGCGCGCTGGGTGGACGAGGGCGCAGAAGTGCTTCACCTCATCGATCTCAACGGCGCAGTAGAGGGAAAGCGGTTGAACAGCGGCATAATACAGGCAATAATCAGGGACTTTAACGTGGAAACTCAGGTCGGCGGAGGGATAAGGACAAAGGAGGATGCAGCAGGGCTTCTTGAGCTGGACGTGGACAGGGTAATACTGGGAACTGCTGCCATAAACAATCCCCTCCTCGTAAACGAACTCAGCCGCGAGTTCGGAAGCGAGCGCATTATGGTGGCGCTTGATTCAAAGGACGGCAGGGTTACAACGCACGGCTGGACAAAACATTCTGCTTTCACTGCGGTAGAGCTTGGAAGAAGGTTCGAGGAATCAGGGGCTGGCAGTATCCTTTTCACGGACATCAATACAGAAGGACTGCTGAAAGGTGTAAATCCTGAGCCTACCAGAGAACTTGCCCGGGCGCTCGGTATTCCTGTAATAGCTTCAGGCGGTATCACAACGCCCGCAGATATTGAAATGATCAAAAAAACCGGCGCTTCCGGCGTTGTGGTGGGCGCTGCGCTGTATGTCGGGAACTTCACGCTGCGCGAGGCGCTGGCGCTGGAAGAGTTTTAATTACTCCTGGTCAGACTTGGCAATCGTTTTCAGCCTTCTCACACCATCTATTTCCCGGATGATCTCAACGACTTTCTCTGGCACGAAATGCTCCCATTTTTCTCCCTCAAGCATTCTCCGCCTTATCTCCGTGCCTGAGTAACTGTTCCGCTTAAAAAGAGGAGATTCCTTCACTTTTATTCCCGCCTCTCTCAGAAGCTCTATTACGAGCGGGTTATTGGTATACGCTATCTCAAACGGCGGTACCATGGACTCTACATGCGATACCCACAGCGAGTTGCGCTGTATATCCTCTATCGGTATAACGTAATGTTTTATATTGAACTCTTCAAGTGCGCTTGATACCATGAGCACACGCTCGCCTGCAGTAAAGGGATTATCAATCTCATGGCTTTTCTGCGCGCTGCCTATGCCTATGATTATCTCGTCTACTTCCTTTGCTATCTGCCTCAGCACCTGGTGATGACCCAGGTGGTATGGCTGGAATCTTCCCAGATAAAGTCCACGGCGCATATCGTTATTTTGGTTGAGCCGGCTTGGGGGCTTTTTCAGTTTTCTCTCCCTTCTCAGCCTTCTCGACTTTTTCAACTTCCGGCGGCGGAATCTTTTCCAATCTCTCCACGCCCCATGGTCTTGGCGGGATATCGCGGCTCCATATCTCTTTCATGAACCCGCGCCAGTCCCATTTATTGTTCTTATGCTTCATAGCCGCGAGTTTCTTGACCATATCCATGCCTATGGGCTTATCCGAGTACTCAAGGTCTTTGACCTTGTTGAGATAGTGCTCGCCCTTCTCCGTCCTGACGAATATGGTGCTCCAGCCGTCATCCGAGCCTACCGAGCCTACGGATATATCAGCATAATAGGATGTATAATCCTGGCAGAAATGGCATCCGTGCCGTGCCATCGGAGCCACATCCTTGATCGGGACCTCCTTTGTCTCTTTCGTTGTTTCAACGATGAATTTGCCTTTGTGGAAGTTCATCTTGACCACGTCCCGTATATCCACGCCCATGATCTTCGGGATTACCTCGGAGAACATGATCTCTTCCGAGAAACTTTCCATGCAGATAAGACCTATTATCAATTCTATCCTGTTGAAGTTCTCCCTGAAGAGGTGCGCTCCGTGAACCTGGCAGGGTACACCTACAAGTGCCACTTTCTTATATTTCTTCAGGATATTGTTGATGGGTTCAACATACGTTCTTGTTTCTTCCCGCATGGACCCGTCTGGCGAAATGAGCGGCGATTCAGCACTGTCGATGTATGCCCTGTGTATATCCCTCATAGTAGATACAATGGGCTGGTAGGTGTATTTTGTGCCGCTGGCTTTAGCCACATCCTCAGGGCTTGTGAACGTGAATACCTTCGTTGACCATTTATCGTTCCTGACAACGCCGACTGCGCAGTCGATCTCCCCCTGCTCGAGCAGGGATTTCAATATCTGCGATACAGCAGCGCCGTCCTGACCGTGAAGTGTTTTGCTCTTCCCTGCTTTCATAGACCTTATGTTGTTAAATTCGTCCACGGGGAAGCCGTCCAGGATCGGGCATACGCGTTCGCATGCGTAGCACTGGACGCAGGGGTTCGCCTCTGTTTTGAAGGGATTTACACCCTGGAAAAGAGCCTCTGTTCTCAGTTCCATTTTCCTGTAATTGTTCTTCTCTTTGGAAACATCAACAGGTTCCCTCCTGACAACAGGTGCGTTCACCGGGCATATAGCCTCACAGGTGCCGCAGGAGCAGCAGTAGTTGTACTCGGCAACATCTGCTATCTTGGGCAGCCCCACGTCGGGAGCTTGCATTTTCCCAAGTCCTGTAAGCACCCTGGTCTGGTTCGATTTGAGAATCCCCCTTGATACAGGGGGATGGCTCTGGACATGGCTGTCCGATTCTGTAAGCAATTTATTTTCCTCCGATTATCTCTTTGCCAATCAGCTTGATAGCTGTTTCCTTATCAGGTCCGATTGGAGAGCCCGCTACTATCTGCGTTACGCCTATCTTCTTCAGCGCTTCTACCTTCGCCTTGCAGTCCGCTGGTGTTCCGCATATCGAGAATGCGTCTATCATTTTATCGGTGACAAGACTGTTCAATCCGGCGAAATCTCCTTTCGCTATGGCATCACCAATAGATTTCTTTGCGCCTATATCAATATTGTGCCTCTCCAGAACAGTATCAGGCGAGCCAGCGACTATGAACGCCACGACTACCTTGGCTGCTCCCTTTGCCTTTTCCGCGTCCTTGTGGATAGAGAAGCATGCATATGCTCCCACATCCACGGTCTTGGGGTCCCTGCCTGCTGCTTTGGCTCCTGCTGTAATCTGCTTGATCGCAAATTCGAAGTCCTTTGGGTGAGATGCGTTTATGAGCACTCCGTCCGCTACCCTGCCTGCAAGTTCAAGCATCTTCGGACCCTGTGCGCCCATGTAGATGGGGATATTCCCTGTCTTGAAGGCTAATTTTGCACCGCCGATCTTTACCCGCTTGCCGTCCTGCGAGACCTTCTTCCCGGAAAAGAATCCGCGAAGTGCGGTTATACTTTCGCTTATGGTCGTCATGGGCTCGACCCACTCAATGCCCATGGCATCGAAGGTGGCTTTATCTCCCGGACCTATGCCCAATACGGCTCGTCCGCCTGATATCTCGTTGATCGCGCCGATGCTCTGGGCTGTGATCGCAATGTTCCTCGTATAAGGATTCGTTACCCCTGTCCCCAGTTTTATCCTGTTGGTGTTCAACGCCAGGATTGCGAGTGTGGTATATACGTCGCGATTGTTATAGTGGTCGGTTATCCATACATTATCGAACCCGTTCTCCTCTGCGAGCTTCGTTAAGTACGCAAGCTTCATGACCGGGTCAGCCGGTACAAATTCAATGCCAAACATATTTTTCCTCCTAGATTCTTTTAAAGGTCATTCGTCTTTCCTTATTTAAAAGCATATTGGTTTTGTTCGGCATAGTATAGTCCTGAGAAAAGGCAGTATTAACCGGATTTACAGAATTTAAATATAAAAGCCGATCCTGTTCATCCTGTAAATCCTGTCCAAACTTGTAACGGAATACTCAGGCATATTATAAATGCTTTAGATAAGCAAGGTTCTGCAAGTCTCAGGTCGATGTACCGTCAAAATTCGGTTGAAAACTGATTTTATTTTTTCAGGAAAATTGAGATGAACAAGAATAGTTACACACGAATTTCACACCTTGATTTATATATTGCATACCAGCACTAATATTTAAAAATATATAAAGTTTGACATGAGAATAAAAACTGGAATCGAAGGGTTTGATGAACTTATCGGAAAGGGGATGATACAGGGAAGGGTGTATATCATTAGCGGATCTCCTGGCAGTGGGAAAACCACCTTTGGGGTACAATTCCTTGCAACAGGAGCACTGGCTGGAGAAGCCGGTGCATATGTGACGTTATCCGAGAGTATTGGAAATATTATCGAGGATATGTCGCAATATAATTTATCCATTGAAAAGTATCTCAAAGAAAAAAAATTGTTTTTTTTAGACATCGGTCCTATCAGGGATTATGGAGAATATGATGAACTTTCAGCATTCATCGAACCGGGCATTGAGCAACAGGAGATTAATTCACCTGAAAATGCACCTCCCTCGCCGTACACAGTGTTTAAGAACGTGGAGATGCAAGTCAAACAATATGATATCAAGAGATTGGTAATCGACTCACTCTCTGCGATCAGGTTCACGTCACAGCATCCTGCCCTGGAAGAGCGGGCTGTAAGCAAGTTCATCCGTAATCTGAAAAATCTGGGCTGTACCACCTTGCTGCTGTCAGAGCTCCTCAAACCCGATGCCTATACCATAGACCAATTCGTTTCGCACGGCGTCATATTTCTGCACAATTTCATGGATAAGAAGGGCAATATGGTGAGAGCACTGCAGGTTATTAAAATGCGGGGAACCAGACACGATTGTCAATTGCATGGCATTGAATTCACAGACAAAGGACTGAAAGTGCTAAAGCAGTTCAATAATAAAGGGTAGCGCTTACAAAACCTATAAGGACAGAAAGTGTAAACTTCGCAAATAGTGCGGCTGCCGGGATTCGAACCCGGGTTAGAGGCTGTTTCCCGCCTTTTGAAAGGTCGATGGGAAGCCCCTGTCATAGCCGCTGGACCACAGCCGCACAATCACTTAATTTTATTCGTAATACTGGGTCAAACAATATAGCATTTATGGTTTGCTTATATCAGTTGCTTCAAGCGAGCGTGCGGTAACATTGTTGAAATTTACCTTTACTGAGGATGTCTCAGTCTGGTATTCGAGTGTCAGATTGAAGGGGATATTTTGCAATGAACTTCCGCTTGAAGTTCGCGACAGGCAATTGGATACATTGAGTTTCTTCAGTCCTGAGTAGCTCACTATGACCTGAGGTGTAGAGGTGAAACCACCATAGTCCCCTGTATAGTAAGAATCAGATACTCCAAGCTCGATATCGCTGCAATCCGCATTCATCCCTGTGTGCCTTCCATTGGAATCGTAGACATGAAGCGCGTACCATACAGAAGGAGGGAATTGTACCGAGATAGTTATTCTGTTAAATCTTGGTGTTGGGACAGAATTGTAAGGATTCGCTTTTCCGTCTTTAATTTCAACCATCCTGAACCCGTGTTTAACGCTATCGTTTTTGGTTGCGCTCCTGGTTTGAATAAAAAGAGGTCTATTAAAGGTACTAATTTTATCCGGTTTTCCGTAAATGTTGAATATTGCATCGTAGTGGCTGTGGCCTGTTAGAACCAGCTTCACATTACTTTCCTTTGTATA
>JAPMTX010000131.1 GCA_026552855.1 Candidatus Methanoperedens sp. | reverse complement strand
GAAAAAGCAGGCGGAGATAACTACATGGCTATCGGGCTGTGCTCTGCCGGATATGTAACCGTATTTTTTGAATATGAGGCTGGAACCGTAGAGATTAAAACCGCATACCAATCATCAAATTGGCAGATTGATCTTTACAAGAGAAAAAGAGGATGATTATGAAGACTAAAAAGAAAGAAATTGATTATGAGAATATACAACCTGAAGATCTAACGGGTGAAGAAGTAACATTGGAGGTTAAGCTGGAGACTAAGGCTCCGGCATATTGCACAGACTGCCACATAAAAATGGAACCTGTAAAAATCGACGTTAAAAGAGGCAATATAATGATAATGAATGTAACCGCTTATAAATGCCCGAAATGCGGAAAAGAGCTTTTAGATGTTGAGACCGCATCCCGGATAGAGCGGGAGTTTGCTCTGAGACATGCCGAGGAAATAAAGGGCTATGAGGTTAAGATATCCTCGGACGGGAGGAACTACCTGATACGGTTTCCAAAGGAACTTTCCAAGACCCTGGCCACAAAAAAAATCGCAAAAATACTGCCTGTAGATGCAGATGAATTTGTGGTTAAAGTCGTGTGATTTGATACTTGTTTGCTCCTCTCGACCCGCGCCGGGCATCGAGTGGCGGAGTGAAGGTCAGCGGAAAGGAGGGTGAGGTTGCAGAATGAAGAGGGACATGAGGGTTTGTCAGGCTGTATGAACAAGGTTGATATTCCTTATAAAACTAATAGAATCCTGAGGTCGCCATATGTTTTCTTAAAAATCTCGGCTGCCAGTTCCTCAGCGATCTTTTTACCCTCATCGGTTAAGCAATAATTCTGTGAACGGTAATATCTTAAAAGACCCTTACTGCGCAGGCTTTTAATAGTTTCATGCAGGTTGGCATGATATTTGGAAGGCAACTTTTTACGTATGGTTGCTTCATTGATGTTTTTATTCTGTGAAACTAGTTCATTTTAAGCTCAAAAGAGGTAAAAGACATTATAAACCCAGCGCAAAAGAGTTAAATAGGATAAAAACTAAACTTGAAGACTGGATATTAAACTATGTTTGTACTATCTGAATTATTTGGGAACTGTCCACAGGTCAGAATAGTTGAAACTTTTGCAGAAAACTACGATGATACATTATCGGGTCCGGATATCGCGCGAATGACGGGTGTGATAAAAGCAACTGTTTACGCCCATATAAATAAACTATTGAAAGAAGACATTATTCGAAAAGCGAGAAAAGTAGGGAAGACACAGCTTTACCAGCTTAACAATGATAATCCGAAAGCCAAGATTATCTTGATGCTGGAGCGATTTATTGTTTCAGAACGCCTTGGTAAACTTGTCGAAAAAGATGCTGCTATTTCTGAATTTGCTGGTGCATCTCAGGCTGCTGAAGGTATAGAGCTAACTTCGCCTTAAAGATTAACATTCGCTGCAAAAAGATTGTTCTATCTGCTCTCCTTGACCCGCGACGGGCATCGGTGCAGGGCGGCGGGTATGCCCTGAGCAAAAGGGATGCAGGGTTAAAATTTGAGGGTATCCGAAATTTCAAGATTGCTCCAATGGTTTTATGTATTTCAGGTTATATTATCTAAAGTAGATGATGATATGGATATCCATGAGGAACACAAAGCCGAATTTGAAAGAAACCAGCGATGGTTTATTGAACACTTTGAGAACATTTTAAAAAAATATAGAGATAAATTTGTTGCGGTGTGGAATCAAAGGGTGATTGAAGCTGATGACAACCTGGAGGTGCTCTCTAAAAATGTGAAGTCTAAAACCAGAGGCGCCAAAGGGGTTTATTTCGGCTATGCAAGCGATAAACCCGTTGAGATAGTTTTGTGATTATCGGGCTCTTTATTTGAGTTCGTGTTAAGTTTTATATATACATCTAACGTTTAGTTTTACTATGCAAGTTGATGTCGTTAAAGAAGGGCTTGTTATTCCTTATGGTACACTTCACGATGCGAAAATATCCGGAAGCGTCGAAGTTAAAATCGGAGAAAAAGAACTTATTATTAAGGAAAAAAATATCACAAGAAGAATGAAGGGGTACTGCGGGAAGTTGAGACTCTCCCAAAAGGAAATGAAAGAGATATATTCGGATAGCATTTTAGAAAAATATGAGAAATGAGTTATCTGGCTTTAAAGAGGGGCCTGTTTTTATTGATGCTAATATATTTGTCTATCATGCTACGGATTCAAAATATACCGAATCCGCAACTGCTTTTTTAGAGAAAGTCGAAAATAATGAAATAGAAGCATTTACCTCGCCATCCGTTGTTGATGAAGCTGCATATGTCCTCATTATAAACAAAGGGCTTGAGATTCTTGATTCCAAAAGCCCTCGAAAAGTTAGGGAAAAGCTTGAGAAGGATAGGAAGTTTGCACAAAAATGTTACTCTGTCCTAAAGGATTTTATTGGATATGTCAAATCTCTGGAAACCCTGAAGCTTCTTGAGATCACAGGCGATGATGCTTTCAGGATATACGATTATGGAACCGCTTACCTTCTCCATCCAAAAGATGCTCTGCATCTGGCTGTCATGAAACGTTATAGAATATTTGATATCGCTACTAATGATGGTGATTTTGAGAGGGTGGAGTGGGTACGGGTTTGGTCTCCTTAAAGTGCTGATAACGATTGAGTTTTTCCTGCCCGACCCGCGCCGGGCATCGGGTGGTGGGAGGGCAGACTTTTAGCGGGAGAGGGGTGCGATGAGTGAGCCTGTGGTGGGGGCTGGGATTACAGACAATAAAAAAGTACTAATAGGTTCATGTTCATTAGTATTTTTCATTCATGGTTAAAATAGAGAGAAATTTGGAGGTAAGGCCATCACTTTAAGATAGATATTTTAAAAGGATGGGTTCGAATCAATAAATACGACAGAACTAAAGAAATTAAACGAAAAGAGATCTGTTTGATAAAAGTAAAAGGAACAGATAAAAGTTTAATAAGAGAAATAAGAGGAATTGATAATAAGAGGGGGCTGATCCAACTTGATTTTGAATCTCGTGAGGAACTTGGGGTAACGGAAGGTAACAAATATATGTTTGAGATTAAAAAGATAAATGATTACGATATTATTAACCTTATTAGATTTTATCTGAACCATCCAGAAAGGGGGATACGACTTTCGATATTATTGGGAATAATATCTTTTGCTTTGGGTATTATTTCCTTAATTTTAGGGATTTTATCAATTCTTGTGAGTTTAAAGTAAAAATCAACTTCCAAGCTTTCAAATCTTTTTTGTGTTCCTCCATATTCATATGTTTTTAAATATTTTTTGTCACTGAGGATTACCTGATATCCTCCTCACCCCACCCCCATCTCCCCCAGCCTCTCCGGCAAATACGTATCCGTCACATAATCCAGCCCCTTCCCAGCGAACGCCTGCTGCTCAGACTTCTTCCCTATCTTCAGCATCAGGTTTATCTGGTCTTTCCAGTACTCGGTATCAAAGCGCGGGTCTGTAAGCTCGCTCTCCAGCGCCTTGATGTCCTGGTCGTTGAGCTTGTCCGTGGAAAGCTCGTACTCCACGATATCCGTTGATTGCACGCCTATGAACTTCGCAGCCGGAGTTGCCATGAACTCGGAGAGGTGCGCGCTCTTGATGGCGCCGTACGCCACGCTTGCGAATATGCGGAAGCTCCAGGGGTCGCCGTCCGTGAACACCACCACGGGAATCTTTAGTTCCTCGTTCATGCGCTTGATAAGGCGGCGGGTGCTGCGCGCGGGCTGTCCCTTTAGATGAACAAGGATGGAGTCAAAATCCTCGTCAAACCCGTTCTCAATAAGCCTGTCGTACATACCTCCTGTCTCTACTGCAATGATGAACTTCGCATCATGTTCAAGGAACTTTACCGTTTCCACGTTATAGGGTATCTGGTATCCAGCCTCGCCCACGTCTTCCTGGCAGTGCATGGTGCGCTCTCCGCGCTTGGTAACTTCCTTTATCTTGATTGGTCCGAACATCGTGGCGCCGTTCTCCTCAGGGCGCACGTGGAAATCCTCGCGCTGTAAGCCTGTGATGATCTCAAGGTCTTCTATCAGGCGGTCGCTCTCAGACTGCTCATTGAACTTGGCTATATCCCAGTTCTCGCTGATGTAGTACAGTTCTCTCAGGGTCGAGCTTTTATCCTGGTCAAGGTGTCCCTTTATCAGAAGCTCAACGACATAGGAGGTCTTCAGGAGCTGCTTTGCACCTTTTACGGTCTTTGCGCTGCGCATGCTCTCGCTGTCACCATAGACCCACACATCGCTGTCCTGGTTGAGTTCTATGTTCCTCTTGGTACGCGAGGGCAGCACGATATGGGGTATGGTCTCGCTCTCGAACTGCTCGTAGAAATCCTGTATGAGCTTTTTAAGTGTGGTTTTTGAGAGGGAATCCCGCATCTCTTTATTGCTTTTATCGGTCATACGTTCACCACCTTGGCGCCGGTGATGTGTTCCTCCTCGATACCCTCGACAACAGGCTGTGGAAGCTTTGAAGCATCTTCAAGTTTGATATCAAGCTTGTAAACAACTGCCTTCTGCTCACCCGGCTTCAGGGAGATCTTCCAGATATAATCACTCTGCTTGCCAAGTGCGATTTTCTTTGGCTCAGGGCTTGGCGAGCTGATATCATAGGGTATGGTCTCGTGCAGGGAAAAGTGGTGCACCGAGTCACTGTGGTTTTTGATCTTTATCTCCACATCGCATCCTTTCCCGTTCTTCTGGACAGCGCGCTGGATGAAAACGTTCCCCATAATCCTGGCAACCACAGGAGTGATATCAGGCGTGGGCTTATCCAGTATCTCACCCACCTTCTTCGCGATGCGTGGGAGTATCTTCTGGATGATCTCCTCCTTCTCCCTTCTGCGCTGTAGATGCTCCTGCCTGGATAAATAGAGGTTGAGCCGCCTCCCCACATCTTTAAGCGCAAGCTCTATCTCCTCTATCATCTCTGGGACATCCGCAATCGCTTCCTTGGATTCGGACGTAAAAGGGATATGAGTCGAGGCTACGTGCACTAAAATAATGGCAGGACCTATGGGCACTCCACCTCCGGGCTGGTCGAGAGAATAGTTCTTCCATTTGATGCTCTCCACAGCATGAGTTACGGCGCAGGCTCCCTGCTGGTAAAGGAGAGGCACACGGTTGGCGAACCGCAATATCTCCACCTTCTCCTCCTTTGAGAGGTTGCCCCCGTAGGCTATGCCGGCTTCGACCTGGAAGGGATGACCGTTATGCACTGCCGCCGGGCGCGTTGTGGTCTCGATGAAATCCACTGTGTGTTCTTTCTCAAGCCCTTTGCGGATAAGTTCCTCAGTAATGGGAGAAAGGCAGTCCGTGGGTGGAGCCTGTATTTTTACAATCCTGAACGCCTCATGAAGCCTTTTTGCTTCATCCAGAGCTATTTTTTTCGGTTTTCTCTCAGGCTCGATACCGGACTTTTTGCATATCTCTTTAGCTGTCTGGGCGCCGATGCGGGAGAAAGAATCGCATAAGAACTCTTCAAGGCTTTTGCTCTCGGTATACCGCAGCATCTTCATTAGCGTGCCAAGCTCTATTCCGTGAGGATGGGGGAGTATCTCCTTCGGCTGCACGGGCAGCTTGTCCGTAGCTCTCTCGAAGATCACCTTGCTACTGTCTGGCTCGATCAAGGTTATACGTGCATGAGGATTAACTATCGCCGTATCCTTCAGGTACTCATAAACAGACTGCCTCCTGCCCTTGATGTACGAGGCTTCCATCTCAAGCTCGATGCGCGTTCCCCTCAGCCTGTCCCAGTCTGTCACTTTATCCTTGAGGATCTCAGGTTCGTTGGTCTGGGTATTTATGAGCAGCTCGAAATAATGTGCAGGCGCATCTTTATCGATCTTGGATGCTATCTTCGCCGGGCTGCCTGAGGTGAGCTGTGAATACAGCACCGCGGCTGAGATGCCGATACCCTGCTGACCCCGGCTCTGCTTCATAGAATGGAAGCGGGAGCCGTACAAGAGTTTTGCGAAAACCCTGGGTATCTGCTCTTTCACGATACCGGGTCCGTTATCCTCCACGATAAGGGTAACAAGGTTCTTCGATTTATTTTCGATTTTTATAAATATATCCGGCAGTATGCCCGCCTCTTCGCATGCATCGAGAGAATTATCTACCGCCTCTTTTACAGAGGTCAGAAGACTGCGGGGAACCGAATCAAAACCCAGTATTTGCCTGTTTTTCTCAAAGAACTCAGCGATACTGATGGCTTTTTGCTTTTTCGCAAGCTCTTCGGCAATTACCATCAGGTATCCTCTTAAAGCTCCGCTCCCACTATTGTCTGAGTCGCCGTGACGTTCTCGCTCTCCCTGATAGTATCCACAAGCTTGTTCAGGGCGCTCAATCCGTCAACATTGCTTATAACAACGAAATCAAACTCCCCGAAGACATGATATACATCTTTAATTCCTTTTACCTTAAGAAGCTCATTATACGCTGCTTTTTCCTGTCCCGGCACTACATTTACGAGTGTAACTCCTATTACCAAAGTTAAATCACCAGCCTTTAGTCTGTTTTTAGTCCATACATAGTTCTATTTTATTTAACGATATGCTTTAATACTAAAAAAGCTTTCTTAACACATGGGGAGACCTGAGACATCGGCAGAAAATTAAAACGAGAATCAGGTATAAGGAAAATCTCATATATGATAAATACATTGTTCGTAAAAAATTAAATGAAGGGTTATGGCTATGAAATCAACGAAATCGTTGTGCCCGGAGTGCCTTGCTATAATCGACGCTTCGATATTCGAGGAAAACGGAAAGGTAATGATTGAAAAAACGTGCAGCAAGCACGGGTCTTTCAAGGATATTTACTGGTCGAGCGCAAAGCAGTTCAGGCGTTTTGATCATTACTGGCATGATGGGGAAGGCGTGACGAATCCCAATGTCCCGATCAACGGGAACTGCCCTCACTCATGCGGATTATGTTCTTCCCATAAAACAACTACCATTCTTGCGAATATAGACCTGACGAACAGGTGCAACCAGGCATGCCCTGTATGCTTTGCTAACGCATCATCATCCGGCTATCTCTACGAACCGTCATTAGAGCAGATAAGAGCCATGATGCAGACGCTGCGGAATGAGAGACCTGTGCCGTGCCCTGCCATCCAGTTCGCAGGTGGTGAGCCCACGATGCGCGATGATATCGTCCAGATCGTCAGGATGGCGAACGAGTTCAAGTTCACCCAGGTTCAGATGGCAACAAACGGCATCAAGCTGGCAAAGAGCCTGAAATTATGCGAGGACCTGAACGCTGCAGGGCTGCATACCGTTTATCTGCAGTTCGACGGCGTAACGGAAAGACCATATCTGATAAACAGGGGATTCAACGCCCTCCCTCTAAAGCTCAAAGCCATAGAGAACTGCAGGAAATCCGGCTTGACGAGCATTTCACTTGTTCCCACGCTTGCAAAAGGCGTGAACGACGACCAGGTCGGGGATATCGTACGGTTTGCTGTCGATAACATGGACACAATAAAAGGCATTAATTTCCAGCCCATCTCTTTTGCGGGGAGGATAAATAAAGAAGAGAGGATAGAGAAAAGAATAACCATCCCTTATTTATTTGATCTGATAGAGGAACAGACAGAAGGAGCCATTACGGCAGAGGACTTCTACCCTGTTCCCTTCGTAGTGCCGGTGTCGCATTTCGTGACGGCAGAAGAGGGGGTGCCAAGTATTGAGTTCACAGTCCACCCACACTGCGGCACAGGTACGTACATCTACGTCGAGAACGGCAGGATGATCCCCATAACCCGGTTCATAGATGTTGAAGGGCTTCTTGAGCATGTTGATAAACTGGCAACAGACAGCGACAAATGGATAGGCAAATCCCTTGGCAGGATAAAGAGGATAAGCAGCCTTATCTCCGCCCTGCCCAGGTACATCGATACGGCAAAAGCGCCGAAATCTGTGGATGTGAAGCAGCTTTTTATCAATGTACTGAAGGAAGGGACCGGAGATGCGACAAAAGAATTCCACCGCAATACGCTCTTTTTAGGCGCCATGCATTTCATGGATCTCTACAATATCGATCTTGAGAGGATAAAGCGGTGCGGGGTCCACTATGCCACCCCTGACGGCAGGGTTATACCGTTCTGTACATACAATACGATACACAGGGTCGAGGTCGAAAGGAAGTTCTCAACCCCTCTAATAAGGGTGAAGGCGTAATCTGAATTTTTTATGCATTCCAGAGAACCTGTTTATCTCTCAAGATACCTTGACGTGATGAAGGATCAGCTTCCTTCACAGTTCCTCATCTCCCAATCGATCAAGGTTGATTTTACCAGGGACTCATCCCTTGATGAACTCTGGGCTGAGCATGATAACGCCATGGAATCTTTCCGCAGGATGAGGGACGAGATAAGCTCTTTAAAAGAGCTGTCTCCCCGGACAGAGCCCTCGCTCCTTGATCTTAAGTCCGCCATCGCAGACAGAGTACTTGAGGCGTGCCATTTCTGCGAGCGGCGGTGCGGAGCGAACAGGAGGAGAAAAGAGAGAGGTTACTGCAGGTGCGATGCTGTCTCACATTATTCCGCCGAGTTCATGCACTACGGCGAGGAACCTGAGCTTGTGCCCTCGCATACGATATTCTTCACTGGTTGCAATTTCTCCTGCGTTTACTGCCAGAACTGGGAAATCTCGACCGCACCCCAGAGCGGAAAATCGATATTGCCGCAGGAGGTTGCAAGGATTATCACGCTGCGCCGCGCATACGGTTCGCGAAATGTTAATTTTGTTACGCCAACCCCGCATACGCATATTATCTTAAAGATTTTAAGAGCGCTGAAGGTCAACGTACCGGTCGTGTGGAACTCCAATATGTACTATGCAGAGGAGATAGCAAAGCTGCTTGAGGGGGTGGTTGATGTGTATCTCGGGGATTTCAGGTACGGGAACGATGAATGTGCTAAAAAATACTCAAACGCTCGCAACTACTGGAAGGTTGTGACGGGTAATTTCCAGAGCGCTTATAAGAACGGGGAAATCCTGCTCCGGCATCTTGTTCTCCCGGGGCACCTCGAATGCTGCACAAAGCCCATCGTTAAGTGGACGAAAGAACATATCCCGAAGATCAGGTTCAACCTTATGTTCCAGTACAATCCCAATTATAAAGCTTATGAATACCCGGATATAGACCGCACCCTTACCCCCGAAGAGATACGGAAGGCGCTCGAAATCGTAAAAGAGGCTGGGCTTAAGGATGTTTTGATTTAGAACTTATGTTTTATCAGATTGAAAAGGATCATGCTCAGAATGATGCAGATTGAAAGGGAATAAATCCACGTCTCCGAATTCAGGAGCTTGAAGCCGTTACTTAAGATATATCTCATCCCGCCAATTGCGGCTATAATTATGAAAGCCAGAATTGCCGATGCTATTGCGCCGCCCATAAGCGAATACGGGTATATGGCATCTCTCACTTTTTCAAAGAACACTGAGAGTATAACGAATCCTATGGAGAATATAAATAAAATATATTGTGGCTCGATGGGGAGCTTTATAGAGCCGCCTTCGAACATGTAGGTTATTCCATACGCAACCGAGACCATTATGAAAGCCATTACTGCAACTATCGTCAGTACTCTGATAAAATCATTGGATTCAAGTTTAATACCCATGTCTCTGAGACCAAAATATTGTTAAAAGTATTTAAGTGTTTGGAATATATAATTTTGAGGGAGCCATATACCGGCTGATGAGAAAAGAGGCCATTTTCATAAAGTCTTCTTTTCTCATTTATGGAATATATATGCGGTTTAAATATCTAAAATTTTAACCCATATGCGAATTAAAAACTGAAACAGTACCTTAGGGAGTCCATACATTCAGGAAAATCGCTCTTTCAAAATCAGAATCGTTTGTTGCTATGTGTTGAATATCTTGAATGTTACATGATACTGTATGAATAGCATCAGCAGAAAGTAAATTGTATTTGCTTATATGGTCTTTCACCATATTGATTTCTATTTCCTGAATCAGTTGAAGGTTCGCCATAGATAGAATATCTATAGCCTTGTCCAGATTAACCTCAGAAATGGTCTGGGGATTAGACTTTATAAACCTGGCAAAATCAATTGGTAGAATATTATATTTCTCGCAAATCTTGACCCTTAGAACATTATGAACCACTTCGGAAATAACAATCTCGTTAATAAACCCTTTATAAACTCCTGACTCGATTTTGATTAGAAAGTCCCTTACCGATTCTCTGTACCTTTTATATCCCAGCAGATGATATGTAAAAATATTGCTGTCTATAAAGACCTCAGAATCAGGCGGTAGCTCGTTCAGGTTCAAATCATTCACCGGATTCGGTCAGTTCAATGGATGCATCGATAAGAGATTCATCTATTTCTTTACCTGCCGTTTTTTCGACAAGCGATTCTCTTTTTTTCTTTAGAACAACAAGTAATTCCTCATTTTCTGATAATCCCAGATTGGCGGGAGTATCTAATAGTTCGAGATTTCGCCCATGAACTCTTGCTGCTACAACGATATCTGTCATTGGAATCACACCAAACGAGATTACTTCACATGGTATTTAAATATACTCCCCATTTATGCAAAAATATCGAGCATCGTGATCAGACTTATCTGCATATATCAACTTACCGGGATTTACGAGCCAGCTCCCTCACAACCCCCTTTATCTCCTCCACCCCCGCATCCGTCTTGAACGAGACCCCCGAAAAATGCGTCCGCGAAGCCTGAAACCCCCTCGCCCTCAGAGCCAGAATAAGCTCATCCGTCGGCATCGCCGTGATGCCAAGCGACTTGCATAGCTTGTGGTAATCGTAATGCATCGGGATATCAAACTCATCCCTGCACGCTGCAATGAGCTTCTCCGCCTCCCTGAACCCGCGCTTTCCGATCTCGCCGAGAACTTCCCCGCAGAACTTCCTGTCATGCGGCCTGCCGAGCCACAGGGGTCCTGCCAGTGATGTCGTGTGCCCGCAGAATGGGCATTCCTCAGGCAGGTGGATAGCAAGACCGTACCTCCATTCTCTCGTACCGCAGTTGAAGCAGTGGGACACGAAACCCATGCTATTCAGGCATTCATCAGCAGCCTTAATACTTTTTTTAACCGCTGCGAAAAGTCTGTAATAATGCGCCGAGGCATAGGATAGGAGTGGAACCATGGCTTTATCATACTTCGCAAGCGCTCTCGCCAGCGCACCCTGAAGAACCCTTACTCCAATTTCAGGGTAATATTCCGTCTTAAGAGGCACTGCAGCATATGTCCTTATCCCTGCCTTTTTGTGCGCGCCGCACAGGGGCGCAGTGTCGGTGGCTGTGATGCACAGCAGCCGCCTAGCTGAAAAGGACGCAGCATCCAGGAAGGGCGCAGGAGTTCCGAACGGGTCAAGATCGATGATATCAAAGCTGTTATCCAGCATCACCACATTGGCGTTCCTTTTTATTGCGGTGCAGTTTTTGAGGTTGTTAAGCGCTATATTCCTCTTTATTAGCTCAAATGCGGTCTCGTCCCAGTCGCTCATGGTAGTGCTTAATCCAACTTCGTTCGCGATGCGCAGTCCCCTGATCCCTGAGGCTGAGAGGGCATCAAGGTATGTGTACTCAGGATTATTTTTTGAAAAACTTGCGATCGCTGCCACAGAGATATCCCTGTTCATTTTCATGGCGGGATTATAGAAGACTGCTGCTGCG
>JAPMTX010000130.1 GCA_026552855.1 Candidatus Methanoperedens sp. | reverse complement strand
TGAAAGGAAAGCTAAATTCTGCTATTGCTGAGGGGATAGCAGCTATATCGACACCAAAAGGGTTGTTGTCAAAATATTTCCCAGTTCTATTCGGGCAAAATTAGTATGATTGACTATATGATATGCTAAAAAATGAAGGAAGGTTCTATCTGAAAGATGTAGTTTATTCGTTTGAAATCGATAACTATATAGATTTTTTTAATGATTGGGTTGAAAAGATCAAAAATACTGTAGGAGTACATGCAATCAAAGAGGCAGAAATTACAGTAAGAGATGAATATGCAACTGCCGGATGGATAATGGAAGAATTAATAAAAAGATCTGGATTTGAACTTGATAAAGTGGAATATCAGGAGGGCTTCATGGCCACATATGTTTGCACAAAAATAAAGAAATAAGAAAGGGATATTATAAACGAAAAGAAAAAAATAGCTTGAGGTTAAAAATGTCCAAAGATCGTTTGTTTTTCATTGATAACCTCCGAATCCTGCTCATAGTCTTGGTGGTTCTGGTTCATCTGGCAATAACATATGGAGCTCCGGTAGGCAGCTGGTATTATCACGAAGGTCAGCCAGGGATGATTGAAAGTATCTTCTATGTATTTTTCCTTGCTGTAAGTCAGTCTTTTTTTATGGGCTTCTTTTTCATTATCTCAGGATATTTTACACCCGCTTCTTATGACCGGAAAGGAGCATGGCCTTTTTTCAAGGAAAGGCTGCTCAGGCTGGGCGTGCCCCTGCTGTTCTACATCATTTTCATAGACCCGCTTATAAATTACGCGCTGGCATTATCTAAGGGGTTTAGTGGATCTTTTCTGGATTTTCTTGGTTTATATACAGGCAGTTATAGAGGCCTGGGCAGTGGGCCACTGTGGTTCGTTGAAGCACTGTTGATATTTGTAGGTGTTTATGTTCTATGGCGCCTGCTGGTAAAAAGTACGGACCGAGAGAGCAAAATCCCGGGGAACAGGACTATAGCGATCTTTGCTCTTATTCTGGGAATAGTTACATTTATTGTAAGGATATGGCTTCCATTGGGCTGGAATTTTGAGTTTCTTAATCTACAGATCCCTTTTTTCCCTCAATACATCGCCATGTTCATTATTGGCTTGATTGCTTATAGGGGCGACTGGTTCTTGCTAATATCTAAAGAGACTGGTAGATTATGGTCCCGGGTTGCAGCAGTCCTCCTGATACTCTTTCCGGTTTTACTTGTAGTGTATATATATGCCGGAGATCCAGCCCGACTTGCTGGAGGGCTTTACTGGCAGGCTTTTACATACGCATTGTGGGAACAATTCCTTGGTGTAGCTATTATCATAGCTTTATCTGTCTTATTCCGTGAGAGATACAATAGCCAGGGAAGATTTACAAAAGAAATGTCTGCAAGTGCATACACTGTGTATATTTTTCATGCCCCTATTATCGTCTTCCTAGCACTCAGCCTTCGAAGCGTGGTCCTGGATCCTCTTCTCAAGTTTGTATTGGTCGCTCCTCTGGCATTGGGTCTTTGTTTCCTGATAGGTAACTATATAAGGAAACTTCCAATTACAAGAAATATTTTGTAAGGAGGAAATGTGATAAAAAATATCAAAAAATCAATACTGTTCGTCAGCCTGACATTCTTCTTTAGCTGGCTTATAGCGATTTCATACTATATTTCAGGCGGTAGGTTGGGCACCACGCCGCAGGCGACAGCCGTGCTGTTGGCTTATATGTTCGTCCCGATGATGATGGCAATTATAGTCCAGAAGTTTATTTACAAGGAACCTGTAAAAGACCTGGGCATTTCCTGGAGATTGAATCGGTGGTTTTTGGTAGCATGGCTTCTTCCCGCAGGTATGGCTTTTGCGACTCTGGGAGTGAGCCTGCTTTTTCCGGGGGTCGAATACTCTTCTGAAATGGCGGGGTTATTTGAGAGATTGGGGTCTATATTCACACCTGAACAAATGGAACAGCTTAAAAGGCAGTTTGAAGCATCCCCTGTCCATCCTATCTGGATCGCCCTGTTCCAGGGGCTTATAGCAGGCATTACCATCAATGCGGTCGCCGGCTTCGGGGAAGAACTGGGCTGGAGAGGTCTACTCCAGAAAGAGCTGCATTATCTGGGCTTCTGGAAGTCATCTGCCATCATCGGCATCATCTGGGGAATATGGCACGCTCCTATCATCATACAGGGGTACAATTACCCCCAGCACCCTCTTGCGGGCGTATTTATGATGACAATTTTCACTCTACTGCTCTCGCCGATATTCAGCTATGTAAGGCTTAAGGCTAAATCAGTCATCGCTGCTGCCATCATTCATGGCTCTCTCAACGCGACGGCTGGATTGGCTATCATGGTAATTAAAGGAGGGGACGATTTAACGACAGGGATAACGGGGCTGGCTGGTTTTATCGTACTTGCGATCGTGAACCTAGCTATATTTGCTTACGATCGTTTTCTGGCTAAAGAGCCTGTTATTACAGGACGTGGTCACATGAGTAAACCTGCATATTAAGAGCATAGATCTTATCTATGGATTGGCTCACATTTTCTCTCATCGGGACATCCTCCCTTGCAGCCACAGGCATACTTGATAAATTCATTCTAAGCCGTTATATCAGGAATTCTGCTGCATATCTTATCTTTCTTATACTCGTGCAGCAGCTTTTTACAATCCTTATCCTTGCTTTCAGGGGGGTGGAGTTCGTCTATCCTGCATCGCTCCTTGCCGTAATTGCAGGTTCCTTTCAGGTCGTGCTGTGGGTCTCGTACCTGCGGGCATTGCAGGTCGAAGAGGTATCCAGGGTGATGCCCCTTGTTTTCGTCTATCCTCTGTTCGTCTTCATAGCATCCGCGCTCCTGCTTGGGGAGAGACCCTCTCTCCCGCCCGTTACACTGGCGCTCTCATGCTTATGCTAAGCGCAGTCCTTGTCTCTTACAAGCCCACAGTGGCAAAAACCCCGCTCATGCTATCGCCGGCTGTCAGGTATCTTTTCTTTTTCTGGGTATTTGTCGCGCTCTACGCTGTCACGGCAAAATACCTGCTCTCGTTCATGGATGAATGGCAGCTATACCTCTGGTCGTCCATCGGGAACCTTATATTCGGCATACCCCTGCTCTTGAGCCGCAGAATAAGGACTGAGACCCTGAGCCTGCTGGGAAAAGGATTTCGAGTGCTTGGCGCAGTACTGCTGGAGGAACTTTTCGATTTTGTAGGGAGGATCAGTTTCATTTTTGCCTACTCTCTCGGATCTGTAGTGCTCGTATCCAGCATCAATGCGCTTCAACCTATTATAGTCCTCATCTACGTCATAGTCCTGAGCCTTTTCATGCCCGGGATACTGCAGGAAGAGATCAGCAGGGAGACCCTTCTCTTCAAGTTCATCGCCGCTGTATTCGTTGTAATAGGAATGTACTTGATAGTCTGATGACGATATTAATTTTCTCTGAGGAAAGTTATAAGTTATTCAGTTACAATTGAATAATGGGGATATTCTGGGGTTAAAGTCTTGAAATGCTGAGTGAAATATTTGAACAGGTCAGATCTCAAAGGAAGAAACGCCTGGCCATAAGACCTGAACCGTTCTGGTTGTATCAATTTAAAAAGCTGGTTCCAACGCTGTCTATAGTGTACGTGCTGACCCTATCCATACTTTTTATCGTGGTGACCATACATCAGCAGACAAAAACAAGCATCTCCGACCTTACCCGGGACCCTGCCTCAGTAATGGGAGCGCCATTCTATGTTGGATTGCTGTCCAATATAGGCATACTGCTCTGGAGCGCATCCGCAGCTATCTGTCTCTTCTGTTCGGCGGTGCTTAGAAAAGATACCAATAACAGGGAACTGCCTTTATTCCTGTTGTTCTCAGGCATCATAACATCCATCTTTCTGCTTGATGACCTCTTCTTCTTCCATGAGAACATTTACCCGGCATATTTTAACGTGTCAGAAAAAACAGTTTATTTAGCGTACGCTATAATAGTATCGCTCTATCTTGTGAGGTTCAGGGTGACAATCTTTGGCACTGAATTTCTTCTTTTGCTCTTCGCCTTTGTATTCTTCGGGCTATCTGTTATACTCGGCATGAAGCTGATTGATCTTCCAGCCAGCTACTACCTGTTTAAAGATGGTGCCAAGCTGTTCGGGATTGTTACCTGGTCCACCTATTTCACAAGGATCGGCTTAAGGCATGTGAAACACGCGATCCTCTTCCGCCAGCAGGGCTTTGCTTACGATTGATTACCATGCTCATAAAAAAGCTGCAGGACTGCGATGAATTCACAGCAGGGGACAATTCCCTTCTGCGAGAGCTCCTGCATCCGGATAAAGCAGACCTGGCTATCCGCTACAGCCTGGCGCATGCTGTCGTAAAGCCGGGTACGGCCTCAAAACCTCACAGGCTGAAAACATCCGAGGTATACTATATCCTGGAAGGGGAAGGCATCATTCACATAGATGGAGAATCTGCAAGGGTCAGCCCGGGTCAGGCGGTCTATATCCCGCCGCATTCAAGGCAGTACATCCAGAATACCGGAAAAACCGGGCTGAAGTTCCTGTGCATCGTAGATCCTGCCTGGCGGCGTGAAGATGAAGAGGTACTGTAACCTGCTATTTTAACTGGTATATGTAAAATGATTCATCATCTGCTATTGTTCTGTCAAAGGAGGCTATCAGATCGTACTTCTCAGAAAATACACTTGCACTTATCTGAGAGTTCGTGATAATTATAACTTTATTATAATCCTTATTTATAGTTGCATTATTAACTCTCTGAACGACCTCTTCTACCGGCAGGTGATCGTTCAATGAGTATTCTTTGTTCCATACGATGAAACTGCGGTAATCCTGGTATTCAATATAATAAAATCGCGAGTAGGGTCTGGGGATATAAGGTAAAATTGATGCAGCCATAGGCGACGGGTACGTTGCAATAAAAGTGTTATTGTTTATAAGACCGTTATCTTTCAGGAACGCAGCAGCCTTTTTCCCGGCAGAAAAATCATAATTAAATTCGTAATAGAAAGCTACAGACGATGCCACAAGCTGGAAAAACAGCAAAGCAGCGAACAAAAAGGATAGATTTTTTTGACTGAAGAGCCTGGTTATTACTTTGTTTTTAATCAGAGTCTTTTCCTCATACCCGCTTGATATCCACAGGCAAAAAATAAAAATCATATAAACAAATCCATGGTGCCTGGGATTGCCGCTGTGCTTGAAGAAAAATATGCTGAATAAACCCGCGGATAAAAGCAGATATATCAGCATGGGTCTGGGTTTTTTTATAAAAAATCCCAGGGATAATAAAAACACGAACGTACCGACTATTTGTATTATTTCGAGAGAATCGAATAATTTTTTATTCCAAAAAGCGATCGAGAGTTGCGGGATGGGCAGAAAAGCTCCAATAACTGCACCGGGTACAGTACTGATGTAATATGCATTTAGTTCAAAGTTCCACCGTGTGAATGCTGGATTTAAATCTGCGGGTGGTTGAAGCTGGTATATTGAAATTAAAAAACCCAGGAACAGCACCAGAATAGAGAATGTACTGCTTCTTGTGATGCCGGCATTTTTTTGGGATACCAGTTCGAAAACATATACACAGCACAGAATGATCGCAATAACCAGGCTGTGTACATTAGTATTCGCTAAAACGACCAGCAACAGGGAGTATAATACGGGTTTATTGAAACGCTCCCTGTACATCAGGGCAATTAAAAATAAAAACAAAACTGAAACGGCATAATTCCTTACGATAATACTGTACTCATAAAAAACATAATATCCAAAGCTGAATAATATTTTTTCGAGCTTTGAGAACGGCGCATAATTAACAAAAACAACGATTGCACCCAAGATCAATAAAAAATTCACAACCGCCATTGAATAATAAGGCAGTTCCAATCTTGCCAGCGGGAACAGAATAAAGTGCCACAGGGCAGGACTACTTTCGTAACCCATTAAACGGACAATGGATGCAATATCCGGGCTATCCCGGGCTATTAACCATGCCTGGGCTTCATCCCTCCAGGGCTCGTGGTTTAACAGGAGGGGCAGGGATAAAATCACAAAAAGTACAATGATCGCCCGGTTTCCTGATAATGCTGAAAAATATTTCATACGTCCCACTTTGAAACAAAATCCATAGCACTTCTTATGCAGGTATCCATGTTATAGTATTCCCACTCGGAGAAGCGACCAACAATATGAATGCCTGTCATTTTAAGATAGTCCCTCAGGATGTTAACGTTTTTTTTGTAGTTCAGGTCATTAACAACATAGGCATATTTCGTTCTTTTTAATTCAGTATATTCAATATCACCTTTACTGATTATTTTATTTTTTTGCAGGTAACCGGTAATATTTTGAATGATCTCTTCGTCTGTAAGATAGCTGATATGGTCTCCTTCTCTACAGGTTATTTCTGCCAGTGCGGAGCTTTTACCGGATGGTGCAACTTTATCGCTGTAATTTGACGGAAAACTTACCCTGTGTGATAAACATGCCCCATCTGGTATGTAAAGCCAGGAGAGGTCATTCAAATCAGGGGAATCAATGCCCATCATTACTGTGATCAACGAATTGTACCTCAGACAATCTACTGTGTCTTTTACGTATCCTGGTACACCTTCCAGCGCATAAATAAGATCAAATAGTGGTATTGTGGAGATTATCTCCCTGCACCTTATATTATCAGAACCGTCCGAGACTAGCCAGCCGGCGTTTGTTTTTTTGATGCTGGTTATTTTAAAACCATTTACTATTTTCGTTTGTCTCCGGGCTTTTTTCTCCAGTGACCTGACCAGAGCCTGTATACCGCCCTCGCGCGGGTAGTAAAATTGCAACTGGTGTACATAACCTTCAGAACCAAGACCGAGGGACGCTTTTATGATATCTTGAAGAGACGGATGCGGCGCTCTGTCATCAACCCAGCTTAAATCCATTTGGCCCGGGTCGAGTTTCCATATTTTAGTATTGTAAGGAAGCAGATATTTCTCAGTTATGCCAGGACCGAACGTGCAGTACATCCACGCTTTAAAGCTATCAGGCGTGAGTTGGGCTCCGTAATTATGTTCAATATAAGCTTTAAGAAAGCCAAGCAAACATTCAAAGTTCTCCAGTTTTGGCAGGTCGGAGAGTCCGTTCTCAAAGGGGTATTTCACCAGTTTCCCGTTATACAGTATCTTCGTATTCCTGCGCCGGAGGCAGACATTATCTCCCAGTGCGTTTTTCATAAACTCCAGTGCGCCGATATCTTTAGAAAAAATTATGTGAGAGCCTCCAGGATCGAAAGTGTACCCGTTTTTCAGGACTGATCTGCATAATCCGCCGCACTCGTCCTCTTTCTCTAATATCAGGGCGTCTTTTGAATTTAAAAGGTCAGCTAAAGTTAAACCTGTAAGCCCGCCGCCGAGTATTGCTATTGTATCGTTATCTTCTGAGGACAGCATATTTTAAAATGGATTTAAATATCTCCATACCGCCTGTAACAGGATTGAGTTTGGTCTCGCCGATTCTCTCCTTATAATCTATCGGGATTTCAATGACCCTGTAATTTTTCAAGGCAGGCCTGATTAAAAGCTCGGCAGAAAGACCGATATTCTCGGTCCAGTCAATGCTGTGGATCACTTCTCTCCTGAAGGCTCTCATGCCTGTTGTGACATCAGTTATTTTAATGCCGTAGAAGATCGAAGCAACGAACGCAAAAAACCAGTTTCCAAATCTATTGAAAAGAGGCATAGTATCGATCGTTTTACTCAAGCGGGAGCCGCTTACAACATCGTAGCCTTCGTTAATTAATTTAACGAACATGGGGATTTGCTCCATCGGATATGTACCATCGCAATCGGTTGTTATGATTATATCCCGCGATGCTGACATTAAAGCAAGTTTAACCGCTATCCCGTAACCTTTTGGTTCCTGCCTGATGACTTTAGCGCCAAGAGTGCTGGCAATGTCTGGAGTCCTGTCATCGCTTCCATCGACCACAACTATTTCTGCCTGGTTATTTGTAACGGTTTTTATATCCCTGATAACCTTTTCAATTGCTTTCTCCTCATTGCGGGCAGCCATTACGACGGATACATTTGAATAACTCGTTTTGTTATTATACATGACACCGCCAGTTTTTATACAAATCATAAATCTATTAATGACCGGATATCTTTATTTTCTCTTTCCTTTAAATATTATCGTACAAAATTGAACCGGATATTGCTTTCCTGAATAGCCGCAGCTGATCTAAAAGCCTATACGAGTAAATAGATATATTTCATGCTGCACCTATCGCCCTCATGAACCTGTCCTTTATCTCTGCTGCAGAAAGTGGTATCTCCCTGCATGCGGCGTTAACCGGCTTTACGATCACATGGATAAAGCTCACCCTGCGCAGCAGTGCATCTCTCAATTCCTCTTCAGTATGCACCTTCACCGTTTCCTTTATCCCGCTCACCTTAGCCAGGAGCTCAAGGTCTATCTGAGCGCGTGTGCACGTCTCCTGGTTCCCCGTCGAGCCGTACACAGCATTATCTACCGCCACTATGCTCAGGTTGCGGAGATTATATGCTCCTGCGGCTGTCAGGGCGTTGGGATTCATGAGCAGGCTCCCGTCGCCGTCTGTCACGTACACATGCCTCTCCTGCGCCAGAGCAAGCCCAAGCCCGATGGATGAGGCAAGCCCCATCGAGCCGAGCATGTAGAAATTCAATTCCCTGTCCCTTATGCTGTACAGTTCTTTGGAAGGGACACCCAGGTTCGAGACTATAATATCGCTGTCGGCTGCAGATGCTAATATCCCTATCGCTTCGTACCGCGTCATTTCAGGCTCTCTTATCCCTGAGCTGAAACTCAATTCCGAAAGCCTGGGAGTTATTTCGATGGGTATGGGAGCTTTTTCAGGAGAGCCTTCCCATACAGCAGGAGAGATCAGTGCAACATGCGGTCGGAGATTCCTGAGAGCATCTTTGATAACAGTATCTATTTTATCCAGTTCTTCCCGCGCTTCTATTTTTGTGAATTCTATGCCCGCAGCGCCGAGGATAGCAGGCATTCTTTTACCGAAAGCCACCTGCGCCTCTATATTCTCCTTATGAACGCCGCGCCAGCTTGCAAGCACGGGCAGGGGAATGCCGTAGGTGAGGTTGAGGGAAAGAAGCGCATTTATCATGTTGCCGATGCCTGTACTCTGGATAAGCATGACCGGTTTTTTGCCCCCCAGATATGCGCCCGCACATATCCCGACGCCGTTCTCCTCGCGGGTGAGAGGGATCGTTCTCATGCTCTTTTCGACAAGCGGAAGCAGCGCCTTTATCCTGTCGCAGGGAAGCGTAGCAGCCAGGTCTATGCTGTTATTCCTGAGTATCTCAACAACGATTTTTTCCGGACTTTCCATCAAGCCAGTACCTTTTTGTGGATTATTTCATCAAGCGGGACGTGTGCGTTCTCTGCATACGCTGCAGGCTCAATCTTGTGCGGCGAATAATCCATCTCAAGGCGCTTCACGCCGCCGCCTGTTATGTTTAGCAGGATATGTTCCTCTGCATCCACCTTCTGATTGTTCACTGCCTCCATTAACGATGCAACAGCTACTCCTGCAGGCGGGAATATATCTATTCCCTCGTACCGCTCAAACAGATGCTGGGCTGATTTTGCTTCACTGTTCGTGATGCCGTACATTATCCCGTCAGTCGAGCGCAGGGCATCGTATACTCCTCCCCCGATGGAGTACGGCGGCTCCCTGTTCGACAGGATATCGGCGTACATCTCGTGAATGAGCTTCTTCGGGTCAGGCATGTCAATATCCTGTATGATCTCGCGCCTGCCAGCCTTCCACGCGTGGTACATGGGAGCAAAAGGCAGGTTCTGCGCGAGGTGCAGCTTCGGCAGAACCGAGCCGAACCGTCCGTCCTCAAGCAGCCTGAGCGAGGCTTCCCAGGAAGCGATTCCGCCGGTCCCGCTGCCGATAGCCTGGAAATAATGATCAGGCGTACGTCCCATGTACAGGGCGGCATCGAGCATCACAGTCCCCATCCCGTCCCTGCGCGCCACGTTCCTTGCTCCGCCTTCAGCCCTCATTCCTGGCAGGGAGGCGAGCCGCTCGGCAAGATGAATTGAATCCGTATAATCGCAGTTCTTTCCCATCTGTATAAGGTGGATGGCGTCCGTGGGTTCTTCGGGCAGCCACATCCTTGATATCCCGCTCTCAGGGACGACGATGTATACCTTTACACCGGTCTGCGCGGCAACATGGGCGAACGCGCGCGCGGTATTGCCTGCCGAAGCAAGAACGAGCGAGCAGCCTGAGCTTTTTAGCTTCTGGATGGTCGGGAAGGCTTCAAGCTCCTTGAAGCTGCATGTTTTTATGAAGGCTCCGCGCTCAGGCCAGTAGCCGTTAAAAGAGATGTAGAGGTTATTCAGTCCCAGTTCAGCAGCCAGTTCTGTGCATTTATACGTGATCGGACCTGAATCTGATGTTATGAGCTCGTTCACAGGGAGCCAGTCATGGAATTTCCCCATCCCAAGAACATCTTTCAGTTCAATCTGCCTTTTTGCGTACCTTGTCCGCAGAAGCGCACTATCTTCCTGGCATTTCAGGCGGTCATCAAAATAAACGCTTCCGCATCCCGCGCATACAAGTGTATATTTGGGATTGTCCGGTATTGAGAGGGCTGAATGATACTGGGAAACCGTTGAGCTACATGCCTGTCCACCGTATGTCATAATTAATTGTTAATTTTAGGAGGGTATTTATGTCTTTCCGTTTGAGAGAAAAAGTTTTCCTGGATTGGATAAAAAATGAAAATTGGAGTACTATTGTACATTAAAGAATTATATCTACTACCCCTTTAAATCCCATATCAAAAGTAAAAAGTTTCTCGATATCAAGTCTTTCCATGAGTGCTATATTGGTACAATCTGTAAAGCTTAAGTTTTTATCATCGTATTGCTGATAAAGTTCCCATGCCCTGTCAAAGTCTATTGGCTCTATAAAGCGAAAGTTTATGGGTTTTGCTTTAGCGAATTTGCCTATATCAAAGGCTAATCTCTTGCTTTTAGTCCTTATGCAGGTAAGTGTTACTACCTCGCTGAATATATAATCGCTGATAAATACTTTACCATATTCGCCTTTAAGTGCTGAGGTCATGAGCGCCATGGCTTTCTTATGGTTCCTGTCATCTGCGTTCCTTGCTGCTATGAGCGCAGAGGTATCAATCAACAGGCTCATTGAGTCCCTCGTATACGTATTTATCAATGTTTTCAGATGAGTCTGCAATACCCCAGTGAACGGGTTTTTTGAGCATGGTGAGGGCTGTGTTCTCTTCTTTTTGGAGGAGTTTTTTGATGCTAGCTGCATCTGTGTTTTCTATCAGGATGTCCAGGACTTTCTGCTCTGTGATTTTGATGCCGGCGGCGCGCAATTTTTGATGGAGCGTGTCGAGGAGGATTTTTGCGTCTGAGCTTATCTTGATGCTGGCGGTGTTTTCCATAATATTTCTACTTTCTACTTTCTACTTGATAAGGATTGCGATTATGGAGACAAGTATACCTGAGCAGTGTCCCACTTTCTAATGAGCGCATATTAAAGATAATTGCCGTGCATCCGCAGATTTAAAATAAACACCGAACTCATACGAACTCAATACGAACTCACCGTTAGATTTGCATTAAGTTCCCATTTTCCGCAACCTGAGCAGTTTAATATCATATGTAAGCCTACTTATTATATTTTTCACTAATATTGCAGATAAATATTACACAGTATTCTGTACTTAACAAGAGGGTA
>JAPMTX010000129.1 GCA_026552855.1 Candidatus Methanoperedens sp. | reverse complement strand
TGCCGCTAATATCGGTGTAACCTGTACGAGAATCGATAAGTACATAGCTATACTGCTCTGCCAGTCGCTCCGCAAGTAAACGAATCAACAGGGGAGATCGATAATATAACTTTTCCCACTTGAAACTATTGACGCGGTTAGAATAATCAGCATCAAGACGCCCAGCTTTGAGCAAACTAAGGTTAGGAATATCTGTCTTGACTATAAACTGCTCAAGTTCGATACTTTCAAGAGTTTTATATGCAATCTTCTCAGCTTCTTCTTCACTGACAGGACGTGATTCAGGTGTTGCGGTATCAAGCTTTAAGAATAAGTCGATAAGTCCAGGTTTTTCAGCAAGCGCTTGGGCATGGTCACTGATCTGGAATTTATCGTAAAAAAACTTATGCAGACCAGGAGCTTCCAGATCCCAGTCTATCATCAAAACTTTTTTTTCATCTCCTCGTCTCGCAAGCAGGCAAGCAACATTGCTAAGTGCCATTGATCGACCGACCCCACCTTTATATGAGTAAAATGTAATTATTTCTCCAAGCACATTGGACGGCATTGTATCTCTAAGCGTATCGGGTGACATTATGGTTCCCCCTGATGAAACGGAAGAGGCGCAGATTTCTTTGGTTCCTCTCGCCACGGCGGGCATTCTTCCAGAGACGGAAGTTTAAATGAATTACAGTCGTTGCATATGTCCGTATTTAATTGTTTAAAAGTTTTAGAAAAATTAACAATCACATTGACAATCTCTTTAATCTTATCTTGGTACTCTTTTTTTTGACTGATAGTAAGAGTCGCGGTCAGAAACTTGGAAAAATCACAACAATGGATATTATCCTTAATTCTGGGTGATAATTTTTCCATGCCATGATAAATTACAGGGATTATCAGTCCATATTTGGCTTTAGCACCCTCTCCAAGCAATCTCATGCGTTTCTCTACTAAACGCTCCATTGCTGTAAACTCGCGATTGCAGTAGGGATGTTCTTCATAAATTGGTACATATACCACAATCATGCAAGCGCTTTGGCAGATGGCTTCAGCAAGATCTTCATTGTAGAGGGAACCGGGTTGCAGTCGTTCCTTGTCTATATAAACCTCTTCAGTGATGTCAAGTTCGAGATGCCCCTTTAATTCATCTGTAAATTCTTTAATGATTTTTTTCCCCAGCTTACCGCTTACACTAGGGTAACTGATAAAACATGCATATTTAAAAGGCATAATGCTTAATCTCCTTTTTTGTTTTTTCCAGATAGCAGGGTAAATCAGTATTAATCTGAGATTCATTGATTTGTTTTATTAAAAATTCAGTCCTACCAATACTGCATTTGAGGTTAGGAATTTCAGGAATGACATCACCGCCACCATATTCTACATCAACGATGATTTTTTGATATATATAGACTTGCATTAAATATTATTTTGTTAAGTGTAGCTCAGAACATGTATATTAATGATGATTCAAATGCGTTCTTTTACTTTCTCAAAAATGCCCTTGCTTCTCTTTTCCCCGCTAACCTCTGCAAACTCGCGAAGAAGCTGTTTCTGCTTCTCGTTCAGTTTTGTCGGCACTGCCACCTTTATCCTCACAAGCTGGTCGCCCTTCCCAGGCATGTGAAGACCTGGTATGCCTTTTCCTCTGAGGCGGAACACCTGTGCGTTCTGGGTGCCGGGCGGGATTTTCATCGATATTTTCCCGTCCAGTGTAGGCACGACTATCTCATCCCCGAGCGCTGCCTGCGTAAAGCTGACTGTAGCTTCCATCATGAGGTTGCTATCCTCGCGCGTAAAGACGGGATGAGGTCTGATATGTATCTCCACATAAAGGTCGCCCGGCGGTCCTCCCTTCTCACCCGCTTCACCCTCTCCTGGCACCCTGAGGCGCGAGCCCGTATCCACGCCTGGCGGGATTTTCACCTCGATCTTGCGCTTCTTCTGCACCAAACCTCCGCCGTGGCATTCAGGGCATGGGGTATCTATTATCTCTCCGCGCCCCCTGCATGTGCCGCATGTGGTCGTAGTCATGAACCTGCCAAAAGGCGTGCTCTGCGTCCTGCTCACCTGACCGCTGCCGTGGCATGTAGGGCATGTCCTTGGCGACGTTCCGGGTTTTGCTCCGCTTCCCCCGCACACATCGCATGTCTCAGCCCTGGGAACCTCAAGGTCAATGGTTTTCCCGAACGCAGTATCCTCTAAATTGATGGCTAACTCGTACAGGAGGTCAGACCCGCGCCTTGGGCCTTCCCTCCGTCCTTCACCGCCGAAAAATATATCAAAAATACTGCCTCCCCTGCCTCTCCCGAAACCGCCGAGCCCGCCCAGACCGAAATCCCTGAGAATATCCTCGATATCCGGAGCAGCGCCCCTGAAGATATCCTCCTGCGAATACCTCATGTCGATTCCGGCATGACCGAACTGGTCGTACTGCTGCCGTTTGTTCTGGTCTGACAGTATAGCGTAAGCTTCAGACATCTCCTTGAATTTTTCCTCGGCATCCGGGGACTTGTTCCTGTCCGGGTGGTACTGCATCGCCAGTTTGCGGTACGCTTTCTTGATATCATCCTGCGATGCATTTTTTTCTACACCGAGAACCTCGTAATAGTCGCGTTTAGTGGCCATAAATCTTTATCGTACTCCTGATTATACCATAATCTATTTATAGGTTGTTATTTATGTTTTTGTATATGTCTATATTAGACTACTTAGCAGAAAAAAAACTCAACGGTGCTAAGGAGAATACCCTTAGGTCAATGTCTGTTACTCTTCGTAGGCTGAATGATTTTAAGGAAATAGATACTTGCACTGAATCGGATATTAAACAATATCTATCCGGGTTAGTTGTCAGCGAAGGAACATTAAATCTTTACAAAATATACATTAAAAACTATTTTACTTGGAGAGGGGAAGCCCAAAAAGTAGCTTGGATAAAATCGAAAAAAGTCAAGAGGGTTATTTATGAGGATGATTTATTGACCAGTGATGAGATTGAAAAACTCTTGAAGGCGTGCAGGAATCCCAGGGATGCAGCTCTTATAAGCCTTCTCAGTGAAGCTGGCTGCCGGATCTCCGAAGCACTCAATTTGAATATAGGGGACTTGTCAAAGACGGATTACGGTTTAAAGATGCGAATCCGGGCTATGGAAGGCAATAAGACCGGACACCGGGATATTGCTCTTATAAATTCAGTTCCTCATTTAGTGCAGTGGTTGAATCTTCATCCGCTTGGTGATCAGCCAGATGCTCCTTTATTTATAGCCGAGTCTAACATAAACTATCATGAGCGTTTATCAGCATCAGGCGCGAGGGTGGTTCTTAAAAACTTGGTTGAAAAGGCAGGAATTAAAAAGCGTGTTCATCCCTGCTTATTCAGGCATACCGTAATGACGAATCTTGCACGGGACGGTATGCCTGAAAGCATAATGCGTAGATTAGCTGGGTGGAGTGGCTCAAGCAGAATGCCGGAGGTGTATGTTACCATTGGTAACAAAGACGTTGAAAATGCATTATTAGTACGACATGGTAAGGCGGTAGCTCAAAAACGAATCTCGGAAATCGTATTGACTAAGGAATGTCCTATATGCCATAAATCAATACCTGTGGAGGCTCAGTACTGTGAAAACTGTGCCAAGCATCAAGATCTTAGTCCGGTAGTAAAAAGATTGCTTGAAGAACATCAGCAGGTTCTGTCTGCGCAGGAGGATTTCAAGCGCAAAATCGAATCTCTCGAGAGGAGTATTGAAAACATGAATATGTTTACTACGCTTGCTAAAAGGTCTGAAAAATCTTGGGGTTTTCAGACTTTTGACGGTGCAGAGGCGTGGGAGCCTGAAACCGGGAATGTAATTACGTTTAAAGAAGTGAACGGTAAAATTACTAAATCAGTCCGCAAACCTACGCCAGAAGATTATAAACCTGATAATCCTTTACTTGATCCTGCACTTGTTGCAGTTACGCTGGAAGATAAAAATCGCGCTGAGGAATTCATTGCCAAACAAAAAAGTCTCGTAGATGATTTGCACAGAAGAGGCGGTTTAACTTCATCTGAAAAAGCCAAAAAACGGACTGAGCAGCTTGAAAAAAAGAATAAGCATAAGGGTCAACAATAAACATAAAAACAAAAAACTGTTAATTAAATTTTCTTGAGTTTCTCTACGCCTGCTTTCTTTACATTGGGCTTATTGATCTTCTCAGGCATCCATTTTGGTTTATTCTTCGGCGCCGGAACGAGTTCTTTCCATCCTTTAAATATATGTACTTTCTTGCTTCCTCTTTCCCTCAATCTTAGTTCAACAGGTTTCCCTTTTGTTCCTCTACTGCGATTGGCTGCTTTCAATGCTGCCTGCCGCGGCTGATTGCCTGTAAAAACTCCAGTCTCTTTTCCATTCTTTTGTAGTAACACAAAATTCCTTGTTTTCGCCATATTTTTCATACCCTGACAACGACTTGTTGTCTCAGTATTAGATTTAAGTTATAATATATAAATCTAACTGAAAAAACAAAAGACTAAGCATGCTGGTTTGTAAGACTATGCTAATAGCTCAAGATTCATCTTACTGGCAGGCTTTCAGCCTTTATTCTCAAATTCTCTAAAGGTAGTTCATACAGGGCGATTGTTATATCATAATCTTTATAATCAATATTCATATATTGATGTATGTTCCTGCTTATTAATTAGGACTTACGCATTTGCCCTCAAATATTTGTTAACAGCGCCTCTATTGATAATAGCCTTTTGCTCATACCATGATATCTTCTCTTTTAACCGTCTAATTTCTAACTTAACAAATGCTACAAAAGAAGCAAAGATATGAGTTTTTTGCGAGGATGCCAGGGTAGAATAGCACTTCTCTATTCCGGTTGTCTGCTTGATTCCCCTGTGAAATTCTTCTATCTTCCACCGCTGCTGGAAATGATTCACAAAATTATCGTAATCTTGTAGCTTTAAATCGCTTGTTGCCAGATACGTAATGTCGCCGTTCTTGTCAACTATCTTACATACTAAGATGTACCCAAATTCCTTAAGCCAGACTTTCCTTACCTGTTTTTCAGCAAGGTCCAAGTCAGCTACAGGAATGTAAGTCCCCTGGATAACACTGACTTTACGGTTAGATTTCAGATTGCAAATGAAATTCCAGCCGAACTTCCTAACAAGTTTAAGGTTACTTATACCGGAATACCAGGAATCAATCAGAATATAGAGCGGGGAAAAGCCTCTGTCTTCTGCCCTCTTGAGCATATCCTGGAAGTGATCATTTTTGGTCTTGTCGTCGGCCTCTTTTCGGTAAATCCGATAATCTACAGGGATGAATTCATCACCACTTGTCCAAAGTAAATTTACAAGGCAGATACCATTTACCAGTCCATGCTCATTTCCGCTGTATTGCTTTTTTGCAAGTTCGTTTACTCTTGAATATTGCTTGTTGAGAAGGATCTTCAACAGGAGATACTCTTGACAATTCTAAGCCAGAATATCTATTCTGGTTTGCTATTAAAAAATTGGTGTACAATTTTAAGGAACACTTTTGCTTTTGCATAATTTTATTGCTTCAAAATGTGTTTGTGCAAGCTGGATATTAAAATTATGCTGAGTAAGATTGGTTGAAGCTAATCGCGTAAGTCCTATATCAATACAATCGAGAGTGCTAACAATTCTTTTCTACTGTTCAACCTTATCATAGTTTGCCTCCCCGTCTGGTATGATTTATTTTCTGTGCTGTTGCTCTATTTTCTGCGTTAAGTACCTGTCGCACAGCTCGATATGTCTCCTATTCAACTCGATGTACTCTTTTATATAAACCACAGCGTGAATGAGCACCCAGACAAAAACGATCTGAAAGACTGCGATTAATCCCCACAGCAGCATTCCTGTGTAGAAGGAATAAGATAAAATGATGATGGACAGGAGCAGCAGAGGCAGGCTTCTTCTGGATAATAGTTTGTTGGGACTTGCCATATCATCTTTTAGATATTTTATGCTATTTCAATCTTTGCGGCGCCGGGATAGCACAGTACGATGGGCAGTAGAATGACAGAAGAAATTTTTAGAGGGCTTAACAAAGCCCCCGGCAAATTAAAGACAGTTAAAACGCTCACTCCATCCCGAAGTGCTTCACGTTCCAATCCGCTATCGCCTGTATCTTCTTTATCTCCTCAGCCCCGCCAGGCATGGTGAAGAGGTGCTTGAACCGTCCCTGCACCTTGAGATACTCCTCCACAGGCTTTCTGTTCTTGAGCTTCCGCACGTTCGTGATAACGCCGTTCTCCATCTCGTACAGCGGCCACATCGCGGTCTCCACAGCAAGCTTTCCGATCTCTACAGTCTTTGAACCCTCAAACCTCCAGCCCGTGCAGCAGGGCGCGTGCACGTGCACGTATGTGGGTCCTTTTACCTCAGCCGCTTTTTTCACCTTTCTAATCATGTCGGGGGCATAAGCCACTGAGGCTGTAGCCACATAGGGCGAGCCGTGCGCTGCGATGATGGCAGGCATATTCTTTTTGTGCAGCGGGTTGCCGAACGAGACCTTGCCCGCAGGGCTTGTGGTGGTGCTCGCGTAGAGCGGCGTAGCACCGCTTCTCTGCACTCCTGTGTTCATGTACGCCTCGTTGTCCACGCAGATATATGTGAAATCATGTCCCCGCTCGAAAGCGCCTGAGATAGCCTGAAGACCTATATCCAGCGTTGCGCCGTCGCCGCCTATCGCCACGATCTTGGTATTGTTCTTCTTGCCAAGCGCCTTGAGCGCAGCCTCAACTCCGGAAGCGACAGCAGCAGCGTTCTCAAAGAGCGAATGGATCCAGGGCACGCCCCAGGCTGATTCAGGGTACGGCGTTGTGAACACCTCAAGGCAGCCTGTTGGACTTACAACTATGGTATCCTCGCCAAGTGCATCGAGCACGAACTTCCCAGCAAGGGCGTCGCAGCATCCTGCGCAACCGCGGTGACCGGGTTTTAAGAGGCTCATGCTAAATCCTCCCTCAGGTCGGCGATCTCACTTTCAACAAAAATCCCTTTTTCCACTAACTTTGCTTTGCTTATTATTTTCTTAATCGTACTCATGGGAATATCGCGTCCTCCGAGCCCGAGAATATAACCAATAACAGGAGCCCGGATATCGGTGTTATAAAGGCACCCTTTGACCTCAGTGCACAGTGCACCTTCGTTCCTGCCTATAGAGATGTCCTTATCGAGTACTATGACGATCTTCGCGTTCTTCAATGCAGACCTGATAGCATCAGTTGGGAACGGTCTGAAAGACCTGATCTTGAGAAGTCCTACAGGCTCTCCCTCGCTGCGGAGTTCATCTATCGTATCCTTAATAGTACCTACGACAGATCCCATTGCCATTATGACGATCTCGGCATCATCAAGCGCATAGCCGTCGATCAGACCGCCGTAATACCTTCCGTACACATCTTTGAATTCGTTCGCTATCTCCTCGATTTTCTTTAATGCCACACCCATGGCTTTTTCCTGCTTGTACCTGAATTCCGTATATGTACTCGGGTCGGCAAGCGCCCCGAACGACATGGGGTTCTTGGTATCAAGAGCAAACTCAGGGGAAAAGGGGGGGAGGAATTCATCTGTCAGGCTCTGCTCAAGCAAAATAACTGGCTCGTAAACATGCGAGAGGATAAAACCGTCCATGCACGCCATGGCTGGAAGCAGGACTTCCTCATCCTCAGCGAGCTTGTAGACCTGGGGCAGCATATCAGCGGACTCCTGGACATCCTCTGCATAGAGCTGTATCCAGCCAGTATCCCTCTGCGCGATTGAATCCTGCTGATCGTTCCATATATTGATAGGGGCTGAGAGCGCGCGGTTCACCACGGTCATGACGATGGGCAGCCTCATGCCAGAGGCGTTGAACAGAGCCTCGTGCATCAGCGCAAGCCCCTGCGATGTCGTGGACGAGTATGTGCGCGCCCCTGCTGCGCTTGATCCTATCAGCGCCGAAATGGCGGAGAACTCTGATTCCACGTTCATGTATTCGCAGTTCATCTCACCGTCAGCCACGAACTGGGACAAATCCTCCACGATATGCGTCTGCGGCGTGATGGGATATGCAGATATCACGTGCGGTCTGCATACCTTGACAGCATGCGCCACAGCATACGAACCTTCTACGACGACCATCCTCCGCCTCATTTTCCCTCCAGCACCATTACTATCGCTTTCTTTGGGCATTCGTTCGCACAGATGCCGCAGCCTTTGCAGTATTCGTAATCAGGTTCAAAGAACCCGTTCTCCAGCTTGGTTATGATGCCCTCAGGACAGTACATCGCGCAGATGCCGCACTTGCTGCATAGCTTATGGTCAAACTTAGGCATGAAAGAACGCCATGCTCCCGTCTTGTTGGCGCGCGTGCTTCCTGGTTTTGCTACAGTTTTGATAATGAGTTTCATCTCTGTGCCTCCATGATGTCGTAAGCAGCCTGAATAGCCTTCGCGTTATTCTCGCCCACCTTCCCGGGGAACCGCTCCATGACAGCGCTCTTTATGGATTCGGGGTTTATAATGCCGGAGACGCCTGCAAAAGCCCCGATAAGGGTGGTATTGACAATAGGTTTTCCGATGAAATCGATCGCAAGCCTCGTTGCATCAAGCGTTTTTATTGCTGCTTTGGTCTCAAGCTTGAAGGCTTCCGGCTTTTTCTCGGAGTTTATAAGGATGATACCGTCAGGTTTTGTCCCGCGCGCCACATCCACCACATCGACCAGCGTTGCATCCTGTACGATCACATAATCAGGTTCGTATATCTGGCTGCGCAGGCGTATAGGTTTATCGTTCAGGCGCACAAAAGCCGTCACAGGTGCACCCCTTCTTTCTACTCCAAATGCAGGAAAAGCCTGGCTGTATTTCCCGTCCTCAAAAGCAGCTACAGCAAGAAGTTCGGCTGCAGTAACCGAGCCCTGACCGCCGCGACCGTGTATCCTTATTTCCTTCATTCTTTTCTACTCCAAGAATAATAAACGAT
Source organism: Candidatus Methanoperedens sp. (assembly GCA_026552855.1). GTDB lineage: Archaea > Halobacteriota > Methanosarcinia > Methanosarcinales > Methanoperedenaceae > Methanoperedens. The sequence continues at coordinate 2,908 of JAPMTX010000129.1, read as the reverse complement.
TTATATTACTTTTTAATAATTAATAGTGATAGTTGCCTTTGACAATTGCATGATGGTATTTATTCTTTGCGGAGAACCGGGAACAACGCCCATAGTACCGATACGCCGAGGAGAAGCATGACGAGCCCGATAATGCCTGCCTCAGGACCTGCCTGCCCTCCCGTGAACGCAGGTTCTGCCGCAGTTAAGCCAAAAATACCGAACCCACTCCTGAGCGAGAAGATGTGGTACTGGAAGAGGTTCCATGAGAAATGAAAGCCACATGACATCTTCAGACCATCTGTGAGATATAACAGAGAAAGAAGGATGCCAGCAACACTTACGGATATCAGCATGATAACGGCGTTGAAAGGTGCAATACCAAGAACGTATATGGAAGGGATATGCAGTCCTGCAAAAAGCACCGAAGTCGCTATGACCGCATTCCCTGTACCCAGGCTGTTCCTGAGATTGGGAAGGATGTAGCCCCGGAAAGATAATTCCTCGCCGACCGATGCAAGCAGTTCGAAGACGACTGCTGCTGCCAGTATATAAAATGTGCCCGGGTACAGCTCTTCAAATTTGATCCAGCCAATCCCAAGCTCAAGCAGGAATACAATAGATATCAGGATAAAACCAAAGATGAAGCCGAATTTCCATGACGTACCCCACCTGAAACCGCTCTCTCCATTATTAAATACATACGCTGAGGCAATAATAAGGAAATAGGAAATAAAAGCCATATACGGGAAATATACCGACGCCAGAACGATCAGGGTTAAAATAAGATAAAATGCAAGACCTCTTCCTGTTCCTGTACTATTCCAGTTCATCTGTAGTTTTAATTAATTAATTAAACCAGCCCTTAAGGCTTGCCATGCTCATAAGCAATAATCACTTTATTTTAATATGAATTATAAAACACACTCAATTATTATGAGTAAACTATATCTTATTCAGTGACCTAATGATGAAGTTCAATATGACGGATGATAAGCTCTTAATAACGGAACTTGTGATAACTGCGCATCTATATAACCAGTCTGATAAGCTTGGTGTAGATGATCTCCCGCAGCAGATAAGGAAACACTACTGGAACGAGAAAGAGAAAACGGTCAAGCGCCCCATTTATGTTACCGAGGGCGATGTAAAAACCATCTACGGTCTTGAGAACGTAAAAAACAGCACAAAGGCACTGCCTTTCCTGGAATTCGAAGAGTTCGGCTCGCAGATAAAACTGACCGTCTTCGATCTCGGCGCAAAATGGTTCTCAAAGCATGCCGAGGCTGTTGAGAGGATCAATAAGAACCCTGTTCTCGCTTCGTTTTTCGAGAATTACGATTCACTTCCAGTGAGCTATGAGAAGGCAAAAGCCTCCAATATGCCGAAAGAGAGCGGCAGGGAATGGATAAATTCCCTTGTTAAATCCATTGAGACTGAGAAAGGATCCGAAGAGATGCTGAGGCTGGTGCATATAGTTGCGCCTGAGGATATAAAGCAGAGACTGAGCGACCTTGTCCTCACAAAGGAGCAGGAGAACGAGATCGAGAAAATAGGAAAGGCGATACAATACCGCGATTACCTGAAGCGCATCGGTCTTAGCGAGATAGGGAAGCTCCTGTTCGTCGGTCCCCCGGGAACGGGAAAGACCTCGGTCGCCCGTGCGCTGTCGGAGAAACTGAATATCCCTATACTTGAAGTAAAGCTCTCGCAGATAGCAGACCAGTATCTGGGAGAGACTGCCAAGAACATAGACAGGGTGTTTGAACTCTCAAAGCGCCTGAGTCCCTGCATACTGTTCATCGATGAGTTCGACTTTGTTGCAAAGGCTCGCGCGACTGATGAGCATGCAGCACTGAAAAGGGCTGTGAATACGCTGCTTAAGGCCATCGATGAGATAAGCCTTGTAGAGCACGGCGTGCTTCTCATCGGCGCGACGAACCATCCAGCAATACTCGATCATGCGGCATGGAGGCGGTTTGACGAGATAGTGGAATTCACGCTGCCTGATAAGGATATGCGGAAAAAAATACTGGATATAGTGCTGCGCAGTATCGAAGGGGATTTCGATACAGAGGAGATAGCAAGAAAGACAGAGGGATACTCAGGCTCAGACCTGCGGCTTATAATCAGGGAAGCGGTGCTGAGCGGTCTTGTGACCGGGAGGACAAAGCTGTCGCAGGTGGACCTGCTGCGCGGGATCAATGAGTTCAACAAGAGGATTCCGCTTAAGACGATAGATGAGACATCTCAGAGTGAGCGATATGCCTGAAGGGGCAGTATAAAGCGGAGTACCGCTCTATGAAAATAACCCTTCTTGGAACCGGCGATTCAATAGGAACGCCGAAAATAGGCTGCACCTGCCCTGCATGTATGGACGCCCATGCAGGAGGGAGAAGCAGGAGGCTCCGTTTCTCCGTGCTGGTCGAATCCCCTGATGGCAGGGTGCTTATAGATACAAGCCCGGATCTGCGGTGGCAGCTCCTAAAAAAGGGCATCAGCCGCGTGGACGGAGTGATATGGACGCACGCGCACTACGACCACTACGCAGGCTTCGGGGATTTCCACCGCATCCAGAACGGGGTGAACGTGTACGGGCTCAGGAACACGCTTGATTATATACTGAATTACCTGAGCTTCATGAAGCCTGTAAGGCATGATGTGGGCTTCTATACCCCTTTTGAGCTTATCGGTCTTGAGATGATGCTGGTCGAGGTCGTACATCCCAGGCTTGAGGAAGCCGCAGGCGTTATCATCACGGACGGGAAGAGCAAGGTCGTGATCACGGGCGATACTGTGAAGGAGATGCCGGGGAGAAGCCTTGAGCTTATGGCTCTGCCTGACCTTCTTATCGCCGATGCCATCATCCCGCCCAGAGCGAAGCTTCCCAACCACATGAACTCAAAGGAAGCGATGGAACTTGCGCTGG
>JAPMTX010000151.1 GCA_026552855.1 Candidatus Methanoperedens sp. | reverse complement strand
GAGAAAATTAAGAAGATCGATTTGACTAATGGGGAAACAATAGTATCGGAACTCACGAAAAAACAAAAAGATATTTTAGACTGTATGGGCTTATGTGCCTAAAAGTATGGGAGGTAAGGCTTTATCTGTGGCTTTGAGATAATTGATTAACTGAGCCCTATTTTCTTCTCTAAAACCCTCAGCAGCTTTGATTTCCATGATTACCTGGTCGTTTACAATGATGTCGGCGAAATAATCCCCTACCACCTGGTTTTCATAATAAGCCTTGATATTTTGTTGCTGCAAAACCTTGAGCCCTGCCCGTTTTAATTCTATGACGAGGGCATTTTCATAAACCTTTTCCAGAAAGCCATAGCCCAGTGTGTTATAGACTTTGTAAAAAGAACTGATGATTTTGTCGGTTATTTCAGCGTAAAGCATCTGGTATCATCCTCAGCATGGAACACGGATGACACGGATTGGACGGATACGCACGGATTTTCGTTAATCTTCTCTTCCATCTATTAGCTCCATATCTCTGCAATTTTCGCCTTATCTTTCCCTCGAAAAGCTCGATTAAGAGTTAATGCTCTTTCTTACAAATTCCAATACTTCCTTGATTGCTTCGGCAGGTTCATCACTGATAAAACTCTCACCAACTTCGTTTTCATGTCCATTATGGAAATGCTTTGGAAAAGTTTTAACATATTCCCATCTTTTATGAGGGATATTGTCATGTCTGTAAATTTTCCCATCAATATGCCCTCGTTCCCAATGATACGCATACCGCCCCTCCATCTTTCTTGAAAACCACACATCAATAAAACTTTCATCGATCAAATATATCCTCAGTTTGTCTTCAGATTCCTCTGCCATTTCAACAATATCTGAGAATTCGATCTCAGCAATTTGAGATAGTCTTTTGTTAATATTCACTGGACTGCCTCTAATGCTTTTTTTAGAGATGCTTTTTCTGCCTCAAGATGGTCTAACTTGAAGAAATCTTCCCATGTTCCCTCTTCTTCAATTTCTCCCTTTTTATATCGGTCTTCAAATTCTTCTATTGAGAGAATTCCATACTTCTTCGCAATATTGAATATTTCTGACTCGCATCGCCTTAACCTGATATGCAGGTATGTTCTTAAACTCTCTTTCTCTAATTTCTCCTGGTTTATGTTTAGGATTGAAGAAATTTTCGTTAGTGTGCTCATGTTTTCTACCACGCAGTTTATTTTTATAGATTCATCACATAATATCATCGTATAGAACTAGTCCCATACCTCCGCAATCTTCGCCTTCGTCTTTCCATCGAAAATCTCGATCAGTTTCTTATTTACCTCGACCAGCTTTTGCCCCTCTTCAGTATGGGTGGAGGGCTTTTGATAGAGGGGGAGGGGTTTAGTTATTTTCATTTAAAACCTCTTTTTCCGTAATTTCTATTAATATACCTGAATTTCTATAGATATTTTCTATGCTTAAAAAACAAATAGCTATAATATATTCCTCCTTCTTATGCAAAGCGGCTATTTCCTTTATAACTGGAATTGATTTCTCTGAACCAACTATTCCCAATCCTTCTATTGCTCTCCTTAAATCAGACCTTTCAAGATGAGAGTTTCTTTTTATGAAGTTAATATACCACTCCTCATCTTTATTTGTGGCTAAACTATTAATTGCTCTTAATGATCTTTCTATGAGTAACAGTTCTCTTTTGGCAGCATACCCTGTGGCTAATTCTTTTAGCAGATCAAGTGCTTCTATATTGCCAATTCTTTCAAGAGATTCAATGCATTTATCTACCCAAAAGCTACTTTTATCGCTCAATTTATTTATAGATTTTAAAACTTCTTTTATAATTCTCAAAGAATATGGTGGATCAAAGACAGGAGATATTTCTGCTAAGTCTGCAAGACCGTATTCGCTTACCACTAATTCATTCTCGTGGAAGAAGCTTTCGATAATCTTCTTTGCCTTTTCTTTCTCCCCAATTATGCTATAAGCATGGGCAACATCAATCTTCTTTCTATCATCGTTACGAACTTTATCTTTCAACCAATCGAGAATAGGCAACATTTCTCGAAGTTTGTATTTTCTTGTCTGTTCTAAAAGCACCTCCACACTTATATCGTAAAATCTTTTAGGAAATTTGTTTTTATCCGCTAATTCTACGAGCAAGCCTTTATCTCCTAAAACTTTAATGGCTTCATACTGCGCCCTACCGTCCTTATCGTTCACGTATATGAGTAATAAATCCTTGACTTCGGAAGTAGGGAATCTATCTAGACTTTTAATGGCATTTCTGCGAACTCGTGGATTTTTATCTTCAAGAAGTTTCTCAAAGATAGATAGTGGAACCATTCCTTTTGATTTACTTAATGCACCCGAACATCCTTCTCTAATTTTATCGCCAATTTTTTGATCTAATGCTTTGGATGAAAGCTGTTCTATTACATTTTCTAATTTATAACTAGCAAGAATATCTTCTGTTCTCATCCCATCAAGGCTATCAGAATTTTTGACTTCAAAACTTTCTATTAGTTTAGGTACGATTTTCTCATCACTAATTTCTATCAAAATGTCGGCTAGTCCTCGATCTTTATGGTGTTTATGGATGTCACCTTCTTCTTTTTCAAGATAGAAGTCTAATAATGCTTCTTTAACCCTTTCGGTCAGTCCTCCTTCTCTAATAATATTTCGTATAGCTTCTTCGCAATCTTCACTGGTGAAAATATCTGGTTTTGTTCTCCATATTTTAATTATTTTTAATTGATCATCTACATCAAAATTTGATAGCGCCTTAGCAATGCTCCCTTGAGTACTTCCAAGAAAAATACCTCCCCTTTCATCCCAATCTATCAATTTATAGACAGCCATTCTTGCTCTACTAGATTTTTCTTTAGCAGCCTCTTCTATCGCAATTTTTCGAATATCAGGATATGGATTATTTTCCAAAAAGCCAAAAAATACGTCTATGGTATATGTTGGATTTATCCGCTTGAGAAACCAAATTGCTCTTAATCTTATTTCGTTAATAGGAGAGAAACATTTTATTGAGAGTTGCGATACTATATCCTTAATAGTATGTTCACTAATTTTTTTAGCCTCCCCAAGACAGGCAGAAGCTAAAAATAGATTTGTGTCTCTGAGAGTTTCTATGAATTTCGTTGAATCATATAAATGTTCTACTGAGCCGACAATAATAGGCTCCCAAGCAACTTTATTCTTAATTTCTTCTAGGATTTTTGGAGATTCAACATATTTATCCGCAAGGGTTTTAGAGGCAAAGTAATTAAGAAACGCCCTATGCCAAAAAGAAACCGCATCATCATCATAACCAACAATTCCAGTTAGAGCTAAATCCTCTATAACCCGATGTTTATCTATACCTTGGGGAATTTCCCTTTTCTCCTCTAAGCATTCAAGTAATGGTATCAGCACGCTATCAAATTGTTTTTCAGATAACGTTAGGTTTTCTTGAGCCTCGACAATTTTAAAAGCCAGCTCACTAAGTATCTTCTCTTTAATTCCCCAACTTAATCCATTTGTGAGTCTTTTGCCCTTACTTTCCTCCCACTCTTTTATTTTCTCAACAACTTTCCCAACAATTTTTGTCCTTGAAATCGGAAGTATTTGATCTTCTTTATAGATTAGTATCATCAATGTAAGTAATAAGGTATTTTTCGACTCATCAACTAAGCCCTTCCTTTTTATTTCATGCAAAAATTTAAATCGTTCATTACCAAGATATTGTTCGAGAAGATTCTCAATCTCATTTTGTTCTAGCGGATTTACAAGAAATCGTGAAGATGAGGGTAAATCTATCAATCTTGTTTCCCGTGATGTAATGATAATTTTATTGGTATTTATGCCTGTAAATTCTTCGATCTCTCTTTTTGCATCCTCCAAGTATTTCTCTTGAACCTCATCAAATGCATCTAACAAAAAAATAAAAGTGTTCTTTTGTAAGAGCTTTTGCAAATCCTGTGATGAGGTGTTAAAGCCTCTTTTTCCCAGTGATTTGATGATTAGATTCTCCAAACCTAAATTATGGCCGAAATTTCTCAATGGAATATATATTGGAATCTCAACATTATGGAGATTTAAGCAATCACTTGCTTTTAGATATGCAATATATTTAAGTAGCGTTGTTTTGCCAATACCTGATGGGCCAATAAAAATTTTAATGGGGGTATTAAACTTCTGCTCTATTTCAGCGAAAGTATAACTTTTTTCCTCCCCTAAACTAATTTTCGACATTTTGTATATCTTAAACCTATGCAATCTATCGGGTGGATATTGTTCTATTTTTAAAGAAAAAGCTTGGAATTCCCTTGGGATTTGCCAGTCTTGAAATTGCTCTTTAACATTTTTGAGATATTCTTGAAAATCAGAAATTTTTAGTTGTAGCTTTCTTTTTTCTTCCTCGATAAGTTGTATAGACGATTTACCTAAAGCTTTGTCGATATCAATACTTTTTATTATTTCTAGAGGGGAAGAACAGGCTTGAACTTCTTTACAAAGTATTTTCTTAACTATATCAAAGTTTAAATCTAAATCCTCAATATTATTTGCTTTAAATATTAAATTGTTTACATCATAAATTCTTAAGCTAACCCCATTTGTTATAACTAATAAATTTACGCCAACACCCAAAGAGTAAGATTGCATTTGCGGCAAATGTTTTTCCAATTCTTCACTAGGAGCTTTGCTCTCCACGACAAATTTTGGATTTGAAATATCGTTAATACAAATGACATAATCTGGACGTTGACTCTTAGGAAAATCCTTTGAGTTTATTTTCTTTCTACCGTAAAAAATATCCCTTGCTGGGAAATCTCTTTCAGGTTTAATATCCTCTAATGAAAAACCCAGATATTTAGTCAAAAGAGTTATAACAAAGTTTTGACTAACATCAGCTTCATTTTCATAATTTATTGAATGAAATTGTTCAAATATTACTCCCATAATCTCTCTTAAATTTCAAGAAAACAATAAAGCAGTATCTCACCTAATTCATCTTCATTAATAATTTTATTCACCCCAAACCTCTTCAATCTTCGCTTCTATTTTTCCTTCAAATATTTCAATCAATTTTTTATTCGCCTCCACCAGTTTTTGCTCCTCCTCAATTCGTAAAACTATCTCTTGCTGTATAGAAATCGGTGGGAGAGGGACTTTTATCTTTGAAATATACTCAAACCCGACTCTTGGCAACTGTGCTCCCTTAATTCCTTTCAAAACTTGAGCATTAAAATCATTGTCTCTCAGAATAAATGAATAGAATTTAGGAATTACATTATTATTTTTAGCTCTTAATAATAAAAAATCAGTAGAGCAAATTCCCGCACATGTGGCCAGCCAAACTTTATTTAAATTTGGTCGCAATTTGCCATATAGAATATCATTTATTAAAAAAATTAATTTTGTACTCTTAATATCTGAGATTTCTTTATTAAAATCACCATTTAGATTACCCGTTCCTGATTTGATATTCTCAAGACCGATATATTTGACATTTCCATTATTTTCTTTAGGATTAATGGAATCAGTGATTTTATTGAATACAGCTCCCAGCTCAACCACCTCCCACCTCTCATCCATCTTTATCTTCGGCTTATAATTCTCCACCACCTGCCGCCCCCCATCAACGACCTTCTGGCAGCCCTCAATCTCAGCCACGATCTCCTGCTGGACTGCCAGGGGCGGGAGTGGGATTTTGATTTTCTTAATTTGATCTGTTGTTAAATTCTTAAATATAGCACCTACAGATTGAGAATTTGATCTCTCTTTTTGATGAAATAGAAAAAAATATAAAAATTCAGGTAATATTTTGGGACTTAGATTTCTAAACCCAACAAAACCGTCATGAATACATGCATCAACTTTCAAAATCGCAGGTAGCCCAGGATTCCCACTTACAGCCACAACAACTTCACCCTTTTTCATGGGTCTGCTTAGTTTAGCCCCTTCTGTGGTAAGAAAATCAGTCAAAGGAGTAACATACATACCGTCTCTTGTTACATCCGAAATCATTAATCTTGGAACAGTTCCACCATAATATTTTGGGTCAGCTTTTGGTCTCGGTGAACTTCCACGAACCACTTCACAAATATCATTGATTTCAAACAATTCATATTCCGATCTTTTGGATTTAATCGTTTCCTTATACCTCTCCCCCGACAGATTATAATCCCCGCCCTCAGCAATCCTCACCCTCGCCACCCGATGCGCAAGCCTCTTCTCCTCCTCGCTAAACTCGCACTCCTTTCCCTCATGCAAACTCCTCCTGAACTTCAAAAGAGCCGAAAGCGCCGCCGGGAGGTCACTCTTGCCGTTCGGGCGCCTCTGCGCGCCAAGGTCAAAGCCGTCGCTCTCGATCTTCACGAAAAGGATATCGGGCGCGCGCTTTGCAAGAGTCCTGTCCATCAGCAGGATGCTTGTTTTCACGCCTGCGTAGGGCTGGAAAACGCCGGACGGGAGGGAAACGACGGCGAAAAGATGGGTATCGACAAGCAGTTTGCGAAGCGCCTTATAGGCATTCGCAGACTGGAAGATTATGCCCTCTGGCACGATCACGCCAGCCCTGCCGTTTGTGGAAATATGCTCCATGATGTAATCCACGAACAGGACTTCGCTCCTGTTTGCCTGCACTGAAAAACGCTTATGGGGGCGGATGCCGCCTTTAGGGGTCATGAAAGGAGGATTTGCAAGAATTACGTCATAGGTTTCGTTCCATTTCTCCTCGCTCGTGAGGGTATCGTATTCGTAAATTTTCGGGGTCTGGAAGCCGTGAAGATACATATTCACAAGCGAGAGCCTCACCATATCCGGGGAAATATCATACCCGACAAGGCTGTTCATCAGCCTCTTTTTCTCATCCATTGTCAGGCAGTCCCCTTTTCTCTCCTTCGTATTCTGCTTTTGGATATGCTTGAAAGAGGATATCAGGAAACCCGCAGTCCCGCACGCTGGATCAAGGATCGATTCGTTCTTCTTCGGGTCAATGACAGAAACAATAAAATCAATAATATGGCGCGGTGTCCTGAACTGTCCTGCATCGCCCTGAGAGCCAAGCACTGACAGGAGATATTCAAAAGCGTCCCCCAGCTTCTCGCTGTGATCGTATTTGAACTCGTTTATCTCTTTCAAAAAACTTTTAAGAGTTTCAGGGTCGCGATATGGAAGAAAAGCGTTCTTGAAAATATCCCTGAAAAGCTGCGGGATATTCTGGTTCTGGTTCATCTTTGTAATAGCTTCGCCATACAGCGCAATGAGTTCGAAGCCTCCGAGGCGCGGGTCAAAAATTCGCGACCATGTGTATTTTTCGAACTCCCCTGTGAAAAATGCAGCTTTTCCGCCAAGCGCCTGCGATTCTTTATCCATGTCGTCCATGAACTTGTAGATGAGCGCGATAGTTATCTGCTCGACCTGCGACTTCGGGTCTGGAACTTTTCCCACGAGGATATCGCGGGCGTTATCGATTTTTCTTTTTGTATCCTGATCTAACATTTTTTGACCTTCATTTCACGATTTTCAGAAATATAGTACCACTCATAACTTTTGTTTCTCTAAGAACCTGTCCGAAAAGTTAAAGCCACAGAGAAACGGAGACGCAGAGGTTTGTTTGAAGACTCTCCGTGTCTCTGTGCCTCTGTGGCTTATTTGGAAATATGCCATTGATTGATTTTTCAGACAGGCTCTAAAACCAAATAGCGAGTATCTGCGTTCATCTGCGTTTATCTGCGGTTCTTTTTTCATAATTCCACAACTTCCCCTGCTTTGATATTCCATGACCAGCCCCACTTTAATCTTGAAACACCTTTCGATTTCAATTCCATAGCCAGATCGGATATTTTTTTCTCAAGATACCCTTCACGGTCAAAAAGGATGATTCCGGATTCAAATGCCTCAAGGATGTATTCTGATTTTGCCTCGATATGTTCTTCCAGTTCATGCGGCGTCATCCATATAGATTGAACTCTTGATTGCGTTCCGGATTCTACATCTATTTTGTAAAGCATCCGCTTACCAAGATCAAGAGGAATATCATTGATAACTACAATTATGTCGATATCACTTTCATAACTTCGAAAAGGTTTAGCATCTCCTCTTGCCACTGAACCAAAGAGTAGAGCTGCATAAACATCGACCTTCTTAGTAACTATTTCAAAATATTCTTTGATCGGAATGCAATATTCTTTCTGTTTAATCAGTTCTATGTTTTTTAACATATTCATCAATCTCCAGTATTTTTGTTGCGAGTATTTCATCCATATCTCTTAATCGATAAAATTCACAAGATTTGATAAGCAATTGAAATGCATTTTTAATCATTACGGAAGCAATCTCGTTCGTGTATATCTCATCTGGTGTAATGATTCTTTCTTTTGTCTCCCAGCCATATCTTGGCATAGTGCCCTGGCGCTCGAAAGGTGAAGATAATGTCGCTATATCAACAAGATCTTTTATTTCATCTTCAGTAATCTCAAGTGATCTGAGCACTTCTGGATTTTGCAAGATCTCCTTAACAATATAATTTGATGGATGATGTGTTTTTTCAGGTGCAAAACCCAAAAAAGACAAAATAGACTTACCGATTCTCTCAGCGCATTGCTGCGCATGTTGAATGGACTCACTGTTCCTTTCCTCTTTAAAATCAGAGAGCGCGGCATCAAATTCTTTCAATGCCATATGCAGCCAGTCCCGGGTTTTTTGAATGTTCTTCATAAATCACCACTACATGAACTTATTTAACGAAACATAATCTTTCACATATTCGGGTATCATTTCGCGCCATTTCTTCAGTTCTTTAAAATCCTCCATTGAGATTTGAGTATTCGTGGAAAAACGCCCGAATTCCTTTGATTCAATAATATCCCTGACTTCATTGTCCATAATATATGCTTTTATAAAATTCCTGATGAGCGGCACCTCCCTGCTTTCGGGCTTATGAATAGAGATGAATCTTTCAACTTCCTCTTCAAGCAAATCCTCTTTCGTCTTGAATGCAGATATCTTTCCAAATATCTTCTCTATCATCTCCCTTAAACTCAGGCGGCGGTCTATCCTCAATGATTTCCTCAATTTATCAAGATTAAAATAATCCTCTGGCTTCTCAAAAACCTTACTTTTTATATATTCTTCAACTGCATCAAAATTTTCTTTTTCAATATTTTCCTTTATGAATGGATTGTTTTTGATAGCAGTCTCAAATTTATCAAAGAACATGCGATCTATTTTCATCCCATCCATGCCGATAGCGTATTCCTCAAGGCTTGTTAGGGGGTCTAAACTGAGATTCTCATATTCACTTGCCCTTTCCGTGCCATCACCACCCCCTGTATATGTACTCCTTGGAGGTAATTTTAAAACTTCATCATAATTATATTTCTCTTCAAAATACTCGCAATTTGCAAAGAAATCAAAAAGCTTGAATTTTTCTTTAGTTTTCTTAATGACTTCATTATCGTTCCCATTTTTCATCTTCAATGAAAAATCATACTTTCTTGTACCTCTTCCTTTTATCTGGATAAAATCCGTTGGCGAGAATATGGGACGCATCAGGCAGATATTCAAAATATCCTGGCAATCATATCCTGTCGTCATCATTCCAACGGTCACGCACACCCTTGTTTTACTCGTTTTATAACCATCAAGAAAACGCGAGTGACCGGATAGGTTATTGCTTGTGTCCGTAAAATTGATGGTAAATTGCTGGGAATCCTGAACATTTGAGGTCACCTGAAGAGCGAAATCGGAATTATATTTACCGGGATATAACCTGTCGGCAAGCTCATTCAATACCTGGGTTATCTTAGAGGCATGATTCTGGCTCACGCAAAAAACAATGGTTTTGCCTATCTCACCGCTTATTGGATCGCGGAGGGCATTTTCAATAAAAGTCTTGCAGAAAATTCTGTTTGTCTCTCCAGAAAGGAATTTATTTTCAAAATCCTTGTGATAATATATATACTCAACTTTATTCCCATCATCATTTTCGATCATCACAGAATAGCCTTTTTCAGAAAGTAACTCCGTCGTGATCTCTGTTCTTGCATCTACCGCTACAGGATTCACGAGATATCCATCCCTCACCGCGTCAATAAGACTGTATCGAAAAGTCGGAGTACCCCGCTCACAGCCAAAAGTAATATAAGTATCCCGCAGTTGTCTCCTTTCCCATTCGCGCGGGTCCTTCTTACTTACTTTCTCAGGGTCTAAATGCTTCAGATAATCTTTAGGTGTGGCAGTAAGACCGAGTTTATAGCCAACAAAATACTCAAAAACAGCCCTGCTGTTCCATCCTATTGAACGGTGAGCTTCATCCGATATAAGAAGGTCAAAATCCGTGGGTGAAAAAAGCCTCAGGTATTTATTATCAAAAGAGAGGCTTTGAACGGTTGAGACAACAATTTCAGCTTTTCGCCAGTCATCCTTATTTTCTTTATAAATAACTACTTTGTAGTCGTTTTTCAAATATTTCACAAAATTTTTCCTTGCCTGATCTTCAAGTTCTAACCGGTCAACAAGAAAAAGCACCCTCTTTGCATTCCCCGATCTCAAAAACAGCTTGATAACTGCGGCTGAAATCAGTGTTTTTCCGGTTCCTGTCGCCATTTCAAAAAGGAACCTGTCGTGTCCATCCTCCACGGATTCCTGCAAAGCATGAACCGCATCTAACTGATACGGTCTTAAGAATTTCAACCCGGATTCATGTATATAGTCCGCTCTTGTTTTGTCAGTGCTCCAGCGCGGGTCTTTGTCAAAAAGTGGGTTCTGGATTCGGGCAATGTAATCCTCTCCGACTATTTCTTTAACAAGAGTAGAGGGATTGGGCTGAAACGAACCTGTATGATGAAGCGACTCTAATGTTGGAAATTTGGTTATTACACTGGGATTTCCACGCTCCAAGTCCCAGAAATAATGCAAATTGCCATTTGATAGTATTACGAACCTCACATTTTGAGATTGTGCGTATTTTCTTGCCTGTTCTTTTCCATCCAGAGGATTTTTATCTTCTGACTTCGCCTCTACAATAACAAATGGGAAGCTTTTTTCGTCCAGAAGAAGAAAATCCGTAAAACCATTCTTTGTTTTTTCAAAATCGTTCCCGAACTCATCAAGATTTTTCCTGGTGATCTTGACATTATTCTCTAAAACGATATTGGCTTTTCCTTTTTCATCATCAAAAAATCTCCAGCCCGATTGTTCAAGGAGTTTATTGATCTTGATGCGTGCTTTTGCTTCTTTTTGCATTAACGGCTCCAGCCATCAAGTATATTAGATTTTAATAAGGTATATTTAATTCTTGTTAGTAGAATCTGTGTATATGCATATTCTACGTTCTTGAATCCTAATGGATGAATGCTAAGGTTAAGCATATTCAATAAATTATTTACATAAAATCCGCCAGCCCCTTCTGCTTCACCTTATCGCTCTCAAACAGCGACCTCATCTCAAGCTCCAGTAATTCAAGCCTCTGCTTCGTGTAATGCCTCACATTGTACTCATCCGCTATCCGCAGCGAAGTCTCAAGGTACTTCCTCACCGACCCCTCATGCACCGTAAGCACCACATTCCCGCCGCACTTCGGGCACGTCCCGCGCAGGGGCGGGCGCCTGTACTTGGCATTGCACTTCGTGCACCTCACCTTCTGCTTTGAGAACGAGCGCAGGTTCCCGATAAGATCGGGGAGGAAATGCGATTCAATCACCCTCTCCGCCACGTCCTGCGGGTCAACAGCCTTAATCTTCCGCGCCAGTGCGAGCTGCGCATCCATCTTCTCGATCATTGTTCCCAGCGTCTTGTACGCGCTGTTCTTCGGTCCTGCAGCTATGTCGGCAGTGTCGTGCGTGAAACCGAAGCCCTCGTACTGCGCAGGCGTCCCCAGCCTGCCGCTCACTGTATCCATGAGCTTTACGATATCCTTCGGGTTTTTATATTCAAGCGTAGCTTGATAGAACTCAAGTGGATACTGGAAAAGCACATCTATATTATGCGCCTCCTTATCCACCTCGTTGGGGTCGATGCGCGAGGTCAGCACAAGGGGCGCATCCATCTGACCTCCTCTCTTGTCAGGGAGGTACGAGCGCGAGAAATTCAGGAGCCCGTCCATCAGCAGCATCACGCAGTCCTCGTCGCCGTCGCACTGAAAGGTAGTAATTCCCGAGCAAATGAGGCTGTGGTGAGTATCGACTGTCAGATTATATACATATTTATCTTGAGAGCTTATCTCTTTTCTTTCTACAACTTTATCAATGAACACATCTTCATCAAAACAGGTTCTTGCCCGACCTTTTTTGGCCATCCATTTTTTAAGCAATTCTTCAGCATGCTTTTGCTTTTCACCGAGGAAGCCTATGTCTTCTATGAATCTTCTTGCTTCGCTGCCATAAATCCTTATCTTATCCTCGCAGATAGAGTGCCTAATCCCGGAAAACATCAGAAGGAAGGATACGCCATCTATCAACCATTTATTTACTGAGGTTAAATTGACCTCTAACGTGCTCTGCAGAGAGCACGATCCATCTCCAGCGAAATAACCTCTCAAAAATGCACTTATCTTATCCTTTGACAGAGCGTACACAAAGTTCGGAACCCTTTTTGTTTTCGCATCTTTACCGATTTTCAGTTCCTCAAAAAGTTCAAAGACGAATCTTGAGCATATCGTTACATGGTTTCCTGAAATGCTGGGGGACAAGCCAAAAACAGTGTTTATTTTCTCCTCTAATATGCGTTTTGTCCATTCTTTAGTAGCAGTTATAGATACCTGATGGCACTTGATTTGATTCTTCTTAATAAACCCTTCAGCTAAATAAAATCCTAACAGCGATAAGAAATCTTCGTCCACGGTTATGCTGGGCTTTATAGATACCTTATCTCTCCTGCTTCCTATCAGGTAATTTCCTGTATCGATCATGTCAGGATTAAATCTGTTGACCATCTCTAACGGATATGATTTCCTGTAAATATAATTCGTAAATGTCTTATAACTCATTCCAAGATTTTCGCTTATCTGCGAAAGAGGTACATCCTCTTCGAAAACATCGCTTTCTGTCCTTATCATTATATCTTTAGCGTCTGTTATCGAAAGCAGGTCGATATTCTCTTTAGTTTCGATGGGAGGTCTTCTGAGGTTCCAGGGGATTAATAATTCATCTGCATCCTCCGCCCTCACTTTTATTCCTGATTTATCCGGGAACGGATGATCTTTAGTCACGACCATCTTTCTACCGCTTTTCGTTTTTATTTCGATCAGCTTCTCAGGAGAGATATGTTTTGAAACATGGGTTATATCCGCCAGCTCGAATTTTTTCGTTTTTATGTTGAAAGCAAATGTTTTCAGGCCTTGTATCTCCTTGTATTCGGTTCCAAAATCATCTTTTTCTGTTTTGCCGGTAAGACTGAGTTCAACAAGCTCGCGAATCGTTAAAAGCTCAAAACCGTCTCCTCTGTAAATCAATAATTTTTCATCCCCATGGAAGCAGTTCCTTCTCTTTGCAGCATGGAAAAAGGGATGCGCGTAGCCCACTGATGCGCCCGTGAACCCGATAAGGCGGCTGAGCACACCGGCAGAGGTATGGGGTGCAAGCCCTATCACCAGTTTCCCGATAAGTTCGTCTGTGCTGTTTA
Source organism: Candidatus Methanoperedens sp. (assembly GCA_026552855.1). Classification (GTDB taxonomy): domain Archaea; phylum Halobacteriota; class Methanosarcinia; order Methanosarcinales; family Methanoperedenaceae; genus Methanoperedens. Next base: position 25,080 of record JAPMTX010000151.1, on the reverse strand, counting down.
TGTTGTAATACGGCTCGACCCTGTAGTATTTTACGAGCAGGTCGTCGATGAACCTTGCTGTTTTCAGCAGGTACTCAGCGCAATCCCTTGAAACAACGATATCCTGCACCTTAAGTTCAAGCACCTGGTTCTCCTCGATAAGAGGTATCCCGTATATGTCGTTCGCATACCCAAGCGCTTTTAGCTTTTCCACAGGAACGCCTATCTCTTTTGGCTTGATATGCGTGAGGGGTAGGTCTGAGAGGTCATACCTCACGGTGCCGTCCTTGAACATCACGATATCGTGCTTTGCGCGCAGAATGCCTTTCTCAAGAGGCTCAGGCGTCTTGTTCTTCGAAATGAGACCCAGCACGCCTTTTACCGCTTCAAAGGTATCCCTCTCTCCTACGTTATTCAGTGCAGTTTGATACTCTGATTTGAAATCTATCTCCATCTCGGTGACAGAAGTTGTCTCTTTTTTGCATTTCGGGCACTGGGGCTTCTGTACCTCGATACCGCATGACTGGCATTTAAGTAACGCGTGAGTGAATTTTCCGCATTTGCACCTGTTCTTGAACGTCCTGGTTTTGCATGAGGGACAGAAGCGTTCGCCTATCTGCACTTTTATTGTCCCTACCTTTTCTTTCTGGAAAGACAGTCCTGTTTTAAAATCCGCATTTTTCACTTCACCGCTGTCGTTATCCTCAACATAGTCCTTTGCGCTCTGGAGCGATCGCCGCCGTCCCCCGGCTTCACCTATGGGGAACAGCACATGGGGGGCAGGTTTCATTTCGCGCTTGTCGGATTTTTCAGGTCTTCCCATCCTCCCGCCTATCCTGATAGGGGCACGGCTCCGGATGGTTATCCCGCTCGCTTTTGAGACCTGGTCCATGATACCGGGCTCAGGCGCAGTCCACGTCTTCTTCAGGCTTGAATCAAGACCGAGGCATCTCATCAGAGGAAGCGGTTCCTCGATATAGATGATCTTCTCGCGTACGGTATGCGGAACAAGAAGCGTCTCAAGAATGTTCTTTATTTTATCATCGACCGGGAACAAGAGCTTTTCAGCTAATTTCCCGTTACTCTGGATGTACCCGGCAAGCGCTATATAATCCTCAAGGTTGATATCATGCCAGAGATAGGTATACTTCGGATGAAGCGGGACCTTATATGTATCTGACAGCGAGAGCGCGGTCTTCTGATCTGGATTTTTCAGGTCTCCCGGTTCCTTTAAGGACGTTTTCGCAGCAAGTTCCTTGAGCCACCACTCATAGCAGTACGATGAAGGTACAAGTGGATGATTATTCTCAAGGAAATCCCCGAAGTTTATCAGGATCTCACCAATATCAAGTATCCTCTGCACCGAGGGTCTGATTTTAAGGGCTTCCTGAGCCGTATCCACCCGCACCACATCGCCGTTGAACAGGCGCACGGTCGGACCATCTATCGTATCCACGGGCGCTATGCCTGCTGCTTTGCCTGGGCGCTCCACCTTTATCTGTGTGCCTGCGGCTATGAAATCATCCATCAGCACCATTGTTGCAGGACTGATGCCAGCAGCGGCAAAGCTCGTGTTCCTGCTCCTGCCGTACCTGAGCCTGAAGCCCCCTGCTCTTGAGGGATAGGAGAAAACAGGTCTTCCTGCGATCAGGTCCTGCAAATACTTATCCTTTGGTTTAAGCTGCGCCGAGGCATCATCTGTTTTCACCGTCACCACGAATTTCTCAAGAAAGTCCCAGCCTCCAAGTCCGAGCTTGTCCACATGTTTTTTCACCTTCGGTGCTTTGAGCGCTATGCCTTCAGCGATGACAAGCGCCATGCCGCCGCGTATCCTGTTCGTCTCGATACGTTCAAGATCGCGCCGTCCCTCAACCTCAGCTTCCTCGGTCGGCTCGCCGTCAATGCATATCGGGCAGTTCCGCACGATGAGCCGCATCTCCTCATCAGTGGGCAGATACTGGAGGTGGACGGCTCTGTGATACGCGGTGATCTCTTCTACATATCTCTCCACCTCTTCAGGTCGGGGAATGAAACGGTTAATCCCCAGATTTGCGCGGATATAGTCGGCAGCCAGAACAGAAAGCGCCTGCGCCGTGCCGCCCGCGCTTCTTATAGGACCGGCGTAATATATCCGTATATAGTCGGAACCGTCATCGTTCTTCGCCAGGTCGATTTTTGCGATGCCTTCTATAGGCGCTGCAACCACTCCTTCGGTAAGTACAGCCATCGCAACTCTCACTGCAGCCTCAATGGCATCCCTGTTCGATTCAAAGCTTTTGATTTCCCCTTTAGCCACTGCAAGAGCCAGGCGCAGGGCTGCTTCCTCGCGCGAAACCGTGGTTTCCAGTTCCCTGAGCCGCTTCGCCACGCCTTCGATGGCGAGGAGCTTCTCGACCCTGTCAGCCAGGTCTTTTGCTATGGGTATCTCTATTTCCGGTTTCGGGTCTGAGCCGTTGGCACGCGCGCGGTTGGCGAGAGCTATGGCGCGGTTAAGCTCGGATTCAAGGGCGTTGAAATAAGCCAGCATAGCTTCGCTTGCTGCGAATTTCATTTATCAGTCTCCTTTTTTCTTTATTATTTTTTCCGTATCCTTACAGCGTTCGCATGAGCAGAAAGCCCCTCAGCCTCAGCCAGTCCGATAACAGTCTCACCTATGCTCTCAAGCCCCTTCTTCTCGATTATCTGCACGCTTGATTTCGTCACGAAATAATCCGTATTCAGACCCGATAACATACGCGCATACCCGGCTGTAGGAAGCACGTGGTTCGTGCCTGAGGCATAATCCCCTGCTGATACTGGCGCGTAGGAGCCGATAAATATCGACCCTGCATGCTTTATCCTTCCGAGGATATCCTGCTCAGTCATTATCTCAAGATGCTCGGGCGCGAATTTATTGGAGAACTCGATACATTCATCAAGGCTGCCAGTGAGTATCGCGGCATTCTCAAGTGATTTCTTGATAATTTCAAGCCTCGCCTCGTTCTTTAATTGCAGTTCAATCTCCCGCTTAACCCTCTCTGCGAGTTCCTCTGATGGCGTCACGAGGACGGATACAGCGTTCGGGTCATGCTCAGCCTGGGCAACCATGTCTGATGCAATGAAATCAGCCCTCGCTGAGCCGTCGGCTATTATAAGCACCTCGCTTGGACCTGCCGGGAAATCGATAGCAGTCCCGCATGCCATTTTCGCCGCTGTAACGTACACGTTGCCCGGTCCGACTATCTTATCAACCTTCGGTACTGTCCTGGTACCGTAAGCCATAGCCGCTACCGCCTGCACGCCGCCGATGCGGAACACCCTGTCTGCGCCTGCTATATGGGCGGCTGCAAGCGTAAGAGGGTTCACCGTCCCGTCAGGCTTTGGCGGGGTGCATACGATGACCTGACTTACGCCTGCCACTTTTGCGGGAATTACAGTCATCAGGGCTGTGCTGGGATAAGAAGCCCTTCCGCCGGGGACGTAGGCGCCTACGGTCTCAAGAGGAGTGATGCGCTGACCGAGCCTGATTCCAGGCGTGAACTCCTTTATCCAGTCTTTTTGGGTCTGCGCCTCATGGAAAGCGCGGATATTTGAGGCAGCTTTTTTAAGATGAGAGATGAGGTTCTTATCCAGTGAAAAAAGCGCCTCATGGATTTCCTTATGAGAGACTTCGATCTTCTCTATGCTCGCCCTGTCAAACTGCAGAGTGTATTTGCGCAGTGCCGCATCCCCATTTCTCTTAACTTCTTCAAGTATGGGGTTTACCGAATCCATCACATCCTGCAGCCCGGCACTGCGGTCCAGCAGCCGGGAAGTCTCCTGTTCAGTGAGCTCAGAAATCGGCTTGATTAACATTACTTATTCTCTAATGTCTTCAGTAAGTTATGCTTGATATTCTCTTGCCTGGGCACATCTTTCGTGAGCCTGCTTATCTCTTCCTCTCGTTTTTTCGCTTCAGGGGATTTGTTCTTTTCGCGGCAGTCTGCGCACCTGTACCCGATGACCGCAAGATGAGATGAATATACAGGGTACCTGTTTTTAATTGTCAGTGGAGCCTTGCAATCCATGCACCTATTCTGATCTTGATCTGTCATTCCTCTTCACCTCAGCCACTTTTAACAGGTAGCCCCGTTCGCAGGCGCCGGAGGTATCGCCTATCACGTTCACTATTGTGAACTTATCGCCCGGTGCGAGCCCGGCAGGGCGGCATATCCTGTAATTCTCGCAGCTTGAGAGCTTACATATTATGGGTTCGAACACTATCTTTGAGCCTTTGATGGCCTTTCTTGCCTCAATTGCAATAACTATCGGGGTTTCCACGACTTCCACTGCGCAGATGCCGGAATCGTGTATGGAGCACTCAAGTCTCCCCCCGTTCCTGATGCTGGTTATTTTATATTTGCTGCCTATATTCAGCGTAAGGCACGTTTTATTAAGTTTACAGGCTTCGCAGTCTTTAGCAGCCCCCTTAAAAATGAACTCATTCCCTACTTTAGCTAACTTTGTTCCTATTAACGTTATTATTACATCCGATTCTTCCATATAATTCACCTGGTTTTTATTTTATCAGCCCCGAAATACGGGGGCTTATATAATTATCAAATTACTTTTGTTATCCTTGCAACCTTTTCTGCTGCTTCACGCGTCAGCCCTGTTCCGAGTACAGTGTATCTCTCAGGTCTGATTTCATGCGCATGAAGGAGCGCCTGGATAATATACTCTTCCTTTATTCCCAGCTCAGAGGCGCATGCAGGCGCACCGATCGCTTTTAGAGCGCAGCGTATCTCCTGCCAGTTGCCGCCGTGCAGGTACATCATCATTATCGTCCCCACGCCGCACTGCTCGCCGTGCAGGGCAGGTTTCGGCGCTATCTCATCCAGCGCATGGCTGAATTTGTGCTCTGAGCCGCTTGCAGGGCGCGATGAGCCTGCAATGCTCATAGCCACGCCACTTGCTACAAGCGCTTTCATCACAGTCCAGGCTGATTCCTCAATGCCGGGTCTTATTGACTCGGCTGATTCTATCAATATCTTTGCGGTCATCTTTGAGATAATAGATGCGTACTCGCTGAAAGGCTCGTTGCGCAGCCTGTACGCCAGTTCCCAGTCCCGCACCGCTGTATAGTTGGAGATGATATCGCCGCATCCCGCAGCCAGAAGCCTGTAAGGCGCTGCGGCTATTATGGCAGTATCTGCAATGACTGCTATCGGGGTTGATGCTGCCTCTGATACGGTTACATTGTTCTCACGGATGGAGGCGCGGGATGAAACTATACCGTCATGCGATGCAGCCGTGGGTACGCTTATGAACGGCAGGTCAAGGTGCATGGATGCGAGCTTGGCAATATCAATGGACTTCCCGCCGCCCACGCCCAGCAGGAACGAGGCTCCTGTCTCGACCGCTCTGTTCTCAACTTTCTTGACTTCATCGATGGTGGGATCTTTTATGATAACGGCATCCACATCAAAGCCGCAGTCCTCAAGGCAAACTTCTACCGTCTTTCCCGCCGCCTTAATTGTTGATTCGCCCGCAACTATAAGGGCGCTCCCATTAAGCTTAAGGTCTTTACATACCTTACCAGTGTCATTGATCACACCATGACCTACTACAACATTCCTGGGGAGCTGCATCCCTTTGTTTTTATAACTATCTTTATTTTTCATAGGGTCTCGATATGAGTATTATAGATACACTCTGGCAGTATATATATAAGTATTACATTAGCGGCATAGTCAATGATACGTCCTATAACCCGGTGGATACAGTTACCTATGCAATACTACTTGGCGTTAGCATTTTCGGCGTCCTGAGGCTGCTTGAGAAGCTTGACGTGGAGATAGATACACGGTTCATAGTCGCAGTAACGCCTTATGTGCTTGCAGGCTCTGTCCTGCGCGTGCTTGAAGATTCAAATGTATTCACTCCTCCGCTGCGGTATCTCTTTGTGACGCCGGTTATCTATTTCCTCATGTTCGCAGTTACTATAACATTGCTTACTCTCGCTGTTACCCTCCAGAGGAAGGGAGTAATCAAAGACTACCATACCTTGTTCGGCTATGCGGGAGTGGCGTGGACACTAATAAACCTGGCAATCCTGCTTTCAGTAGACCAAATAAAGAACCCTGTCCCTGCGGCAGCCATATTAACGCTGGGCGTGATTTCAACTGGCATTATCTACTCGATATCCAGGATGCTCGATTTTACACTTCTTACGAACAGGCTCAACATATCTATACTGCTCACCCATATGCTCGATGCCTCTTCTACCTTTATCGGTATGGACTGGCTCGGGTATTATGAGAAGCACGTGGTTCCTACGTTTTTTATTGATTTTGCAGGCAATTTTACAAACCATCCCTCGTTCGTGATGTACCCCTTGAAGCTCCTTGTATTCATACCTGTGCTGTACATGCTGGATAACAAGTTCGATATCGAAAAAGAAAGGAAACTTATAAATCTGATGAAACTAGCCATATTAGTGCTGGGGCTTTCGCCTGCAACTCGAAACACCCTGCGGCTGTTGATGGGGGTATAAGTGCAAAAAGATCTGGAATATATCTATTCTTTGAGGAAATACATCCTTGCATCTGCTGGTATTTTCGTTTTTTCGCTGCTCATCGGTGTACTGGTCTCTGCACTGAATCCGCAGGCGTCTGAGGGATTGTTTCAGATGTTAAAGGAAGCATTCAGCAGGATTACGACGCTTGATCCGTTCGAGAGGATGCTTGAGATCTTCAAGAATAATGTACGCAACAGCCTGATGGCTCTTGTACTGGGTATAATCTTCTGCATCGTCCCGTTCATCATTGCGGCATCGAACGGGCTTGTCCTGGGCATGCTGGCGGAAATAGTCTCAAGGCAGCAGGGAGTCCTTTTTGTTGTTGCAGCACTTCTGCCTCACGGCATCATCGAACTTCCAATGGTGTTGATAAGCGTGGGTATCGGTCTTCGGCTGGGGCATGCGATGTACCTGCTCTTAAAAGGCATGAGGATAGATATAACGCAGGAACTTATACAGGGTATGTGGTTTTATATAAGATGGGTCGTTCCCCTGCTCCTCGTGGCTGCTGCCATTGAGTCCTACGTGACGCCGCTGGTGGTTTCAAGATTTACGGGCTTTTAACAGCATCTCCAAGCTCTTTAGCATCTTACTTTTTCCCTTTTATATATCCCCGACAAGATGGCAGAATTTTTTAGGGTTTATATTTATAATCCTGTGCAATTCCTCGGCATCATCCGGCAATCCATAGTCCTCAACATCCACTTTTACCTCTTTAGCCGCTTTCAGTACCCAATCCTCAAGTCTTGGACACAGCACAATCAGATAATTCCTGCTCTTCTCATCATGCATGAGCTTGATCTCATGCTCAAGGGATAGAAGTCTCAGTTTCCCGATATAGCCCGGCTGTGCGCTGGAAGGGTCTTCGTCCACCAGTCCCCTGGCCCTGCTGTTCTTCGCCAGATTCCTGCAAACATTCCCTTTACTGCCTGAGTGGTATATCTCTTTTTTATGGATACCAAGAGCCATAACTAAGGCTTTATCAGTGTAACATTCAAGGTATATCATTTTTGTTCCAGGAATCGGTCAAGGTTAAAGAAGATATTGGTGTCAAGATCGAGTATTTCAGGCATCTCATCTTCCTTGATTGCTCTAACCTTGGTTTGATAGTCTTCAAAATAAGTTATGAATATACCAATTTCCTCTTTAGGCGCTTTTTCTAAAATTGGTGAGAGGATATAGGGGTTATGCGTAGCGATAAAATACTGATTTGTCTTATCAAGAGCTATTCTTTCTGCAAGGAATTTGGTGTAATAAGGGAAAGCATGGGCTTCAGGCTCTTCAAAAATAATTATTGAATCTTTGTTTGTTTCTATCGCTGCGAGATGGAAGACAACTCTTTGTAGGGTATCGGAAACTAAAGAGTAGGGATAAGAGATTATTACGTCATCCACTTCTTTTTGGACTTCTATTTTGGTTTCCTGGGGTTTTAAAACTATCCGTAATCCAAACTCAGTGAATAAATCAGCTACCGATTTTCTTAAAGCCTTATTTGTTAATAGAATTGATAGAAGGTTATCCCCTTTTGGAGGTAAAAGATACGCGGATTCCCGTTTTGGAAACGTACCCCTTATTGAGAACCTATAAAACTTGAAAGGAGACGTACTTGAAGCCCCTGCACTACCTTTTCCTTCAAAATTAAAATCAAAATTAAAATTGAAGACCTTTTTCTCTTTATCTCCACCTTTTCCTATAAACTGCCCATTTTCAAATTTTATTTCGCAATAGTTATCATCTGCTTTTATTTCTATTCTCTCTTCCAGATTCTGGTCATAGAATAGATTGTCCATATGCTCAAACCGGACAAACCTTTTAAGATCACCATACGGAGTCGAAAAAATCCCCACGCTCTCCAATATATTCGACTTTCCAGTATTTGGTTTCCCTATAAAAACATTCACCCTTTTGCAATCAAGTTTCAAATGTTTTATAGACTTGAAGTTTTTAACTTCCAGACTTTTTATCATTATGACCTCTCAATACCATCAAGTAAATGACATTAAAGAATAAATAGTTTAATTAAAACGAAATTATACAAACTTCACGCCAAGATCTGATAACCCGTTCCTCATAGCCATATTTATCAGGAAAGGCGTGAGCGACTCAATCATATGCGACTCGCAAAGCGCTCCGCCGTCAAGAGGTCGGACGCTTTTTATCTCCCGTGTCAGGTCCATCACCGCTCGCTTCGCAGCAGCGTCGTCGCCGCATATCACCACGTCGCCCTCTATCACCTTATCCATGTCGGCTAACTTGCGGTAGGAGAGGTTATGATAAGCTGAGACCACTTTTACACCCGGCACAAGATGCTGGATACGCAGTGCTGCGCACCCGTCGCTGGGAGGGGAATATTCAAAGCTCTTTCCCTTTTTCATGGGCACCACGACAGAGATGACTATCTGGTTCTTAAGGACAGGGCACAGGCACTCAACAAGTTCAAGAGCGGCATCGTAAGGGACTGAGAGCACAATAACATCCGCTTTCGCCGCAGCGTCCTTATTGCTCATTCCCTCGATGCGGCACTTCATGCCGCGGTCGGTGAGTTCGCATGCATACTCGTCTGCAGCCTTTTTCGCTTTATCCACATCCCTTGAGCCGATATATATCTCATGATCCCTGGACCACCTGTAAGCCAGCCCCTCCCCTATCTTACCTGTTCCGCCGAGGATAGCTATTCTCAGATGTAGAGTCCCCCGTTGATATCTATGACCTGACCTGTTATATAATCGCCATCTTCGCAGGCAAGATAAGCCACAGTCCCTGCAACCTCGGAGGCTCTCCCCAGCCTTCCCAGGGGTATCCTGGAGAGAATACCCTTCAATATTTCGTCGGAAACGGATTTGACCATATCCGTATCAATGAACCCGGGTGCGACTGCGTTCACAGTTATACCCCTGCCTGCGAATTCCTTCGCCAGTGCTTTTGTAAGACCAATCATACCTGCTTTTGAGGCAGTATAGTTCGCCTGTCCGAAATTGCCCATCCTTCCGATGACTGAGGAGATGTTTATTATCCTTCCGTACTTGCGCTCAAGCATACCCTCAACGAACGCTTTGGTGCAGTAGAAGGCTCCATCCAGGTTCACGGATAGGACATCGTCCCACATATCAGGGGTCATTTTGACAAAGGATTTATCCCGTACGATGCCTGCATTGTTGATCAGTATATCCACTTTGCCGAATTCTTTGAAGACCTCATCCCGCATTCTGTTCACTTCCTCCATATTGCTGACGTTCGCCTTGTATATGTAGGAGTGTCTTCTGATATTATCGATTGATTTTGCGATCTCCTTTGCCAGTTCCTTGTTATCCATCCGCCCTATCTTCTCAGATAACTTCTCAAGCTCATCCGCAGCGCCCATCTGGTCTATCAGTTTTGAGACCTTCTCAGCGTGCTCCTGCGTCGTCTGGTAGTTTATAACAACATCAGCCCCTTCTTCTGCCATCCGCAGGGAAATCGCCCTTCCAATTCCCCGTGAGCCCCCTGTTACAAGGGCTACTTTTCCTTCCAGTTTTCCATTTCTCTTGCAGCCCATCATTTCACCTCTTTACCACAAGCGCCACGCCCTGACCCCCTCCTATGCAGAGGGTCGCGAGGGCATGAGTGCCTTTCCTTCTCTTTAATTCATAGAGAAGAGTGACCAGTATCCTTGCGCCGCTGGCTCCTATGGGATGTCCCAGGGCTATAGCGCCGCCGTTGACATTAACGATATCAGTATCAAGACCAAGTTCCCTGTTGACCGCGACGCTCTGTGCAGCAAAAGCCTCGTTCGCCTCAACCAGGTCAAGGTCGTCTACGCTTAAACCCGCACGCTTCAGGGCTTTTTTGCTCGCTGCTATGGGTCCTGTCCCCATTACCTCAGGAGCCACTCCAGCCATGCCGTAGCTTTTGATCGTCGCAAGGGGTTCTATGCCTTTGCTTTTTGCCTTTTCCTCGGACATCAGGAGGACACAGGCTGCTCCATCGTTTATGCCTGATGCATTGCCAGCGGTCACTGTCCCGTCTTTTTTAAAGGCGGGTTTGAGTTTGGAGAGCGCCTCTTTCGTTGTCCCGAACCTGGGGAATTCGTCTGTATCAAAGACCACGGGCTCGCCTTTTGGCTGCGGGATGGATACAGGGACTATCTCTTCCTTGAACTTCCCTGCCTTGATGGCTGCCTCGGCTTTGTTCTGGCTTTTTGCTGAGAACTCATCCTGCTCATCACGGGTAATGCCGAACTTCTGCGCTACGTTCTCGGCTGTGATGCCCATATGATAATTATTGAAGATGTCCCACAGTCCGTCGTGTACCATCACGTCCACAAGCTCATCGTTCCCCATCTTCGCTCCCCAGCGGGCTTTCCTCAGAATATACGGAGCCAGGGACATGGATTCAATACCTCCTGCGAGGACAACATCGGCGTCGCCGAGCATGATAGCCTGGGCGCCAAGGATGACAGATTTCAGTCCTGAGCCGCAAACCTTGTTCACGCAGTAAGACGAGACCTCAACAGGGATACCTGCGGCAATAGCTGCCTGCCTTGCGATATTCTGACCGTGACCTGCCGAGAGAACGTTCCCCATGATAACTTCTTCGACCGCTTTCGCTTCTGCGCCGCCCCGCTTTAGCGCCTCTTTCAGCACCGCTGAGCCAAGCTGCCCCGGACTCATGTCCTTAAGACTGCCTCCGAATTTCCCGATAGCCGTTCTGCAGGCTGATGCAATAACTACGTTCCTCATAGTCCCCCCTATATGAGCAGTCCCCCATCCACGCTGAGCACTGCTCCGTTCACGAAATTCGCTTCATCCGAAGCCAGGTACATGAGCGCATATGCAACATCATCAGGCTGTCCGAGCCTCTTCAGGGGAGTCTTTTCCTTCATCATCTCAAGGATTTTCTCAGGAACCCCTGCGGTCATCGGGGTTGATATGAATCCGGGAGCCACTGCATTGACCCTTATCCCCCGTTTGCCCAGTTCCTTTGCTAACGTCTTTGTCATACCTATCAGCCCGGCTTTTGCTGCGGCGTAATTCGTCTGACCGATATTGCCGTATAATCCCACGATAGAGGAAACGTTAATTATCTCTCCTGTGCCGTGCTCTGTCATGGCATCGACCACAGCCTGTATGCAGTTAAAAGGACCTTTAAGGTCAACAGTGATGACCTTATCCCACTGTTCTTCTGTCATTTTTTGTACGAGTGCGTCCTGGTTGATGCCTGCATTGTTTATCAGCACGTCGATCTTGCCGTACCTCTCCAGGGTATCTTTAACGACCTGCTTTGATTGTTCCCTGTTACATACATCCAGCTTGGCAAAGAACGCCTCTCCCCCTTGACTTTCGATCTCCTCGACCGTCTCTTTTGCTCCATTTTCGTTCATATCCGCCACAACGATCTTAGCTCCCTCACGGGCGAATATCAGGGCTGTCTGTTTCCCTATGCCGCTTCCTGCGCCTGTTATAATTACTACCTTGTTCTCAAGTCTCATGTTACACTCTCCTTCGATTTGCGATTGGGTTTTTTGCGTTTATTTTTCCGTTCATGAATATCACCTGTCCCGTCAGGATAAGACCTGGGTTTTAACCACTCCGCGATCTTTGGACAGACCTCTTTCTGGGATTTTGAACCCACGAAGATGCCGATATGCCCGGTCGGGAAAACCAGCATCTCTTTATCCGTGCTTGATACCGCTTCGTTAAGCGGTTTACTTGCATCTGTGGGAACGAGATGGTCAAACTCAGCCATGACATTGAGCAGAGGCATGGTGATTTTCTTCAAATTGATCTTCTTTCCTCCGATCACCATCGCGTTCTTGATAAGCAGGTTCTTCTGGTAGCAGTCCTTGATGAACTGCCTGAAGGTCTCACCAGCCTGGTCCGGGCTGTCGAAAATCCATTTCTCCATCCGGAGGAAATTTTCGATTATCTCCTGGTTGTGCGATATGCTCTCATCATCGTTCTCGGATTCGAGCTGCTCGAAAAGCCCTACATACTTTGCGATAATGAGCTTGAACGGGTCGGTGAGTAAAAATCCTGAGTTCAGGAAGTCTCCCGGCACTATCCCGTAATAATCCACGACCTTGTCCGCATCCATGTTCTTAGCCCAGATGTGGAGAAGACCTCTATCTGTATCAAAATCCACCGGCGTTACCAGGGTGACCAGGTTTTTTACTTTCTCAGGATGCAAAGAGGCATACATCACAGCGAAAGTCCCGCCCTGGCATACTCCCAGTAAAGTAATCTTATCTATTCCTGATATTTGCCTGATCTTATCTACGGCGTTGTTCATATAACCGTTCACATAGTCATCAAGCGTCAGGTACCTGTCCATCCCGGAAGGATATCCCCAGTCCATGACGTATACATCATAACCCTGGTCAAGCAGCTTCTTTACCACGCTCTTATCAGATTGCAGATCAAGAATATAGTATCGGTTCACAAGGGCATACGAAATAAGTATCGGGACCGGATACGGTTTTTCTACTGCAGGGATATAGTGGAGGAGCTTCATCTTGTCCTCCCTGTAGACTATCTCTGAGGGCGTTGTCCCTACAGAGAAATCGGGGTGTTTAAAAAGTAGATCCATTCCTGTTAATAATTTATTAAAATCGTTCTGTATCAAACAAGTCTCGCTCATAGAGCATCCCTTCCCTAATCTGAGGAGGAGGTTATCCTTTCCCGGATAACTCCTGTATCTGGCGGGCTAATTCCTTCGTTTTTTTCCTCAGGGAGTACAATTCTTTGTTTATTTCATCGATATCGCTCTTCGTGGGAAGGTTCATCTGTTTCAGGTAGTTCTCCTCAAGCATTTCCCTGTTGTATTTCTGGAATTCCAGGAAATATGACGTGAATTTACCCATATCAGAAGCGAAATGACCTGATTTAAGAAATTCCTTGAAAGCCGAACTGTAGGTCTCGATCCAGATATTGTAAAAATCCTTATACTTATCCGGGCTTATCTCCTCACCCATCTCAGCAGCAACCCTCTCATTTACCCTGTTCATGGCATCCGCGAACACTTTCTGGAAATCGGAATTGACCTCCATCCAGGTTGAATAGAAGTTCACGAACTTCGAGAAACCGGTCATCATTTTATCGTATTTCTCGCGCGAAGGTCCTAGGGCAGGCACTTCTACCAGCCTGCCTAAGGTCGCTTCGTAGGTGTCTAACCACGCATTAAAAAAATCGTGGGCAGGCTCAAAACTGGTGTTATCCATACTTAAGCCCGGCTTGCAGAACTGAAATTATATCTGGTCCACGCCCTGGACATCTTTACGACTGCGTCCGAATACGTCTTGGCTGCGAGCTTTACAGGCTCCATCGTCTCCTTCATTGGTCCTATCATCGGCATGTCGTCAAAGAAAGAATCAAACGCTTTCTCATACATCTTCATCCAGAGGTCGCAGAATTCTTTATAAGATTCCGGACTGGCAGTGAGGTCTGATAGTTCCTTGCTTTTCTCTGACATTTTTTCAAACGCTGCAATCCATGACTTGTACATGTTCAGGTAAACACCGGCGTTCTGCATGAAATCTTCAAACGCCTCTTTTGAGGTTTTAGCTGGGCTACCGTCTAATAACCTGCCGAAATTCTCCTGGTACGTCTCCATCCACAGGTTATAGAATTCCTTATAATCCTCGGTACTGGTTTTGCCTTTGGAGATCTCAGCAGCTTTCTCGCACAGCTTCAGCATGGACCCTATCCAGGGTTTGTACATCTTTGTATACGAGTCTTTCCAAAGTTTCGACATCTGGTTGTGCGTTCCTGAAATCATATCCGGAACGCCTGTGTATTCTCCGAATATCTCTTTTGTATGTTCCATTGCAGGGAGCGCGAGAAGATCTTCTAACATCTTCTCATACGATTTCATCCAGATATCATAGCATTCTTTATACTTCACAGGGTCTGGTTCACCTTTTATCAGGTCCATCGTCTTCTTTGAATTCTCCTCCAGTTCAGCGATCCAGGATTTGTAGAGCCTGTTCGATTCTTCTGCACTGCTAAGGAGTTTCTCAAGAGCCTCCTTACCTGAGTTCTGCGCCGGGAGCGGGTAAAATTTACCAAAGGTGTTATGGTAGGTTTTCGCCCACTCGTCATAAAATTCCTTGTACTTCTCTGGCACAGCTTCCTGAGATATAAGAGCTGCCTTCTCAGACATCTCTCCCATGGTTTCTACCCACGGCTTGTACAGCTTTAATTGGGAATCTCCCAATACCTTCAAAAAGCCGGTGTAATTTTCAGACCATACCCTGTAGACATCCGTTTTTTGATGCGTATCTCGCCTTTCTTCAGTCTTCTTTACCATAATGGATTACCCCATTCTAATAATCATCATGATAATACAACTTACCTGTATATAAAATTTTTGCTGGACAATAATTTAGAGAGATTGCAATCCAATGTTGCTCTCTACCGACTTTATAAAGCTGATATTTTAAAAAGAAGAACAAAAAATAAAAAGCGTTGTCATATCCATGTATATTGTGACCTAATTTCTCGCCGCTTCCCGGATAATGTCGTTCGCGCTTATGATTCCGATCGGTCTGTGGGATGCGCCGACGCCGTTCTCTGAGAAAATGAGCAGCCTGTGGATATGCTTATCCCTCATTATCCTTGCTGCTTCCCCGAGCGTGGAAGTCGGTTTTGCTGTCTCAATGTACGGTGTCATTATCGATTCTGCCGGGATGGACTCCCAGTCTTCTTTTCCTATTACCTCAAGTATATCCATGTTTGAGATTACACCTATAGCGCTGCCGTCGCGTCCAATGACAGCAGCTTCGGAAATACCCTTCCTGCTCAAGAGCGCGGCTATCTGCTTTACTGTTGAGCCCATAGGCACAGTTACTACGCCTCTTGTCATTATATCTCTTAATAACTTGTTTTCTATCTTCAAAGTGTATCTCTCCAAGATTATACTAAAGAAGTACACCGTTAAATAATTAATCGCTAACGATTAATAATAATTGATGATTAATAACAGTTAATGATCGATTATTAATGATCGATTGTGCCTGTCCCCGGATCTGATTATATCTAAACTAAAATAAATAGAGCGCAGTTACTGTACTGCGCCGGATAACCAGGTTTAAAGTCTATTTCTCTGCTTTCTCGATCTCACTGAATATATTCTCCGTGCATGAATCGCAGTTCCTTGCATGCAGGGTTATATCGGCTTCAGACAGTACTCCCACGAGCCTGTCATTCTCCACAACCGGAAGCCTCCTGAACCCGTTCTCCCCTATAATCTCAGTAGCATCGCAGATTATCATATCAGGGCTGGCTGTAACAGGGTTCTCTGTCATGATTTCACTTACCC
The DNA here is from genome assembly GCA_026552855.1 of Candidatus Methanoperedens sp. Lineage (GTDB taxonomy): Archaea > Halobacteriota > Methanosarcinia > Methanosarcinales > Methanoperedenaceae > Methanoperedens. Next base: position 9,269 of record JAPMTX010000151.1, on the reverse strand, counting down.
TGGTCTGCGCCGGGTCCTTCCCGGCAGCCACTACTTTAGTAGCTATCTGCCTGTCTGTCACCAGACCCTTGAGTTGGTCACCCTCTGCAACAAGCACGACTCCTATATTCTCCTTCTTCATCCTTTCGGAGGCATCCTTTGCCGTAGCCGAAGGGTCCACCGTGATCGGCTCTTTTGTCATTCTCTCACTGACCTTCATATAATCACTCCCTGATAGGAAAAATGGGGAGATTGAAATATATAGGTTTCGGGTATTCCAGATAAGGTATATATGGGATGAGATCAAAAATTAAACTGGAGAGTGCTTATTCAGGAACAGGGGGTTAATAGATGAAGAAAAAAATGGCATTTGGGCTGCTGTCTACTGTGGTCGCATGGATTCCATCATGGTACATGGGAAAAAATCCACAACCGCCTCCACCCCCTACCCCTGCGCCGGCACCAGTACCTGCCCCGATACCGACTCCAATACCTCCGCCAACCCTACCTGCACCGGCTCCAATGTCTGCGCCTGTACCGACCCCGGTAGCATCCATATCTGCAGCTAACCTGACCTTTGTAGTGACAGACAATGCGACCGCTCTACCTGTCCAGAATGCCGCTGTCACGGTAGATACGGTTAAGATCAAAACAGACGATGACGGAAAAGCAGTATTCGCTAATATAGCTCTGGGAGACCATCGGTATACCGTAAACAAGAGGGGATACAAGCGAATTACAGGCGTTGTCAGGGTAGCAGGTGATACGACAATGCAAGTAAAATTAGTATCAAAATAGAAAATTTACCTTCTTTTTCAGCTGTCGCTGTAAACTGATAGAAACTATAGAAACTATCGCAGGTTATAAATAATATTAATCCATGTGCATAATTGTAAAGCAACCAAGTAGATGTTTAAAAAATAACAGGAGGCTGTTAAAAAATGAAGAATAAAGAATTACTTGTTGAGCTTCTGGGAGATAAGTACTCAAGATCGATACTGTCTCTTACCTCCAGCATGGAATGCTCTGCTCTTCTGCTATGCAGGGAATTAGGCATACCTCTTGCAACCGTGTACAGAAAGCTCAGGCTTCTGGAAGATACAGGGTTGATCAAGCATGTCAAGACAATCATACACCTGTCGGGTAACGAGGAAAAATATTATCGATGTGTAATCCATGAGGTCAAAATTAGCTTCCATAGGGGCATGCTTTCGGTCAATCTGAATATGGAGGATTGCAACGATAAGATCGTCAGGCTCTGGAAAAGGCTTGCCCAGCCAGGTTCCCAGGAAGCCGGGCTATAAGTGTTGACTTATCATTGAAATAGGGCAGCGAATTTTACGGATTAATGTATCTATTTTTGTGAGTTTTTATTTATACTGCAGATAGCTGATTTTCAGCCATTCTTAACAGTGAGAATCATCACTGATTACGGGTTACACCTTTTATTTAGCAGGGAGGACAACCACATAACACAGAGATTTCGCCCTTTTTCCTTCTTTCCATGGGTCGGGCATGAATGCAGGCTATGCACAAGCATGGCGGTTTTTATCCTGAATACATGGAGTGAGATGAGAAACAGAGCGGATCTAAATAAAAGGAGAAAATAAATGAATAAAAAAATAATATTTGGGCTGCTGCTAACGGCAGTAGTTCTGGTAGGACTGCAAGGGGCTTCAGCAAATCCAACATATTTCGCAGCCCTGCAATCAGTGTATGGTACCACTGGCACTTCGTGTAATACGTGCCATAGCCCCAGCCCCCCCAGCTTAGGCACCCCCTATGGGAACGCATTTGCGGCTGATCCAGCCCATACATCAAATCCAACGGCAGTGTTGATAGCCTTAGGTCCACCACCTGGTGTGCCAACGCCTACGCCAACACCCACGCCAACACCGACACCAACACCAACTCCAACTCCAACAGCAACTCCGACACCAACCCCCACGCCAACACCGACACCAACCCCCACGCCAACACCGACACCAACACCAACACCAACACCAACAGCAACTCCGACACCAACTCCAACTCCAACTCCAACTCCAACTCCGACACCAACACCAACACCAACACCAACAGCAACTCCGACACCGACACCAACTCCAACTCCAACTCCGACACCAGTTATTACACCGACACCAACTCCAACACCGGTAATTGATGATGATCACGAAGTTGATGATGAACACGAAGCTGACGATAATCACCAGGCTGACGATAATCACAAGGCTGGCGATAATCACAAGGCTGACGAGAGTCACCAAGTTAACGATGTTCACCAAGCTGGCGATAATCACCAAGCTGGCGATTGGCTTACCGGCAGTATGAAGTGGTGGATGAATTTATTTACAAGAGGAAAATAAGAATAGATGCTGAAAAGGCATAGTTCCAGGGATGGAATCAGAAACACAACGATAGGATTCTAAATTCCTCCCATCTTTTTTTCTATACATTTAATAGATTTAGCTGACTTTCTGAACAGATTATTAATAAAATGAGATCATTTTACGCAAATACATGAAATGCCAGCGATGCAGCAAAAGCGCGGTTGTATTCCAGAAATACTCAAATGCTCACCTGTGCAGGGTGCATTTTATAGAGGATGTTGAAAGGAAAATAAAACGCGATATCCGGAAATTCAGGATGGTCGAGAAAGGGGATAAGATAGCAATCGCGCTGAGCGGGGGAAAGGACAGCACATCTTTACTATATATCCTGCATAAGATATTTAAGAACAGACCTGATATCGAACTTCTGGCAATCACAATTGATGAGGGCATAAGAGGATACAGGGAACACACTCTGTCTCACGCGGTGAAGCTCACGGAGGAGCTTGGAATACCTCACACCATCCGGTCATTCGAGGAAGGGTTCGGCATCACTCTTGATGAGCTTACGAAGAGAAAAGAACATGCCGCCTGTACATTGTGCGGTGTGCTGCGGAAAAACCTCCTGAATAAAGCCGCACGTGAGCTTGGCGCTGATAAGCTTGCCATCGGTCATAACCTCGATGACGAATCGCAGACTATACTGATGAACTACCTGCGCGGGGATATGGACAGGCTGCACAGGATGATACCGAACGTAAGCCAGCCCGGACTTGTGATGAGAATAAAACCTCTCCGCAGCATCCCTGAAAAAGAGGTAGCGCTTTACGGGTTCTTAAATGATCTGCCCGTGAGCACGGATGAGTGCCCTTATGCAGGAGAGGCACTGCGGAACGAGATACGCGATATGCTCAATAACTACGAGGTAAGACATCCGGGAACAAAATACTCCCTGCTCGGAGGGTTTGAGGCGATCTCCCCGGCGCTGCGCCCGCTCGATACGCAGATAGTGCAGTGCAGGCTCTGCGGGGAGCCGAGCAGCGAAGGGGTATGCAAGACGTGCAGGCTGCTGGGGCGGGGATAGAGGCGCAGTTGTTGGATCCCCTACTTTTACTTATGCGTAAAATACGCCACGACCTCATCATCCCTAACCGTATCTATCCTCACGAACCCGAACCTCTCGAACTGCACGACCTTATCCAGCTCTTTCTCCATCCCGCGCTCACCGATGCCGGTATATTCACCATCAGGCGCAAGCACTTTGACTTTAAGCCCGTCGGGCGGCACCCAGTGGATGATGCGCGCCTTCTCCTTTCTCACTAAATCCATATCCGTGCCTATGAACTTCACCCTCAGGGGTGAGGTGCTTATTACGTGGATATTGTAGAGATCTTTGAGGCGCAGCCGTTCGCCGGCTTTGAGAGTATCTGCGTCGTCCCTGGTGATGAGTATTTTCGTTCCCACGGGTATCTCCCTCAGACCCCCGCGGGTCGGGTGGAGCGGGGCTTTCGCTACTTTAGGCTCTGCGCCCTCTACCTCCACTTCGACTGGGTTCCAGACAAAAAAATACCTGTTCGCAATGGGATCGACAAGCTTCCTGTTCTCGGCATACAGCGTATCCAGGCTCAGGCTGATATCGGTCTCACCAAGACCAAGATCAATCATGAATTTGCGCAGCGCCTCAGGCAGTATGCCCCTTCTCCGGATTGCGCGTATGGTGGGCAGGCGCGGGTCGTCCCACCCCGTGTATTTACCTTCGGCGATGGCTTTCTTGATACCGCTCGTGCTGAGCTTTCCGAACTCGTATATCTGCACGCGCCCCCAGTGCATGGTCTTCGGGTACGTCCATCCCATGTACTTATAGACATATTTCTGGCGCGTCTCGCTGTCCGCAAGGTCTTTGCCCCGGATGATAAGCGTGGTTCCCAGAAGGTGGTCTTCTACTGCACCCTCAAAATCAAGGAGCGGCCATACGCAGTATTTATCCCCTACCTCAGGTCTTGGATGCGGGGTCTTGATGATGCGGAAAGCCACCCAGTCCCTGATTGCAGGGTCTTTATGGGCTATGTCCGTCTTGATGCGTAGCACGGCTTCCTGCTCCTTGCGGCATCCTGAAAGCATCTCTCTCCAGAACTCAAGGTTCTTCTCTATACCCTGCTCCCTGTGAGGGCATGGCTGTTTCGCGTCCTTTAGCGCCTTGAACTCTTCCTGCCCGCAGAAGCAGACGTAGGCTCCGTCTCTCCTTATTAATTCTTCAGCGACCTCGTAGTACTTCGGTATCCTGTCCGATGCTATGACAATCTCATCAGCCTTGGCGCCCAGCCACTCGCAGTCCTCAAGATACCATCCGTATGCCTCAAGCATCGGGCGCTTTGTCGCCGGGTCGGTATCGTCAAATCGGATTATGAGCTTGCCGTGATATCTCCTTGTATATTCGGAGTTAACCACGATTCCCCTCGCGCTCCCGAGCGTGGGCGGACCGTTAGGGTTCGGCGCGAACCTCATCACGAGGGGACCGTTTATCTCAAGAGGAGGCAAGCCTTTGTCGGGCTCTTTCTTCTCTTTCAGTTCATCCAGGAGTTCGGGCGCAAGTCTCTTTAGCTCCTCTTCACGCGCCTCCGGTGTCATCTGCTCTATTTCCTGCAAAACTTCCCCTACAAGCGTGGTTATTTCCTTAGCCCGCGAGCGAAGCTCAGGATTAGCCATGACCTTGCCCATCACTGCGCCTGCCTGCGGCGTTTTGCTATATTTGACCGCATTCTGGAGGGCGTATTTTTTAATGAGTAGTTTCAGTTCATCTGTGGTTAACATCGCCGCTTTAATCATCACACTACGATATTAAGCTTCTGTGATTGCTCCAATTCATTTGGATAGATAACCTGATCCGGTCATATCGAAAGAATTGATACACTGATCAGTGAGTGTATTTTTTCTTTTTTAAATATAACCATGCTATAAACAACAATATTACAAAAATTACTATTAATAGTAAAGTGACATCTCCAAAAGAAATTAGAGGTTTTACTGGATTGAAACCCCTAGTTAGACCTGATTCTAGCGTTTCGGAATATTTTGAAAAGTAGAAATTAGCCAATGCTGCAACAATTGCCAATCCACCAATTATACCAGCAATGAGGAAAAGCATATACATTTTCGAAATAATTTCTGTTCCTTTTTCAGTAAGTTTATAATATACCCACTTGCGTTGATCACTTTCAATTCGTTCGACTAGATTAGTAGTTAGTAAAATACTTATATGCTTATTAATGCCGCTTTTGTATATACCTAAATTATGTGCCAGTTCTGCCGCTGTCATCGGTCTTACATTGAGATTGCTCAGGATTTTCAGTTTTGTGCTTGATGTAACCGCTTTAAGTATCTCACCATCGGATAATGATTCTAATAAATCCCCGTTTGTCACATTTTATACCACTTACTTCTTATTTAAATATTTTTCTTTTTTGGACACCTTGAGGTGTCCAAAAAAGCAGGATATATCTTTTTTCTTTTCAATTTACTCTAAAAACGGGAACAGGACAAAAATAAAGGAGGTATTGTATGATAAGAAAAGGAATAGTTTTGGCCATCACTATGCTAGTACTGATGGCAACAGTAGCAATGCCAGTTGTAACTGCACAAGCAGAACCATCTATTAGTAATAACGCAGGATCTGGCTCATCTGGAAAATGTAGTACATGCACTGCATGTGGGTTGAACAAATCCAATATAGAGAGAGCAGAGTTAAAGGGAATCGAGAAAAAGAGCGCTATAATAAGTGCATTAAACCTTCCGGAAGTCCAGGCGTTAAAAACCGCTTCTATGGAGAATGACATTGCATCAACTATTGATACAGCAAATGCAATGATTTTAGAGAAGAAACTGGAAGATGGATCTATCAAAAAGGCAACATCAGTTATCTTGCCGGCCGGAGTGATTGACCGAGAAGCAGCGGTAGAAATCTCCAATATAGTGATTATTTGGGATGCTGAAAAAACAAGGGCTATGCGGTATACCAATACTGTAAGTAAAAAAGATGGCTCTACTGAATTCAGGTTTACAGTAATCGGCGAAAACAACAAACTTATAGAAGCAAGGATCACCAAAACGAAAAATGCTGACGGAACAGTAAACGTCATTAAAGACATTCCAAACGAGTTTACTACAACAGCTGAAAGTTACTGGGATTGCGTGGTAAATTGCATTATCGAAGAGTGTCTATGCGCCGTTTTAGGAGATATTTGCCCCCCGGGGACACCATCGATATGTGATGCTTGCGCTATAATATGCCAACCATGTTACTGGGTAAAAACACAAATCACATGTGCTCCTTGTGCGTTATGTCTTGGGGTAGATTTAGCATATTGCATGTGGCATTGCTACTAGCGCCAACATTTCTTTTTTTTATTTTGAGGTAAATAAATGAGAGCAACATATATCTGTACATTGATAATGATATTATTGGGCTTGTCAATAGGATGCATTGAAGAAAAAATCGCACCGGAAATGATTGCTGAAAAAATGATAAATAATCAGGGGAAAATTCAAGATATCTCTTACACAGAGGTTTTGAATTTTTTTGATAATGGACTGGCAAAAACTTCTGAACTAGATTTTACTTATCAGAAGCCTAATATGTTCAAAAAAGGGCTAAATAATTCCACAGGTCTAACAAATCAATTAATCTTTTCAAATGGTACTACCACTTGGGTATATGACAGAGATAAAAATTTTGTTTTTATTAGTGCATCGTTGCCTAACGTGATTCCAGAACTGACTTATTTTGATTTAGTAAATTCCATGATAGAAAACTATACAATCAAACTTGAAGCAGTAGAGCATAATAATATAAGCAATAAAAGTCCAATATATATAATTAACCTAATCCCAAATGAAAGCCGATATAGTGTTCCAGGCAACTGGAGTTATCAGTTATGGGTGGAAAGTAAAAACTGGTTTCCACTAAAAATTATAACATATGATAATAGGAAACCCATTAGTGTGATAGAATATCGAAACGTTATTATAAATTCTGACCTGAAGGATGAAGATTTCATATTTAAAGTTCCAAATAGTGCAGAAGTAATAATCAAAAAGGATTAAATTATATGCGGCAATCAAATTTTGTAACAAAAAAAGAATTATTACAATTAATAACTGTTTTTTTGTTTTCGCTTTTTATTGTAATGGGCTCAATAATAAGGTCTAATTTCTTGAAAGGACGGAATTATACGAAAACTGATTTAGTAATAGCATTTATTTTGGCATTATTAATGACAGTTATTTATTTCATTATGATGAGATACTATAAAAAAGAAATTGAGAAGGCAAAACAATTTTAAGGAGACAATTGACATGAATAAAAAGAAAGAACTTACTAAAACACAAAAATTTATCTTAAGATTAATAGGTCTCATTGGTATTTTAATTTTTAGCGGCATACTTGGTACGGTTTATCTTTACTCAAAAGGCCAGTTAAACATAGATATATCCAAAATAAATTGGAAGTACCTGGTACTTCTACTAATTTTTCTGTTTCTCCCGTTTTTAAAATCAGTGCGAAATAGATTCGAAAAGGTTGAAGAGGTGTCAAAAAGATATTCCCCCCAATTTTTTTATAACCATCCTTATCTTACTATACTAATGTTTATCCTGCTTGGCTTTATTATTACTTTAATATATTTGATTGTATTTAAATAGGAGGAACTTAAATGAGAACATTATCAATCATCGCACTCCTCAGCATCGTCCTGCTCGCAGGCTGTGTTGATATGTCAGCCGAGCAGATAGCAGAGGAGATGCAGAAAAAGTACGAGAGCATAAAGGATTTCAGGGGAACGATTGTCACGACTGTGACCATTGAAGGCAGGACAGAAAGCGCAGAAGCGAATTTCATGTACAGGATGCAGGATAACAAACTCAGGCAGGAGTTCACAAAGGGCGAGAGCTCAGGGAGCATTATGGTCTCCAATGGCACTGTTATGTGGCTGTATAATTCAACGGCAAATGAAGTAGCAGTGATGGACGTCTCCCGAAATGATAATACAAATAATCCGAGCCAGAGTGATTACGGAAAATTAGTCAGGGACATGCTCAAGCGGAACGATATCAGAATGTCCGGCTCGGAAAAAATAGGGAATAGAGATACCTTCATTCTTGAGATTGAACCCAGGAACATTACCAATATGACAATTGCATTCAAACAGAAGCTCTGGGTGGACAAAGAGATGTGGATGCCCCTGCGCATCGAGACTTACGATAAAGACGGCAAACTGATGATGACCATGGAATACAGGAATGTCGAGTTCAATACAGGCATACCTGACAGCGAGTTTGAGTTCAAGATACCAGAAGGAGCCAGAGTGGTAACCAGAGAGATGATACTGCCTAAAGAAATGACGCTGGATGAAGCAAGAAAATCTGTGAACTTTACTGTTATAGTGCCGGAATACCTGCCAGAGGGATACCTTCTCGATAAAACGACCGTTTTCAAATTCGGTGAAACCCAGAGCCTTTCGATAAGCTATAAAAAAGGCGACGAGATGACAATCTCGATATTCGAGACTAACCAGAGTAAAACAGTGCCGAAAGGAAAATTTGAGACTGTAAAAATCAAGGGCATTGAGGCAAGGTATATAGATACAGGGTACGGCAGATCGCTCTCCTGGGCATGGAAAGGAACCGATATTTCAATCCATGGAGACATAAGCAGGGAGGAACTCATCGAAGTGGCAGAATCTGTTAGATGATTCTGCTACTCATATTTCCATAGTATCGGCTCTTTTCTGGTGATATTCAAACAGCTTTTCTCCATTTGATTACCTTCTTTTTGGTTCCTAATTCTTACTTACTGATGTTCACACAGCCAACCTAAAGGTGATAGTCTTTTATTTCTAGAAATCCACCTCCTTTAATGTTGCAAAGTGGAGGTGGATTTCTTTGGACCTATTAATCCTATTACTA
>JAPMTX010000128.1 GCA_026552855.1 Candidatus Methanoperedens sp. | reverse complement strand
GGGGAGAAGCCTTGAGCTTATGGCTCTGCCTGACCTTCTTATCGCCGATGCCATCATCCCGCCCAGAGCGAAGCTTCCCAACCACATGAACTCAAAGGAAGCGATGGAACTTGCGCTGGAACTTAAAGCAAAGAACGTAGTGTTAGCCCATGTAAGCCATAACTTCCCCCCGCACGAGGAATCCATCAAGGAATGGCCGCTCGGGTACGACGGTATGGAGTTTGAGTTCTGACGCCCCGAAAGGAGCCAGTGGATGGGTTTCCTGTCGTACGGAAACTATATTAAATAAACCAGCGTTTTAGATAGTGCTTCTTCTAACTCAAAGAACAGGTGAAGTTGCATCTGGGACAGAAGTGCGGGAAGTTAAAATTCGGAAAAGGTAATAAGATGGAAACAACGGCTACAAATTTGAATGTAAGTGATTTGACTGAAAATTCAAAGAACATTAATATCACCCTTAAAGTGATCGAGATCGGCGAGACAAAAGAGATACAATCAAGGACCGGGACAAAGCAGGTATGCGAAGCCAAGGTCGCGGACAAGACCGGCAGCATTTTACTGTCATTATGGGATAACCAGATAGGAAAAATAGCAGCCGGGGACGTCATATCGGTACAGAACGGTTACATCTCGGTCGTTCGGAACTCAATGAGACTGAACATAGGGAAATACGGGAAGATGCTGCTATCCGAGGAAACATTGGACGAGGTGAACACCGAAAACAACGTCTCTGACAAGCACGTCGAGATGCCGGAGAGACCAAGGCGCAGCAGCGGAGGGCGCGGCGGTGGCGGAGGATACGGCAGTATGTACGGCAGCGGCGGTGGAGGATACAGCGGCGGTGGCGGATATGGCAGCGGCGGCGGTGGAGGATTCAGACGCGGCGGCGGACATTCCTGGACAGACAAACGGGGCGGCGGCGATCGCAGAAGAAGGTAAACCACCTTCTTTTTTCTTTTTTATAATAATTTTTATAGTCGGCGGGGTCATATAGTAACCTGATGCTTGAGAATATTCCTGAAATATTTCTTCACACCACGAACAGGGAATTCAGGGTTCTGCTTGCCATCGAGAGCAAGATGAAGTTCTACGAGTGGGTGCCAAAAGAAGATATCGCGGCTTTTGCAGGCTATGACCTCAAAGAAGTGGAGTTCATCCTCTCCAGGCTGGCGACGAACAAACTCGTTCAGAGGAGTACTGCGCCTTACGAAGGATACAGGATATATTTTGAAGCCTATGATCTGCTGGCTCTTAATGCACTGGTGAAGCGCGGCTCGGTCAACGCCATAGGAGGACTCATCGGCGTAGGGAAGGAATCGCGCGTTTACGAGGTCACAAGCGGCATCACGGACAGGCTTGCCGTCATAAAGCTCCACAGGGAGGGAAATATAAGCTTCAAACGGGTAAGGGTTAAAAGGGAACATATCGAGGAGCGGAGGCACTTCTCATGGCTGTACGCATCACGCCTTGCTGCAGAGAAGGAGTACGGGGCTCTGAAGATTCTCTATCCCCAGGTCAGCGTTCCGGAGCCTATTGACAATAACAGGCATGCGATTGTAATGTCAGCCGTAAAAGGTCAGGAGCTTTCCCGTACCAGGCTGGATGAGCCTGAGTGGTACCTGGATGAGATATTGAAGCAGGTAAAGAATGCATACGGGCTCGGTATAATCCATGCAGACCTCAGCGAATTCAATATCTTTATCAATCCTGAGGGCTGCGAGATCATTGACTGGCCTCAGTACGTCACGACTAACCATGCGAACGCAGCGGAACTGCTGTACAGGGATATTGAGAATGTTTTAACCTTTTTCAAGAGGAAATACAGGATAAAGAGAGATATCCAGGAAGTAATGAACAATATAACATATGCCTGAGAAAGTGATTTTTGGGATAGATATCGCAAAAGGCTCCATGCGCTCAAAAGAGAAGCCTGGCTATGCCGTCGCCGTGCTGAGGGACGGGCAGGTCGAGCACCACAGGATGATTAGCCTACACAAATTCCTGCGCATGGTATGGAAAGAGAGACCTGCCATGGTAGCCGTTGATAACATCTATGAGCTTGCATCTGACAAGCATGACCTCATTTCTCTCCTGCGCAAGCTGCCGCGGGATACGAAGCTCGTCCAGGTGACCGGAGGCGAGGTTATGGAGCCGCTGACGAAACTTGCAAAACAGCAGGGTTTCTCGTTCGACAGGTTCGACCCAGGCGAAGAGGCTCTTGCCTGCGCACGGCTTGCAGAGATGGGGATAGGCAGCGAGGTCTCGGCGTTTGAAGATAAAACTGTGATCAAGGTCAGCAGGGGGCGCTCTCTTGGAAAAGGAGGGTGGAGCCAGAACAGGTACAGGCGCAAGGTGCACGGTCACGTCAGGCAGAAAGCGAGGGAGATAGAGGAATACCTGAACGAACAATCAAAACCCAACAGGTTCACGTTCACACAGAGCGTGACAGAGAGATTCGGCGGCTACTCAAAGGCTGAGTTCTTCATCGATGCGCCGCGAAGCATGCTTCATGTCGGCGGAGGTAAATACGGCGACGTGCAGGTGAGCGTCAGGGATATAGAGCGCGAGGCTCTTGCATTTCGTCCCCTCACGACCAGAAAAAGGGATTATATTATCGTTGGGATCGATCCAGGCACGACCACAGCCGTAGCAGTGCTCACACTTGACGGTGAGCTGCGGATGCTTCACAGCTCAAGGACAATATCCATACCTGAGGTAGTTGAGATGATAGCAGAGCAGGGAAGACCGCTCATCATCGCAAGCGACGTGTTCCCCACGCCCAACACGGTCGAGAAGATCCGCCGCGCATTCAACGCAGTGCTCGGCTCACCAGAGGACATAATCACGACCGGGGATAAGATAGAATTCGCAAAACCCTACGGCTACTCGAACAATCATGAGCGCGATGCCATAGCAGCGGCTGTATCGGTGTACCGCAAGAACAGGAACAAGTTCGAGCAGATAAAGAGGAAAGTCCCGCCAGGAATAGATGCAGACGAAGCGATAGCGCAGGTGGTGAGAGGCAGGTCTGTGGATACTGTGATCTCAGAGCTCACAAGAAGAGAGAGCAAAGAACCTGAGGTTGAAATTGTCAGGGCAAGAGCGGATGAGGAGGTCATTCACCTGAGGGGATCGATCCGGAGGTACGAGGAGAGCATCCAGGAGATGAAGAGGTACCAGGAAGAGCTGAAAAAAGAACTTGGTTTAAGGGAAAACAGGATCAGGGAACTGGAGGGGCAGATCAACAGGCAGCGCACTGAGACTTATAAGCAGCTTAAGAGAGAGAAAAGTTTAATGGTAAGGGATAAGGAGATAGCACGCCTGCGCAGCAGGGTCTCGGAGAGCGACAGGCGGATATCGCTTTTAAACGGGAGGATAGGCAAGTTAAAAACGGTCAGGCGGCTTGAGATAAGCGGCAGGGTGCTTCCTGTGAAGATAATCCAGGCTTTTACAAAGGACAGCATACTCAGGACGCAGGAGCAGTTCGGGATAAAGAAGGACGATATCATACTCCTCAAGGATGCAAGCGGTGGAGGCACTATGACCGCAAAAATGCTTGCAGACCTGGGCGTGCGGGCAGTACTTATCTGTAACGAGATGTCACATGCTGCTGAGGAAGAATTGTTCAAACTGAATATGCCTGTGCTGAATGCAAAGGACGTGAACATTCAGTTTGATTCTGCAGAGGAGCTTGCGGTTATCGATCCAGGTGATATTGAACGCGCGGTCGATGAGTGGAACAGGAAATCAGAGGAGCGGAGGATGGCTGCAAAAGAGGAATGGCTTGAGTCGCTCGTGGGCGAGTACAGGAGCGAGAGGAGGCGCGCGGCGAGGGGATGAGCAGTTATCCGTCTGTGTGCTCCTTCGTTTGGAAGCCTTTCATTTTTCTCGCATCATGAGGAGCTTTTGATAAGCCATTCCTGCCGCAAAAACTATCGCCATGCTGATAATTATAGTAAAAATCGCACAGAGCAGGCAATGGGTGTATTCTCCAAAAAATCCAGTCCTGTCCTGGAGAGCTATCAGTGTATTGTGGGTCAGTGTACCGGGAAGAAAAGATAGGTCGATCAATATCTGCGGCTCTATATGATTTAATTTTATAATATTCAATTTGCACGAAGTTACAACGCTAAAAGAGAGCATACCCCATAGAGCCCCGATAAAAACTAATTTTTTGTAGTTCAAGACGTACCTGGGATGTTCGATATAGTTCACCATAAGCAATCCACCTGCGTGTTGTGCTTACCCCACGTTTTTCTTTGGCTATAAGAGCCAGATGCCCGGGTTTTTGCGACATCTCGATCTTACAGACCAGTATCGAAATGAAACAGGTAGTATATATTTCAAACTGTTCTCTGGATTGCTGTACAGTTGAAAAATTCAATACGACCGAAAATTCTTACTTTATCTAAAGCAGCTTCAAATTGCCAGTTATCTTATCCAGTTCCCCCACCTCAGCAGGACCTATCCCCAGCACCGTAATTGTCCCCGGCGGAACTTCTGTCAGTCCTGCATCCTCTATCAGCGCTGTTGGCAGCCTCTGTCTTCTTGCAGTCTCTTTCAGTTCGAACAGATCCCGGAGCGTCGGGACTCTCAGTACGACTTTCTTCTGCCCTCCCGCCTTCCATGCTTCCCGGACTTCCCTGCCTGCGAAGTCATAAGCGGAAACAGCAGCATGCGCCACCTGGACAGCGAGCTTGCCTTTTGACAGCTTCAGGTCATCCCGCACCACGATGCACTGTTTATACTCAGCCATAAGAATATGCAAAATTACGGCGATTCCGGAGCGCTTAATATCATCATTCCGTTCTTGTCGAATTTCAGGGTATCTTTTCTCTCAAACCACTCTTTGCCGAGCGTTATAGATTCTTCCCTGTTAAAATCCCCGACGGTGATGTTCTCGGTGTTTATTACGATTTTCTCAATCGGAATCGATATGAAAACATCCGAGCTTTTTACAACAAGCCTGTCCTTTTCAACGGCTATGCTTTCTCCGATCCTTGTACCGTTCTGCTGAACGAATTTACCGACATAATCAAGGGGCTTGAGATTATCTTCTTTTGCCGGGGCAGTATCCTGGCTATTTTTTTTGAACAATTTTGAAATCCTGTTAATAAGAGACATCGATATGTCTTATTGTTCGTTCTAAAATAAATACTATTTGAATAAATTAGAGGGAGGGTCATTCAAAGGTATCCGGGATCTTCCCGAGCGCTTCATCTATTTCCCCTGCCAGCCTGAACGGTATCCCGACCGCAAGTTCGTTATCCGAGTACCTGCTGTGCTTCCTTGAGCCTTTGCAGCCTGGCGATATACCCAATTTCCCTTCCATGGGATAAGCTGTGCAGTCGCTGCACACTGAGGCTATACCGCCCGTTTTGATCTCAACAGGTCTTCCGCTCCAGTAAGTGAATGCCTGGACAAGGCGCATCGCCTTCTCAGGCTTCAAAAAAAGGAGCAGTACATCAAAGACACCGCCTGAGTACGGGGTTATCTTTATGGAGCCTTCTTTTTTTGCCAGTCTGCTGAGGCTTAAGACCGCCGTTCTTGCGGCATCCCTGCCGCTGTACCTTTTTGAGGAGTAATAGTAGTCCTCAGGACTTGAATCCGTATCCCCAAGCACGAACGCTCCCACCCTGCATGCCTGGCTCTGTATCAGGAAGGATTCCCCGAACCTGGCTCTCTGGACAAGCTCGCAGAACAGCAGGGAGGAATCTTCTCCCGTCTCATCGGTGAATATTATTCTTACAGGCTTGCCTTTGTCCATTAATTCCGGGATACGATGCAACATATGCATTAATTGTAGTCTGAGTAAAAAGTATTTTTGGTGGAGAACTGGGCTTTACGTATCAGGCTCTTATGTTTTTTCTGAGATATAGAAGTGCCTCATTTTTACCCTTCTTTACATTTAAGATCGAAATTTCTATCGATATAATCTGCAACTTTGCTAAAATCGCCTCTTCTAAGCATTGTCCTTTCCATTGTATCCGTGTTGATTTTTATTGCTAACCATTCCTCATTCATTGTTTTTCTTAGCCTTATATCGAAAGTATAATCTGTTATAAGTTTTCCGCAATATATCTCATCACCAATTTCGTGTTTTCTCTTTTCAAAGTAATTAATGTAGAGATAAAATCCAAACATCAATATAGTAAATAGTAAGACGTAGGATATAATCTCTGCAAGATTTGTTTCAGTAAACCATCCAGGATATAAATGTTTGAAATACTCTTCCGGGCTATATATTCCCATTTATATCACCTTTTCATTTATTATGACTTTATTGTATAAAGTTGTATCTTAATATTCTTAACTACCGGATCCGTTTAAACATTCGCCAGGATTGAAGGGTTCTGTTGGGTTTTGCTATATTGCTCTGAACATGCTCTTTGACAGGAGAAACATGTGTGTGAAATACGTGCGACTCGTATATATTGCCGTGTGAACTTTAATAATACATTTCCAATGAATGGAAGGTGACTAATGGCAAGTAAAACAAAAATTGCACTTTTTCACTGTGCCCGATAAAAATTACTTCCTAACTCTTTTTTTGTCTTCGTAAATCGGAAATAGGGCATTTTGGATAGGCATTAATGGATTCATACCCATATTTCTCATAAGTTCTCTATTAGATTTCATATAGCGTAAGTAGACATGCAGGGACATTTCAAGAGTTCTTTCCCTTTATCGGCTCAATCTCTGTTGGCTTTTCAGATACCTCAAAATCGTCTTCGGATTCAGCCTCTATTGAGCATAATTCTGCAAGTTTTTCTTTCAACCTTTTCTCTCCAGCCTCAGACCACATTTGAATTAATTTATCAATCTTACGTGAAAATTCTTCTTTCATTTTAATTGCTCGCTCTTCATCGAGCAGTCCTAAGCTCACTTTTTTATCTATCTCTACATTATAAGCCGATATCTCTCTGGTTGCGTAATATTTGAAAGCCATTTTTTTCTGTAGGTCATATTTATTGCCTATATTCCTTTGTTTCCAGAGGCTATTCTGTCTTTTCTTTTCATGAACTTGCTTCTGATGTTTTGGACAGACCTCTTGATTTCTATTTCTATTTTTCATGATTGTTGGAGTTCATTATTATTAATCTGTAATGCGGTCAGTTACCATATATATTACCGTCTTTATGGAAATAAGGAATTTTGTCTTTCAAAGTATTACCTGTAGTATTGATACTATTGATATTATCTAAGGTGTTCTTTCTTATCATTTACAATGACTAAACCCCAAGCTTCGGTATTGTCCTCGGCTTTGCAAAGCAACTGGCGTCTGGACTCCAATCAAAGAAGCCGAAATATCTTAACACAAGACAGAGAACCACAATTACTATAATAACCGTAATCAAATAATAAAAGGTCATTCCTGGTATTAATTCTGATGGTTTGTATAATTCATCATGCGGAGATGGAGAAAACAAAGCGTCATGAATCATTTTCATTACTTTTATAACAGTAGGTTCTTTTTTTTCAGGTTCTTTTTTTTCGTCTGCCATATTTATTGCCTATATTCCTTTGTTTCCAAAAATTCTAAACCCTGGAATAACGCCTGCCTGATATAGGTAATGATAAGGGTTTGTTCTCTAATGTACTAAAAGAGTGACTGGTTTTAACATGTAAATTTAAAGTATTGTCGTGTTCAAAAAATATACTCGTATTAGCTCTAAATTTAAGATTGTTACCAAATAACACCTTAGAATGTATTAGACGTTTCTCTTTTTTTTCTTTGAACGTCTGTATTGCTTGAATCGTTAAACCAGCGGATATCCCAGCAACAATGAGCTTCAGTATGTCTACAATCGTTGGATATTCCAATAGCCAGTACACAATGAGCACGGCAAATCCAAAGGAAATTATGTATAGTAGCCGTTTCATAACTACAGAGAAACTATAAATTTATTGCTATATAATACTGTTCCCGTAAACGCATGCCATGCTTAAGCCGAGCAACTGCTGCAGGTATATTCCTGCGAAGCGTGGGTATCCGAGATAAATTCGAACGTACCCTTACCACATGACGTGCATATTCTCCTTCTTAGTATGAGTTCCGGTTGGACTCTTGTCTCCATGTGAATCACCTATCCTAAATGAATAATCATTGTATTTAAATCTATTCATGATAATAATGATAATTATTTTTAATGAGGTATTAACGGCACTGCAAACTTCTTTTCCACTTCAGTCCTGTAGATCGTATTATAAGTGCAGAACGGGATGATCCTTCCATCTGGCGTCGCATAATGGATGCCGCAACGCCTGACCCTTTCAAGGTCCATATTGTACAGGTCCATGAAATGCATGGCACCCACGAAGAGCGTATACTTGTTGAATTCCCTGATAGTGTCCCCTGTCCCCTTGATGAGGACATTAATTATTATCCGTTTGATATCTATGGACCTAGGCGCTTTCGCCGTATCGATAAACTTATGCAGCGTGGAAATAAGGCTGCCGATACGTTTTATTTTAGAGGGGTATTTGCCGATCCATCCGTACCTGCTCTGCGCCAGCTCACTGATATGTTCAATAAGCCCCTCTACATCGATAAAACGGGTCACAGGCATCATTTTCCCGTTCTCGATGTAGACGTACGTTCCTGAGCCGCAGTGGGGATGGACGGTGAATTCGGCGACAGGATCGCTACCCAGGGCTGAGATCAATTGCGAGATGGGCGCAACGAAAGGAACGGGATAGAAATCCTCAGGTGTTATAGCTCCGTCGGTCTGTTCCTCTATCAGGTCGAGTAAATCAGGTATGGTTATTCTCTTTTCAGTCCTCTCCTCTCTATTTACCCTTCCGGTAAAAGAGATAGGCTGGAAATTGATACCGCTTACCGTATCCCTGTTGTCAGCAGCAAAACGTATGATGTCCCCTGCCTGCGCATCGTTTACGCCTCTTGCAAGCGTGGGTACGAGGAAAATGCCCCTTAAGCCCGCTGCCCTGCAGTTCTCGACAGCCTTGAGTTTTAACGGGAGGGCATTGTATCCCCTTATAGCCTTAAACGGCTCTTCAGTTACACCGTCGAACTGTAAATAGACTGAATCGAGACCTGCTGCTGCCAGGCTATTGCAGAAACCCGGGCTCCCGGCAAGTTTGATGCCGTTAGTTGCCATCTGCACCTGACCAATCTTAAATTCGCGGGCAATCCTGATGATATGGAGAATATCGCTCCGCAAAGTCGGCTCTCCACCTGTGAATTGGACAGCAGGGCACGGCACAGGCTTCTGGTCCCTGAGCATCTGTATCATCGCCCTTATCTGTCCTAACGACGGTTCGTAGAGATAGCCGGACTGCGAGGCATTGGAGAAGCATACAGGGCATGCCTGGTTGCACCTGTTCGTGACATCTATGTTCGCAAGAAGTGTCGTTGTCCTGTGTGAGCGGCACAGTCCGCAAGAGCCGGGACAATCTCTATCCGTGGCTGTATTCGGGTTCGTCACCCCTGCTCCCTCATGCCTGTACCCGCCAAGCCTCCTGAACTGCTCCGCGCTTGAGAAATAAACATCTTTGAAAGACCCGTGCCTTGTGCATGTCTTTTCAAGCATTACCCTTCCGTCCTCCTCAAATATCGAAGCATCTACCACTGCAAGACACTCAGGACATAATGATTTTGTCGTTCTCATGCAAGCTTTCCCGGTATGTCCCAATCCATTCCCCAAGATTATATAAGAAAATGAGGCTACTTAAAACTTATTTATCCGGCGCCTTTGCTGAAAATAAAAAACAAGAGAGAATTGAACCTTGCCAGTTTATGTCGAGCAATCGGTGCAGATGTACTCCTGTTTCACCTGCGCCTCCGGGATGAATTCAAAGGTGCCCTCGCCGCACGATTCGCAGACTCTTCTCCTCAATACAAGTTCGGGTTGAACTCTTGCCTCCATATCAAAACGCGTTTGAAAATACAACAATACGGATTTGGGAGAAAGTAGAAATAGCATGAAAAATAATTATAAATCGGGAGAGCATCAAAAATGCCAAAGCTTGTAATCATCTACGGAACAGGCTCGCACAACACCGAG
This sequence comes from Candidatus Methanoperedens sp., assembly GCA_026552855.1. Taxonomy (GTDB): domain Archaea; phylum Halobacteriota; class Methanosarcinia; order Methanosarcinales; family Methanoperedenaceae; genus Methanoperedens. Next base: position 2,021 of record JAPMTX010000128.1, on the reverse strand, counting down.
CGCATGGCAGTGGCAATAGAGGAAGGCGCAAGGGCAGAAGGGACAGAGACTGTGCTGAAGAACGTGAACGACGCGAAAGCGGATGAACTCAGGGATGCGGATGCAGTAGCGGTCGGCTCACCGAACTACAACCATGCCATGATGCCAACAGTTAAAAAATTCCTGAACGGGCTAGCAGAAACAGGTCTATCAGGAAAAGTCGGGCTTGCTTTCGGCTCATACGGCTGGAGCCTTGAAGCCACGCAGGAGATCAACAAAATACTTACATCCTGCGGCGCGGAGATGATACAGGACCTCAACATAAAGAGAATGCCGGGCGATGAGGAGCTTGAACTGTGCAGGCGGACGGGCTCGCTGCTGGCATGCAGGATCAAAAAGTAAAAGAGTAATACAGTATTTATTCCATCCTATTCCATCCTCACCCGCTTTACTATTCCTTCCCCGGCAGTGATCACTCTATCCACCAGCCCGTATTCCACAGCGCTCTTTGCCGTCAGGAAGAAGTCCCTGTCAGTATCCCTCTCAATCACCTCTATCGGCTGCCCGGTATGGTATGCCAGGATATCGTTCAGGCGCTGCTTGAGCATGATCATCTCTCTTGCCTGTATCTCTATGTCCGACGCCTGCCCCTGCGTGCCTCCGAGGGGCTGGTGCAGCATCATGCGCGCATTCGGAAGCGCCAGCCTTTTCCCTTTAGCTCCTGCCGCAAGCAGCACCGCAGCCATAGAAGCAGCCTGTCCAAAACACACGGCCGAGACGTTGCACGATATACACCGCATGGTATCATAGATAGCAAGACCGTCCGTGATCAATCCACCGGGACTGTTTATGTACAGAAATACATCATCCCTTGAATCCTGCGACTCCAGGTAGAGGAGCTGGGCTATGATACTCTCTGCCTTCTCGTTGTTTATTGAGCCTGTGAGGAATATTTTCCTCTTATCCAGCAGGTGCGAGAAAATATCCACCCGCTGCGGACCGCCAGGTTCAATTCTTTCGGTCACATAAACTACCCTTTGAGGAGCCATTGCTCTACCCTCCATATACTGATCATATTGATTACTGCATCGAGCTGATATCTCCCTTGAGTATTCTGCTTGCATATTAGATAAAATCATCGCCAATGCAAAAACTTATTAGTCCCATGACCAGAACACTATATGTAGGGAGGTGAATGCCTTTGACAAAACAAATTAACTGCAAGAGATGCAGTTTCATGATCCGGAGCGAGAATGATGACGAGCTTGTTTCGATGGTACAGCAGCATAACAGGAATATGCACAAGTGGGAGACATCAAAGGAAGAGCTACTCAAAGCCGCAAGAGAAGTGTAGGCGGGCTTGCCTGCCCGTATTTTTTACACCTGCATCCGGTCAGATTAAGGCTCGTATCAATTTGGATATCCTTAAGGGAGAAGACGGATAATATATAACCCGGGTGATTAGACTTGAAATGGCATATAGCTCTGATTCTGGTCTCTATTTACCTGCTTTTTATTGCAGCCGGGGCTGAGGCGGCACCAACCTCGACAGTATCTGTCGGCAGGATCATCACTCTTGCAGATGACGGAAAAACCATTACGCTACAGGTCAATGAGACCTTCCTGCTCAAACTCGGAGAGGAATATGACTGGAACGTTACAGTAGATGACCAGACAGTCCTCAGCCGCGTCGTGAATGTGCTTGTTGTCCGCGGCGCTCAGGGCATCTATGAGGCTCACAAGCCAGGCAAAGCTACATTGACCGCAGTTGGTGATCCGTTCTGCAGGAAAGCGATTCCCCCCTGCGCAGCGCCGTCGCGCCAGTTCAGGCTCCGCGTTGATGTTGCAGGGGCTCCTGCTGCGACACCAGGAGCACCGGCTTTCGAAGCAGCTCTCGCAGCTTCTGCTCTGCTTGCGGTATTGCTTGTCAGGAGAAGGTAATAATACACATTCCGAAAATTCTTTCAGCCGGCAGACCTATTCTTTTGCATGGAACTGAAAAAGACACTGGGCTTATTCGATGCCACAGCCATAGGGATTGG
>JAPMTX010000103.1 GCA_026552855.1 Candidatus Methanoperedens sp. | reverse complement strand
TTAAAATTGTATTAGGATTCTAATTAAAAGAAGGCTGAGTAAATTTTTAGGATGCATCTATCTAAATAGCATCAAAAATCAGAAAATAGAGCCTATCCTTTGGAATGCAACAGGCTCAGTTATATACTGGAAAAGTTCAGCACATTCTTTATATTCTTTTTCATCAAATTTGACAGAAGAAGGGCAAGATGGGCAAGATGGTCTCCCCACATCAGTAAACTCAAAATGGGGATGGAGATATTTATTCAACTCCTTTACTTTGTTTTTTAATTTTTCGTTCTCTTCTCTCGATATGAGATTTTCTTTTAACATAAATTCTAACAGGAATTTCTGATCTAACAACTCTCTTTTTCTCTTAGTTGAACCGAATATTTCTACCCATTCCTTGTCCGTAATTTTAAAGTTTCCATCTAAAAAATCATTATACCTTTTGACAACTATTTCCTTTTCACTTTCGTTCCGAGAATGATGATATCTCGTATCAAAATAAACTCCAGTCAACCAATTCTCTAAAACTGGTCGTAATATTTGCATAGAGCTTCTGTAATGTCCCGTTAATAATAGAAAAGCTGATGCCCTTAGATCACGAGTACATTGATGATAGAGCAAAGAAGAAGAAAATTTTCCTTCATCTTCATATAAAGGTATTAAAAGCTTACACATGGGATAAATTAAACACCCTAAAAGACAAGGTGTGATGAGCTTTTCTTTGATTGTTTCTTTAAGAAAGTATATTTCTCCACCATCGAGTTCATTTACATTTACTTTACCTTTACGATAAAAATTTATGCAGGGTATAATCCTGCATTTTAAACAATTTCTGTGTTGTCTTTTTTGTTTAATGTTCTCTTTTTTCATGTCTAATACCCTGATAACTATGGAATCTGTCATCAAACATAGATTAAGTATACTATAATTTAATTATTTAACTCAGAATTTTACACTACTCTCATAAAAATCCATCTCTCACTCCTGACGGTCAATTATTGTATATGAGCCAAGACGGTGTCGGTGAGGTTGGGCGATCCTGCGAACTGCTCAGCGTCGCGGCTTTCTATTCGCAAGAGGCTTGAAGTTGTACACGTAGCGACCTTACTATGGACTCGTTGCGACAGCGCACTTCAAAAACGTTTAAAAGGTGATATGCAACATCCATCTAAATAATGTGATAGCCCTCCCTATCTTCGCTCCGCCACGGGAGGGACGCAAAAGCGAATATGCGTCTGCCTAGATACATATAATATCAGAAAGTAAATTAAACCCTAAAATGCGCCATAAACCGCATATTTTTTTAAGATATGCGAATCTTCGTTCTCATCTTTCATCAGTTAAGACCTGAACTTTTACGATAGAGAAATTTCCGTTAATTCGTAGATTCTCGGTTTCTGCATAGCGGATTTATTTTGCTGCCATTTCAAAATGCAAGCACATTAATATGCATTTCCCTGTGGTTTCTTGGTAATCACATGGAGCATGTTCCACACGGATTCGATTCCTTCCGCAGTCTGTCTTTTTTCAAGTTCGGTGATATACTCAGATCTGTAAGCATCACGCAGATGCACAGGCACATGATTCAAATAATTCCCAAAATGACTGGCCTCAGTAAATTCGATAATATCGCCAGGGTCCTTATAATGTATATAGGTCCTTCTTAGTTTCAAATTTATGTCGCTGAACCCGGCATTAATTAACAATTGCAGCAGTTCATCTGCAGTGATCGACTTACCTGAATCTATGTTGGCATTAACCTGTGAGGCATAAGGTTCTCTCTTTAGGAGTTCGTCTGTAATTACCATCAATGGACCTGGCAATCCTTTGCTTGAAGTTGTTATTCCTACAAGTCCATTGGGTTTCAATACTCTATAGACCTCTGCGAGCGTGGTCTTTTTATCTGTAATCCAGCCAAAAACCACATTCATAACAACTGTGTCGAAGCTGTTATCTGCAAAACAGCTCAGGTCTTCACCTCTTCCAACTTCAAAGGAGATATTGGGAAGGCTTTTGCCTTTGATTTTTTTCTGTGCAACCTGGATACGATACTCTGCAGGATCAATACTGTAAATACGCCCTTTGTTTCCAATTATCTCTGAGATATATTCTGCCAGGCGCCCGGTGCCGCATCCTATATCAAGGATATAATCTCCTTTCTTTATGTCCAGTTCTTCTACCAGCAATTTCCCATGCTCAAACTGGCTGTTGCTAATCTTATCGTACCTCTCAGCCAGGGTTGGCGTGTCACAAATCACGCTGCTCATTATTACCATATAATTACAATCAACTTATATTAATATTTTGATGTGCGGTATTTTAAGTGGAAGCTGCTCATAGCAGATGTTAAAAACGACCTTTTGATAATCAAAAAATAAACATCGAAGAACTGGCGGAACAGCTCGGGAAAGATTCTGCAATATTGATATTGATTCAGTAGTTGGTAAGGTGCGAGGTAATATTAAAGAAAAAAA
>JAPMTX010000127.1 GCA_026552855.1 Candidatus Methanoperedens sp. | reverse complement strand
AGTAATAGGATTAATAGGTCCAAAGAAATCCACCTCCACTTTGCAACATTAAAGGAGGTGGATTTCTAGAAATAAAAGACTATCACCTTTAGGTTGGCTGTGTGAACATCAGTAAATAACTACTTCTTCACATTCCCCGCATGCAGCCCGCATTCCTTCTTCGCCGCATCCTCCCACCACCAGCGCCCTTCGCGCTCATGCTGTCCCGGCAGTGTGGGTCTTGTGCACGGCTCACACCCGATGCTCACAAATCCCTTTTCGTGCAGTTTGTTGTAAGGGACATTGTTCTCCCGGATATAATCCCAGACCTGTTTCGATGTCCAGTTTGCAAGCGGATTGAATTTCACAAGATTGCCCGTACCGAACGTGGGGTCTTTCTGGATCACAGGAACGTTCGCCCGCGTCCCAGGGCTCTGGTCTTTGCGCTGTCCTGTTATCCATGCATCCACCGTGTTAAGGGCGCGCTTGAGAGGATCTACCTTACGCACGTCGCAGCATTCCTTGTGACCGTCCTTGTAGAACGAGAATAATCCTTTTTCTTTTACGAGTTTCTCTGTCGCGTCCCGGTTGGCGAAGAATACATCGATGCCGATGTTGTATGTATTCCTGATATCCTCTATGAACTGGTAGGTCTCAGGGTGCAGCCGCCCTGTATCGAGCGTAAAGACACGGAAGCTCTTGCCTGTTTTTTTCGCCATATCGACCAGGACCACGTCCTCAGCCCCGCTGAACGATATGGCGATGTTCCTGAACTTCCCGAGTGCCAGTTCCAGTATCTCCTGCGGCATCTTATTATCGTATTCTTTTGCTAACTGTTCGATGTTAAGTTGTGCTGACATGTATCCACCTATCCAAGTATTTCTTTTTTGAAGCGCTCAAATCCAACTCGGTCAAGGCAGTCGCCGAACCTCTCGCCAACATTCGTGTTCTTCTTTGACCAGTCGATTATCTTCCTGAATATAGCGACCGCTTCCCCAGGCGATTTCGCATCTACCAGTTCCCGTCCAAGCTTCGGGTGCTTGCCTATTTTCCCGCCCACAAAGAGCCTGTAGCCTTTCCATTCCTCGGTAATGAGGTCTGAGGGGCATGCTCCAACGCACGCGCCGCAGAGGTTGCATTTGTCCCAGATTATTTTCGCCTTATCGTCCTCAACTACGATGGCTTTCTCAGGGCACATGAACGTGCACGTCCCGCAGCCTGTGCAGTCATCTGTGTATATGGCTGGCTTGAGCACTCCCATTACGCCGAGATCGTTCTCCTGCGGCTTGGCGCAGGCGTTCGGGCAGCCTGTAACTGCGAACTTTATCTTCACTGGCATATCCTCGCCGAAGAACTCCTTATCAAGAATGCCTCCCATACCGTAGGTATCTATTATGCCGTAATTGCACTCAAGATTCCCAGGGCAGGAAAGGATATTGCGCACCCTGGGTCCGCATGAGCCCGGCGGCGTGCCGTTATCCTCAAGCTCTTTCGTTATCGCATCCAGGTTGTGGATGTCCACGTTTGGTATCTGTATCCCCTGACGCGTAGTGATATGAATGTATCCTGTGCCGTATTTTTTCGCAATCTCGCTGATTCCTGCAAGCTGTTCACAGGTCACATTGCCGCAGGGCATGCGCAGCCTGACCACGAACAGGTCTTTCTGGCGCTGCTTCATGTAACCGGATTTTTTTAAGGTTGATACATCAAGTTTCTCAAGGCTCATGGAGTTCCTCAATAATTGTTATGATATTTATGCGATTCTGGCTACTAAGTCATGGAAGTTTAAATATACCTGATGAATGCGGCAATATTTGTAAGTAAAACTACAGTATCGAAACCTATATACTGAGAACAGCATAAATAATTAATTGAAAATATTCGGGGAAAAATATGGAAAACAGCATTCTCTGGCTCAATAAAAACGATGTGGAATCGCTCCTTGACATGAAAGGCACGCTAAAAGTCGTGGAAGAGGCGTTCAGGCAGCACGGGCTCAAGAAAGTCCAGATGCCGCCGAAGCTCTACCTTTTCTTCAAAAAGCACAACGGCGACCTGCGGACCATGCCCGCATACCTTGAGGAGCAGGATATAACCGGAGTGAAGATAGTGAACGTGCATCCCGATAACCCGAAAAAAGGGCTCCCGACAGTGATGGCTCTCGTCATCCTGAATTCCACGGAAACAGGCGCACCGATAGCGATAATGGACGGCACACATCTCACCGACATGCGAACGGGCGCAGCGGGCGGGGTTGCGGTGAAACACTTGGCGCGGAAAAACTCAAAGACCGTTGGCTTCGTGGGCGCCGGGAACCAGGCAAAGACGCAGCTCCTTGCGATAAACGAGGTAATAGATATCGAGGAGATAAAAGTCACAAGCATATCAGAGAAGGGAACGCTTGCCTTCAAGCGAGAAATGGAGAAAAGGACAGGCTGTGATATAATCCCCAAAAGGAGCATAAAGGAAGTATGCGACTGCGACATCCTTGTCACGACCACGCCTTCGAGGGAGCCGATAGTGAAGGACGAATGGATTTCCGAGGGCACGCACATTAACGCGATCGGCGCAGATGCGCCAGGGAAGGAAGAGCTTGACCCGATGATACTGAAGCGCGCCAGGGTCGTAGTGGATGACATCCCGCAGGCATCGCATTCGGGTGAGGTGAACGTGCCTTTATCAAAGAAAATAATCACGGAAAAGGACATCTGCTGTGAGATCGGCGAGGTAGTCGCAGGCAGGAAAAAAGGCAGGACGAAAGACTCAGATATCACGGTCTTTGATTCGACAGGGCTTGCGATACAGGATGTGGCGACGGCGGATTTAGTGTACCGGAAGGCGTTGAAGGAAAATATGGGAATAAAATTGCAGCAGTTCTAATCTGAGAGTTTTTATTATCTTCGTTTTGAAAAAACCACAGAGGGCACAGAGGACACGGAGAATTATTACAACTCTGTGCTCTCTGCGTACTCTGTGGTCGATTATCTTTACCTGGATTCATTTCCCTGAAGCAGGAAAGGAGTGAAATCCCTGAGATCAAAAACAAGATAACCCATGCTCTTCAGTTTTTCTTTATCTTTAATGTCCTTTGCTATAATGCCAAATCTTTCCCTGCGCCTGGAATTATGCCATTTCACCATCGCAGCTTTGCGCTTTAATTCAGCCAATATTATCTCCACCTCTTCGGCATTCAATGAACTCCACTTACATTCGAAAAAGGATATTTCCTTTTTCTCTTTGTTCAAAGTGATGATGTCTATTTCCTCATTTCTATGCCACCATCTGCCAATATCCATAAATTCAAAATACAGCGAACCTTTTCGGTTCATTTCTATCAAAAATTCGGCTGCAAGTTTTTCAAATGCCTTCCCAAAATAAGAATTAATGTCTTTCATGATCAATTCAAAAGCCTTCTCAGGATTGATTTCCAGCAATCGTGAATTCCTGTAGATGAACCTGAACCAGAAATTAAAAAAATTATCCAGAAGGAAATATCTGGTGTCTCTGGCGCGGCTCATTATCACTGGTTTTTCCCTGATAACAATCTCATAATTATTTACAAGTTCGTAAAGGTATTTTGATACTGCACCCGGCTGCAAACCGGTATAATCTGAAATCTCCTTCGGGGTTGAATTTCCGGATGAAATTGCTTCCAGTATCGAGAAATAACTCCTGTGCTCAGAACCAAACTCAAGTGTAAGAATGTTTTTTCCTTCCTCTGTCAGTATCTTTGTATCTATAAATAATATTTTAAAAGTCTCTATCGGATCACAAGTTCCCATCTGTCCGGCAAGAAGAAGATACTTGGGAACGCCTCCGAAAAGAAAATAGAACTTTGAAGCATCCTCTGTTTCCAGATCAAAAAAAGCGTTCAGGAGCATATAACTATCAAAAAAGTTGAATGCTTTCAGGTTAAAAAGCATCGTAGCTCTTCCAAACAGCGGTTCTTTAGTATCTTTGAATATTTTTTTTATCATCCCGACATACGAACCTATTATAAGGAACATATGCTGCGACTCATTGTGATTTAAGTCCCAATATTTCTGGAATTTTGAAAATATGCCGGAATTGATTTTACTCAGATTCTGGAATTCATCGAACACAAAAATCAATTTCTCTTTCTGCTCAAAAATCAGATTGAAGAAATCATCCCAGCTATCGATCCGCGGTATTATTTTGAGTACATCTCCAAGCGACTCTTCCAGGTCTTTGAAAATCAGCGTTTCAGGTTTTATTTCTATGAAAATATAAACAGCTTTCCTTCCTTTTATGAATTCGCGGCTCAATTCGGTTTTTCCCACCCTGCGCCTTCCGTAGATTACGACAAGGGAAGATGAAGTCGATCTGTAAATATCCTCCAATATGCGAATTTCATTCTTTCGGTCGATGAAGCCTACCATAGAGTAACATACTGTTCAGTTGGTATATATAGATTGCGATTCAGACGAGAATAAGAACTATGGGTTTCTGTTATTACTGTTTTTTGGTTCGACATGGCTTGCGATACAGGATGTGGCAACTGCGAATATGATATATCAGCGAGCGAAAGAAAAATAAGTATAAAGTTGCAGCAGTTCTAAATCTATGAATTTTTGCCAATGTATGCGATTTAACGAAGTTTGACCGAAGTCAAATTTTAGTGGGTGAGGTGCAACAGAGAGTAACCATTAAATCGCGTTATATTCGTCTTTTGTAAAAGACCGGGCCAAAGTGCAACGATTTTTGCGATAGCAAAAATGGGCGAAGAGTTCTGCCCGAATCCCAGTTAAAGCCTTATTACGATAAACTATATAATCTCTCTTTTTATATCTTTTATTATTTTTTTATGTCGATCTTCAATAAACTCCCTTATTTTTTTACAGTTTTCTTTAAGCAGTGTTGGATTCTTCTTCATTTTTTCATAATCATTATCTATAAGAAAAGCATGTCCAACATTTAACCATTGCCCTATATCTTTATCATTGATTAATTCTCCAGGGAATTTTTTATTTTTCGACATGTTATCGCTTCCTATAATAAAGGACTTGTTCCCAAAATCTTCATGGAGATCTTCAGTTTCAATTTCATCACTTATAGGAGGGGCTATCATCTTTGATCTAGGATAAATGTGATCAACGTGTATTCGTTTCCTATTCTGGCGACTGTTGAACCAAGAGATTCGATCTCCCGCATAATCTCCCATATTGTTTCTTTTGCCAAGTGCATACATAACACTAATGATTCCCTCGTATGAATACTCACTCTCATCATCTAATCTGTATTTGGGTATTTTCATAACGTCTTCAAATTTTTCTCCTCTATTGAGATCTCTTAAATCTTGTGTAAAATTGGAGGTATACGAGTATCTACCCAAGAGAATAGTCCGGTATAACCATTTGAGTAATATATTTTTTCTTCCAGTTGTCAGTTTACCATATGATTCGTTAACTTCGAAATAGCCACACAAAGTAACAATTATATTTTCAGATGTTAAAAATTGATCTGAATCAAAACCTGCGTAAGATTCTAAGAATTTTAATGAATCCTCGATTCTCTTAGAAGTTCGCATCCAGTCTTTTTCTATAGACTTAGATGCAACATCTTTTAAATAGTCTTCAACTATCTTATCTGGTTTTTTAGTTCCAGGTTTATAGTCTTCATCTTTTATTTTATTAGCAACCAAAAAAGAATTCATAATCACCCTATCGCTTAAATCAAAACCATTGCCCACCCACTCTTTTTGGAATTTTATTATTTCTTTTGCGATTTGCGGATATCTATCTTTAATTTGTGCAAACGCGATCACAATTCTGTCAATCTTCTTTCCGGAGGTGTTTACTCTATTGAATATTTCTATTGCATCTTTATTATCGCTCGCAGAAACAGATTTAATGGGGAACTTGTAATCAAGCATCCTCTTAAGATTTTTTACAATTTTGGAGTTCTTAATTGATAATCCTTGTAATTGTTTATCTTTTAGAATATCGGTAACATCAATGTATCTCATGATATCCTTTTTACGTTCTGTATCTGCGGTAAATTTTTTATGGTCAAGATCAAAGTAAAAATAATGGTTTTCCCTATTTCCATGTTCACTCTTAAGAGGTAAGCATCCATCATCCATTAGAATTTTTAAGGTCGTCAATCTTTGCTGACCATCTAAAACTAGACCATCTGGATGAGGGTTATCGCTAGGGTCATTCCAAAGAGAACCAAAATGGCGCCCTGGTTTATTGGTTTTCCAAATAATTACTAATCCTGTCGGCCAATTCTTATATATGCTATCGAGAAAATCAATAACATCCTCTTTATCCCAAACGTAATCTCTTTGAAAATGAGGTAAAGCCAAGTAGTCCTCACAAAGAGGGGTAGCAACTCTTTAATAGATAATTCGGGTTTTACTGTATTAGAAATCATTTTAGCTGTTATAACATTGCTCAAATACTTATAAAACTTGCTAAATTAATCCTCGTTTCAGCGTGGCGAAGGCAAAATTGAATATAATCAGTTTATATTTTTTACCATCCTGTCAAAATCAGATTCAAAGCGTTTATCCTGCTCTACACGGAAACTTTCATACTCTTTTTCCCCTACTGCCACTTCATGCGATACCCTGCCTGAATTCTGTAAAATATCCTGCTCATTCAGCTTGAGAAAGCATCGAGTTTCCCGCTCCAATCCCGCATATACACTGGCTTTCCCCTGCTTTCGCTTGCACGAATCTCCCGAATTTCTTCCACTCACTCATATCCCGCCGTCCTTATTTCTTTTAACCTTTTTTGCTCTAAAATACTTTTAAAGTCAGCTATAAAACTAAGCCTCACATAAATAATAGAGCCATAGCGTATCTGTTATAGTACCCAGCCTGGATTTATCCTCTATCTCTTTTCCATCCAATGAATAAACCCGAACATTCCTAAAGCCCGCACTGCTCAACTGCTCTATCTGTTCTTTTGGTTTGATATAGTAGTGTACCAGCCTGTGGTTATGCGCGCCGTCCCTTATCATCGCATACCTGCTTTGCTTCAGCTTTTTGATCGTAGGTCTTAGTAGAAAGTATTTGGCTATCTTCTTCAGCGTCCTGATGGGATTAGCAGATAACTGAGGCGTGAATAGCTGATCTATGCCCTGAAGGTTATGCGATGAGAAGCAGAAGTATCCTCCAATCCTGCATACGCGTTCTATCTCCTGTAATGCTTTTAATCTGTCCATGTGGGAAATAACATCTATGCCATTGTAACTGAACAATACAAAATCAAAGTAATTATCCTCAAAAATCCTCATAGACCTTACATCGCATACCCTGAAGGAGATGCTCTCAGGAGGGGTGGGGAATCTCTTCTTACAGGCGTTGATCATGTTCCCGGAATAATCTATCCCCACATACTCCTTTGCAATGTGTGCGAAATTGCAGGTCGTCCTTCCTCCACCGATGCCGATATCCAGCATTCGCATGTTCTTTAACCTGTCCTTAAATATATTCAATACTGTCTTTTCAGGCTCACTAAGGCTGCTCTCTGTAGTGTAACTGCTTACTACATCCTCTGCTTCATAGACTTCTTTGTTTGATATAGTCTGTTCTCTTTTATCATTTACCATAACCCCTCGGCATCTAAATACTCTCCAATATATCAAACGGCTTTTTAGCATATATCAGTATCTTTAGCACCTGAACCAAAACCTTTAAACTGCAATAAAAACAGTAATCAGTTTTAGGAGAATATCAGGAGAAAAATCATGGCAGTAAAAAAATATGAGAGCAAAGGTGCAGCTCTGACCATTGAAGTAGACGAGGACAAATGCATCGGAGCGGGGGAATGCGTGAACGTGTGTCCGACCAATGTTTATGATCTTGTGGAAGGAAAATCGGTCGCCACGCGCGTTGATGATTGCATCGAATGCTGCGCATGCGTGGATGCGTGCCCGACGAAGGCTATCAAGCACAGTTCATGCTAGAATCCGATTCTTAATCTAAAAGCCAGTTCTTCGGGAAGATGTGCAGCAAGCATATCTTCTATTACTTTTTCGATATCATAGCCTGTTCTCTGCAGCTTTACTTCCCCGGATTCTGTATCAAGAACAGCGAATGCAGCGCGCGGGTCTCCGTCCCTGGGCTGACCGACCGATCCCGGGTTTACGATCATGCCCTCAGGATACTCCCTTTTGAACTGAACATGGGTATGACCCAGAACAAGTACGCTGCTGTTCACCAAAGATAGGAAACCGGGCTCAGCATCATCTGGATAGATATATTCATCTAAATCCCTTGGGCTTCCGTGCACAAGAGCTATCGGTGTGCCTTCCAGGTCAATATGCTCAACGTTTTCAAGCCCTCGGATATATTCAACGTTCCCAGGCTGCATGATATTTCTCGTCCACCGAAGCGCAGCCGCAGCATAAAGATTGAACCCGGAGGTATCTCCCGTTATCAGAGCCCTGTCGTGGTTCCCAAGGATTGAGAGGATATTTTTCTTTTTGAATAACCCGACGGTCTCGTCAGGATACGGGTTGTACCCTACAATATCGCCGGCATGCAGTATTTTTTCCACACCTGCTGCATCCAGTTTTGCGAGCACTGCTCTCAGAGCGACGGCGTTAGAGTGGACATCAGCGATAAGTCCTGCCAGCATATCATTAAATATACCCTGATTTCCCAAATAGGTATCTTACTATGAGAAAAGTCAGGGTTTCCCTGGGAACCTTAGGTGTTCTCGGGCTGGAACTTGTTCAGATGGATACGCCCCCCACTACAGCATATCTCCAGATATATACAGAAGAGCGGTGCAGGGCGAACTGCCTGTTCTGCGCCCAGGCTTGCGGCTCGCAGGCTGAGCTTACTCACATAGCAAGAGGCATGTACATGCCTGCAGACCTTGATGCAGTAGTGCAGCGGCTTAAAATGGCGTACGAGAGAGGCTACCTGCGCCGCGCCTGCATCCAGACCGCGCTTTATGATACGTGGTGGGAGGATACAGTGCATCTGATAAAAAGGATCAGAGCAGAGAGCCATATACCCATCTCGCTCTCCGTATTCCCGCTGAGCGATGAGCGGTATAAGGAATTGAAAGAGCTGGGGATCAACGAGCTTGTTATACCTCTTGATGCCTGTACGCCTGAACTCTTTGATAAGATAAAGGGGAAAAGCGCCGGGGGTCCCTACTCGTGGGAGAGGCATCTGGACGGGATAAAAAGAGGCGCCCGTTTTTTCAAGAGCGTGGGGACGCATCTTATCATAGGGCTTGGGGAGACGGATGAGAATGCGGTAAAGCTTATCGATGAACTGCACAGCTCTAAAATAAATACCGCTCTTTTTGCATACACTTATGTTCCGGGTGCGCAGCTTGTTCTGGAGACAAATAAGAAGGAGAGCATAAGGCACTACCGCACCGTGCAACTGGCAAGATACCTGATTATAAAAGGGATGGCAGCTTATCCGGATATGAGGTTCTCAGACGGCATTCTCTGCGATTTTGGGGTCAACAGGGACAGGGCTCTTGGAGTAATCGAGGAAGGTGCGGCTTTCCAGACCTCCGGATGCCCTGAGTGCAACCGCCCGATGGCGAATGAGACTTTTTCCAGGATCTATAATTTCCCGAGGAAACCGAATGATATGGAAATAGAGTCTATCAGGGAAGAGATAGGGTTAAAATAAAACAGGCTTATTATATCACCCATGTACTACGAACTTATGATCAGATTCCTGATAGGCGGCACAGTGATCGCAGGAACAACGTGGATTGCAGAATATTTCGACCCCAAGCTTGGGGGCATAATCGCGAACATACCCTCCGCGACCATCCTGAGCCTGCTGATTATCAACAGCGCCCTGGGCGAGAAAGGAGCGGTGCTTTTTGCGAAGGGAGTTGTGATAGGGAACATACCGTGGTATGGTTACATTATTGCTGTCATCCTGCTCACCCAGCGGATAGGTCTTGTAAAAAGTCTTGCTGTCGGAATGCTAATCTGGCTTCTGTTAGTACCTTTGACGTGGAGAATTTTCAAACCAGTTTGAACCCGCACGAGAGTGAACCCATGAGAGCGAAAAAAAACCGTATCATTCTTTTCAACCCGATGCCTGTAAAACATCCTGTAGCTATCCCGAATAAGAAAACCACGTCTTTGCAGGTTCCCCTTGTCAATGTCCCGCTCTCACTTCTTGCCCTTGCTCGGATGGTCAGGAACGATTTCGATATCAAAATCTTCAACGCCGTGGTAGACGGCGATTACAAAGATGAGATCCCAGCCGCATGCGAGAATGCGCTCTGCCTCGCGGTAAGCAGCATGACCTGCTACCAGATACGCGACGGGGTCAACATCTGCGCAGCTGTCAAGGAGCGCTTCCCGGACCTGCCTGTTGCCTGGGGAGGGTACCACCCGTCCACTGAACCGGTACAGACGCTGAAAAGCCCTTATATCGATATTGTTATCAGAGGACAGGGCGAGCTGACTTTCAAGGAGGTCGTGGAACATCTCAGGGACAGTAAATCCCTTACCGGAATCCAGGGGGTCTCATACAAACACGGCGGCAAAATAGTAAACAATCCAGACCGGAAGTTTGAAGCTCTCAGTGTTTTCCCGCCCATCCCATATGATATGATCGATGTGGAGCGGCATGTCAAAAGCTACAAGTTCGGCACTCGCTGCATAGATTATTACACCAGCCAGGGCTGCGCATCGGCATGCGATTTCTGCTCGGAGCCCGTATTCTGCAAAAGGCGATGGTCAGGGCTTCCGCCCGAAACCGTGATCTTGGAGCTTGAGCGCTTGGCGAAGACCTACAACATCGATACGTTCATGGTACGCGACAGCGACTTTTTCCTGAATGTAAAACGGGTAGAAGAAATATGCAGGCTCCTGATCGAAAAAGACCTCAGCCTGCGTCTTACCAGCGTCAACGGCAGGATGGAACATCTTGCACGCATGGATGAGGAGGTCTGGTCACTCCTGCGCAGGGCTGGCATATGCGAGGTCTTCATCGGCTTTGAGAGCGGGTACCAGGAGGCGCTCGATGCCATGAACAAAGGTGCGAAGGTGAGCCACATCAAAACATGCGTAGATAAATGCGTAAGGCACGGTATCGATCTTCGCGGCTCGTTCATGGTCGGAATACCGGGTATGGATACGAGAAAAGAGGTCAAAAGCACACTGGACGAGATACACCAGATCATATGTGCATATCACGGGAGGCTTGCACATCTGGATATTCTGCTGTCTTTCTTTACTCCTTATCCTCATACGAAACTCTATGAAGCATCAATTGAGAACGGTCTTAAGCCTCTGGATACACTTGAAGAATGGGGCGACTTTGACCAGTTCGACTTCAGGGCGCCGTGGATGCCGCATGAGCTTTTCGAGCTTGTAAGGGAATTCAGGGCTGGCATGCCGTGGAATTCAGGATGCGAATTTGATGAATGGTGCGGATTCTATAAGGGGATGCAGGAAAAACTTGAGATGTAAATAATCCAGCCAGGAAAAATACGGTAGCCGATAATTAAAATAAAAAAATTTAAAGTAGGCGTAATGCCTACTTCTTATTCGTCTTGGGAGCTTCTTTTGGTGCTTCCTTTGGCGCTTCCTTCGGTGCAGGAGCCTTTGGAGCATCTTTCGGCGGCTCAGGCGGCTTCGGCGGTATGGTCTGCGTCCTGAACAGGTCGCTTATGCTTTCCTTTGGCGCTCCAGGGGCTGGAGGTTTGACATCCGTGCTCAGACCCATAAGGTGCGCTGTGAGAACCACAAGGTCGTCCACTCTTGTTTCCATCTTCAGGTCATCCCTGCCATCAAGCAGGTTGCGCCGACAGAACGGACAGGTGCTTATCAATACTTCCGCTCCTGTGGCTTTGACATCGCCCATCCTGTCTTTTGCAACGCCCAGCGCAAGGTCGGGGATACCGGCTTTCACGCCTCCGCCCGCGCCGCAGCATCTCTGCTCGTGACGGTTGCGCTCCATTTCCACAAGCTTTATGCCTGGCATGCTCTTCAGGACTTTCCTTGGTTCCTCGAACACGCCCACATGCCTTCCAAGGTGGCAGGGATCGTGGTAGGTGATGGTCTTCTCAAGGTTCTTCTCCCACTTTATCTTCCCTGCATCCAGTTGCTCCGCAAGGAACTGGGACATGTGGATAGCCTCAAAAGGCAGCTGTTTGCCGTACGCTTTCGGCCAGTCGATCTTTGCAGCCCTGAAACATCCGGCGCATGCGAATATCACTCTCTTGGCGCCGCGTGCCTTGAGAGCCTCGATGTTGTGCAGCGCAGCCTGCTTGGGCACGTCGCCGAGGTGCTGCTGTCCTGTTCTTATGAGCGCTGAGGCGCAGCACCATTCATCCTCTCCAAGCACCATGAACGGGACATTGAGCTTGTTCAGGATCCTTGCTGTGCTGACTCCGAGCACCTGCTGGTTATACC
>JAPMTX010000126.1 GCA_026552855.1 Candidatus Methanoperedens sp. | reverse complement strand
CCATGGAGATATGGGTTTTAGCAGGCAAAGTCAATTAAATATCAATTTAAATAACCCTGATTGGTCATATGAGGTAGATATGAACCCTAATTTCACTGAATGCTATGTGTGAACATCAGATACTTAGAAAGTATATTAATAAATTCCAGTACAAAAGCATCCAGTTTTGAAACTACCTTATTTTTTAAATATATGTTTTTTCCAGTTACTTCAAGGTCCATGTTGCTCGAACTGATTGATTTTTATCAACATACACAAAGCATTGTAAGAATATAATATTAACTTCTATAAAAAAGCCAGTGGCTATTTAATAAAAATGACTACAAAATAAAAGATAGACGGTTAAAAATTCTATTTTTAACTCGTCAGCACGATTTCAATACTTATATCCTTCGGGACCTGTATGCGCATCAACTGCCGCAGTGCGCGTTCGTCCGCGTCAAGGTCGATGAGCCTCTTGTGGACTCTCATCTCCCAGTGGTCCCATGTCGCGCTCCCTTCGCCGTCAGGCGATTTCCTGCACGGCACTACCAGTCTCTTGGTTGGCAGGGGGACAGGACCTGAGATGTTCACGCCTGTCTTCTGCGCGATATCCTTGACCTGGGAACATATCCCGTCAAGGGTGGAAGGGCTTGTGCCTGATAAACGTATCCTCGCTTTCTGAGCCATAAAAACACCGTTTTAAGGAATAAAAAGGGCTACAGGCGGGCCTTTACGTCCTGGACCATGCCTGCTGCGATGGTCATACCCATATCTCTTATGGCAAAGCGACCGAGCTGGGGAATCTCTTTGACCTTCTCGATGCACAGCGGCTTCATCGGTTTTATGATAACAACGGCAGCGTCTCCTGCCTTGATGAAGTCCGGCTTCTCGGCTGTAGTCTGACCGGTCTTTGGATCAAGCTTCTTGAGTATGGTTGTTATCATACCAGCGACCTGGGCAGTATGGCAGTGTATTACAGGCGTGTATCCTGCCGCGATCGCCGAGGGGTGCTGAAGCACAACTATCTGTGCTGTGAACTCTTCTGCGACCAGGGGGGGTTTATCCGTATGTCCGCATACATCGCCCCTGCGGATATCCTTCTTGTCAACGCCCCTTACGTTCCATCCGATGTTATCGCCCGGAAGCGCTTCTTTGATCTCCTGGTGGTGCATCTCGATGGATTTGACCTCGCCGACTGCCTTTGCAGGCATGAATATTATCTTATCGCCCGGCTTCATCTTCCCTGTCTCGACGCGCCCTACAGGCACTGTACCGATGCCTGAGATGGTGTACGAGTCCTGGACAGGGATGCGCAGCGGCAGATTGACCGGTTTCTCCGGAACTTTCAGCGTATCAAGGGCTGCAAGCAGCGTAGGACCTGTGTACCATTTGGTCTTATCGCTCGGCTTGGCAAGATTATCCCCCTGGAATGCCGATGTGGGAATGAAATTAATCTCATCAGGCTTATAGCCGACCATCTTGAGCAGGTTTCCGAGGTCCGCTTTCACCTGGTCGTACCGCGCCTTGTCGTAGTTGACCTCATCGATCTTGTTGAGCGCAACGATTAACTGGGTGATGCCAAGTGTTCTTGCAAGGAACACATGTTCTCTTGTCTGCGACTGTACGCCTTCTTTGGCTGCACAGACAAGTATGGCTGCATCAGCCTGGGATGCGCCTGTGATCATGTTCTTGACGAAGTCCCTGTGTCCCGGGCAGTCCACGATAGTAAAATAGTACTTCGCGGTATCGAACCTCTGGTGAGCGACATCGATTGTGATACCTCTGTCCCTCTCTTCCTTGAGAGAGTCCATTACCCAGGCGAACACGAAGGATTCTTTGCCCTTCGCTTTTGCTTCCTCTTTATACTTCTCGATAATGTGCGGGGGCACATTGCCGGTCTCAAACAATAATCGTCCTACGAGGGTTGACTTCCCGTGATCGATATGTCCGATAACTGCTAAATTTAAGTGCGGTTTCTCTGCCATATTATTTCTCCTGTAAGTTTTTGTGATTAACTATTTTGTCACAGATAGTTGTATTTGCTTTTAAACCTTACGTTAAATGACGCTATCAGGGACCTACGAAGTCGCTGGGTCTTGGCAACTCAAGTTTAAGTCCCTTTCTCTGCCTGATACCCATCACGGTATCATTGAGCATGTTCGCGGGTATTTGCTCGAATCCCAGGAATTCAGTGCTCCACATCGCCCTGCCTTCCGTTGCAGAGCGTATGTCGCCTGAGAACCCGAACAACTGCGCCACCGGCGCCTTGGATTCGATGATGGTCGTATCGCCCTCTGTTTTCATATCAAGTATAACGCCGCGCCTTCCCTGCATCTCGCGCATGGCGCCGCCCATCTGTTCCTGGGGCACGTGGATGAACACTTTCTGGAACGGTTCAAGGAGTGTCGCGCCGCCCATAAGCATCGCAGCCTGTATAGCCTGCCGCGAAGCCGGGATGACCTGCGCAGGACCTCTGTGGATAGAGTCCTCATGCAGCTTGGCATCAATCAGTTTTGCCTTCACGCCCATGACAGGTTCCCTTGAGAGAGGTCCAGCCTTCATGACCTCTTCAAAGCCTTCGAGTATGAGTTCCATTGTCTCGTTCAGGTACTGGATACCTTTGGTCATGTCCAAGAAGACATTTGTCTCGTAGATATAGGTAATAGCCTTTGCTTCTTCCTTGCTCATGCCAGCCTTCATCAGTATGTCCCTGCGCTCCACTTCCTGCATTTTCATTGAGACTTCGTTGTTCTTTATAAGTTCGATCACTTTCTGCTCTAACGGCTCCACTTCGATGTAGAACCTGTTATGGTGGTTGGGTGATTTGCCTTCTACAGGTCCCGCATGGGTCGCAACTGTCTCCCTGTAGACCACAAGAGGCTTTGAGGTAGTGATCTCGACGTGCTTATCGCGCTGGATCCTGTGAGCCACGACCTCAAGGTGCAGCTCTCCCATTCCTGCAAGAAGATGCTCCCCGGTCTCCTGGTTGATATTTACTTTAAGCGTGGGGTCTTCTTTTGCTACCTGCCGCAGGACCTCGATGAGCTTGGGCAGGTCTTTCATGTGCTTGGCTTCCACAGCCACTGTCATCACAGGTTCGCTGACATGCCTTATGCTCTCAAACGGGGTCATACCCTTCTCGGTTGAGGCTGTCGAGCCGACTATGGCATCGCCTAAACCCGTTACTGCGACTATATTGCCAGCCGGGATCTTCTCGACCTCGATGCGCTCAGGTCCCATGAAAATCCCTACAGACTGTATCCTGTTCGAGTTCGGCATCCCTGAGATGTAAAGCTCCTTGCCCCTCTCTATCGTGCCTGAGAAAAGCCTTCCGCTTGCTACCTCGCCTGCATGCGGGTCTGTGGTGATATCCGTTATCATGAGAGCTACCTTGCCGCTCCTGTCCACGTTTATCATGGATTTCCCGATCTCGCTTTCCTTATCGCCGTGCCAGATGACCTTTATTCGCTCTTTCTGAGCCTGTACCGGGCTTGGCAGGAACCGTATGATCATGTCGTTCATGACAACATGAAGAGGGCATTTTTGTGCAAGTTCATTTTGCTTTTCTGCTTTGCAGTATTCGATTATTTCCTTAAAACTGATGCCTGTCTTTTTCATATAGGGAACGCTTATCGCCCAGTTATTGAGCGCTGAGCCGAAAGCCACTTTCCCTATTGCCGGGTCAAGCCTCAGGCTGTCATACTGGTCAGGTTTCAAGCCTTTTACGATCTTATTGACCTTGTCGATTACCAGACCGAGGCGCATCTGCATGTCCTGTGGCGTGAGCTTCAGCTCGTTTATAAGCCGGTCGACCTTGTTGATGAAAAGTATGGGAACTACGTTCTCGCGCAGTGCCTGGCGAAGCACGGTCTCGGTCTGCGGCATAGGTCCTTCCACTGCATCGACAAGTACGACCGCGCCGTCAACTGCCCTCATGGCTCGCGTAACGTCGCCACCGAAGTCGACGTGACCAGGCGTATCGATGAGGTTGATGAGGTATTCCTTGCCCTCGAACTCGTGCACCATCGAGACCGTCGCGGCGTCGATCGTGATTCCTCGCTTCTGTTCTTCTTCGTCAAAGTCCATGAATAACTGCTCGCCCGCCAGCTCCTGTGAGATCATGCCGGCTCCTGCGAGCAGGTTATCAGAGAATGTTGTTTTACCGTGGTCTATGTGTGCAACCGTACCGATGTTCCGTATGAACTCGGGTTTATCCATCAGCATTGTCACACGTTCAACCATTTTCTTTCGTCTGCCCATAATAAATTACCTCTTTTATTGTCAATTCTATTGCGGATTTCAGCCTCTTTATTATTCTATCCTATATAAACACTTTGAAGATGGGGAAACGGCGTGGGGCGTGGGAAACTGGGTTATTTTAATAAATATTTGTGATAGATGTGGGCAGAGAAGCACCCACAAACATAGAGGAATCTGTATTCAAAATCTGTTTATCTGAGAGAGCTGCACACTTTCCAAATGAGATGCCGACCAAAGAGGTTAACCGCTATCTATAAGATGAAGAGCAAAAAATAAACTTATACAACCGAATTATTTCTTCCCCTTCGCTCCATTCAGCTTGAACAGCTCAGCCACAGCATCCAGGAACCGCTCATCATCGTGCTCAGCCGCGTTCCTGAGTATCTTCGTGGGCTCGGCAAGTATCTGGTTTGCAAAGGAATGGGTCATGTCATCCAGCACCTCGCGCTCCACATCTCCCATAGTATGCCGTGCCCGAAGCTTATTAATAGCCTCTTCGCATTCCTTTCCCCTTATAGCCTCAACCCTTGAATAGAGGGCTGAGATTATCCTGTCAGCCTGCTGGCGCTTGTACTGCTTATTGAGCAGCAGGAGTTCCTCTTCGATAAGGAGTTCAGCCTTTTTAGCTTCCTCCCTTCTCTTTGCCAGGTTCGCCTCGCTGATGCTCCTTAAGCCGTCGATGTTGTGCAGTCTGATTCCCGGGATCTCTCCCACGCTGTTCTCGATGTTCCTGGGATTGCCAATATCTATGAGCATGAGGTCTTTTTCCCGCTGTTCCATTGCACGTGAGATTATCTCCTGCGTCAGGATGAAGTGCGGCGCAGAGGTTGCGCTTATCACCACATCCGAGAGAGGGATGTAATTTTCCATCAGCTCGTACCTGACTGCTTTGCCGTTTAGCTCGCAGGCGAGGGTCTCAGCCTTATCGAACGTCCTGTTCGCCACGTAGATGACCTTGATGTTCTTGTTAGCAAGCGCTTTTGCTACCAGGGTCCCCATCTCTCCCGCGCCTATCACCATCACGGTCTTCCCGTCCAGGCTTTCAAGCTCGTTCTCAGCCAGTTCAACAGCAGCAGAACCTATAGAGACCGAGCCTTTATTTATCCCGGTCTCGTTGCGGATGCGCTTCCCGACCTGTATCGCTTTACCGAAAGCTGTATCCAGCGTCTTCCCCACGGTACCAGCTTTCTTTGCCAGTCCGTACAATTCCTTTACCTGACCGAGGATCTGGTCCTCCCCCACGATCATGGACTCAAGACCCGACGTAAGCCGGAGAAGATGGCGCAGCGACTCATCATGATCGAGAAAATCAATGATTCTGGATGAGACTTTCATGTGCTTGGCAAATTCAATGAGCACCTTGCTCCCTTTAGGCGAAACTACATAAACCTCAACACGGTTGCATGTTTTTAGAACTGCGCATTCCTCTACGAGTTCGTGCATCTTCAGGTGCATCAAAAGATGATCTATGCCGCCGTGCCATGCATTCTCCATCTCCATGATGCTCGCCTTGGTATGGGTAATAAGCATGCTTGATATTTCAGACATCGTTTTCCTGCCTATCCTATATGTTTTGAAGCTACTTTATATGCCTTTTCATAAGATTCGCGAAGGGCGCTCCATACATCACTATCATTGATGATATTCCACAGTATCTCCCTGCGCCTCTTCTGGTCCACTACCTGCGTTTTCAATATCTCACGAACTTCGTGCTGAAGCTGCGACATCAGTGCGAATTCAGGCGTTATGACCTCCTCAAGCCTCTTGCGTATATACTTGGAGAGCGCAGGACTCATGCCGAGGGTTGAGATGCCTATTACGATATCGCCGCGCCTGATGACCGATGGCACCACGATATCCCCAGGCTCATCGACCCGGTCTACAAGTTTACCGCTTCCATGCGCCAGCCGGGTAATATTCTCGTTCAGAGCGGCATCATTCGTAGCCGGGATAACGATGAGGGCATTCTCTATATATTGCCTTATCCCCTGTTCGGTCAGGTCTTTTACTTTTATGAGTCTTATTTTCCCTGCCAGAGAGAGATGATTTAATTCAGGTGTGAACTCCCGGCTTACAACAGTCACTTCAGCATGGTCGCAAAAAAGTGAGGCTTTGCGTTCACCTACCCCGCCGCCTCCGAAGATCACCACTCCTTTTCCTTCCAGGTCAAGTAATAGGGGAAGAAATTTTTTCATAACCTTACACCGGTCTTCTTGAACTCCCTCTCGCTGAAAAGAATGCTGTAATCCCTTATGCCTGTGGCACTTGAGATCTTTTTTGCTACCTTTTCGCACTCGTCCCGCGAATAGGCATGTATCATTGTAAAAAGGTTGTACTTCCAGCCTGGGAAACGCGGGCGTTCATAGCAGTGCGTGACCTCGGGGAAACCAGCCATTATCGCTCCGACCTCTTCTACCCGCTCATCCGGGACATTCCACGTGCACATGGCATTTGCAGTTATCCCTATGCTCCTGTGACCGATGGACGCGCCAAAACGCCTGATAACTCCCTGCTTGATCAGGTTCTCAAGTCTTTCTAAAACCTCACCCTCGGATATTCCAAGTTTCTCCGCTATCTTAAGAAAGGGTTCGGATACTACAGGAATTCCGTCCTGCGCGGATTTTAATAACTCAATATCGATCTCGTCCATACTATCAGATATATTTATTTAATTGATGTCCATATGGATAAAATACTATGTTGGATATGAAAAACGCTCTGGAAATTATCAACGAAGTAGTAGTAATCCCTGCTGCTATAATTACCTTTTCCTTACTGATGTATATCGTCTATTACCTTTGGAACAAGGACCCTGATGTAATACGGTCAAGGATATTTTTAAAATACGGTGAGTTCAAAAAGGCATTCCTGCTGTTCGCCCTGTTTGCTTTTGTTCTCATCCTCCATGTGTCTCTGATATATATTCCGCATCTCTTTTCACTTGAGGATTCCCCTTTGATAGAAGATCTACAGCGGTTCTTCGGACTGGCTCTGACCCTGATTCTGATCACTTTTGTATCCTATATCTACAGAAGCATGAGGTAAACTAAAAGCAATATTAATAATCTCGCACGGCAATAAAAAGGCGATGCTTTACAGGATTAAAAATTCTGTCAGAGACGCGTTAAGACCTCTGGCAAAAAA
Organism: Candidatus Methanoperedens sp.; assembly: GCA_026552855.1. GTDB lineage: Archaea > Halobacteriota > Methanosarcinia > Methanosarcinales > Methanoperedenaceae > Methanoperedens. The sequence goes on along the minus strand of JAPMTX010000126.1, from coordinate 5,030 downwards.
GTTCATCTCGGTTAATCCGAACACACTGACTGTTTCCGGTCTGTTGATAAGTCTTGTATCCGCGGTTTTTTTTGCAAAGGGCGAGGTCATGACAGCCGGGATATTTCTCCTCCTGGGCGGGTTCTTTGATGCCCTTGACGGCGCAGTGGCGCGCGAGAACAACAGGATCACGAACTTCGGGGGTTTTCTTGATTCTGTCTGCGACAGGTTTGCCGATGCCGCAGTCCTGATCGGGGCAATGTACGGCAATCTCACTGCCATTCCCCCTTTTTCCGGCTGGTTCATTGGAACCATGGCGATTGTCGGCTCGCTCATGGTAAGCTACACGAGAGCCAGGGCTGAGGCTGCAGGCGGGAATGCGGCGATAGGTATTGGCGAGAGGGCAGTAAGAGTAATTATACTAATAACAGGCGCGTTTACAGGCATGGTCAACTGGGCTGTTTTGCTGATAGCTGTCCTCTCTTTCATCACTGTATTCCAAAGAATTATACATGTTAGAAAAGTACTTAAATAACAACTTTTAAGTTAGATAAAACTAATATTTAACGGGTATTAGAGGAAATCCAATGGCAGAAATCAGAATAGCAATTGCAGGTGTGGGTAATTGCGCCTCATCGTTGGTTCAGGGACTTGAGTACTACAAGGATGTTAAAAACTCCGATGAACTCGTTCCAGGATTGATGCATAATTCTATGGGCGATTATCTTATCTCTGACATAAAACCTGTGGCAGCGTTCGATGTGGACAGTAGAAAGGTAGGAACCGATCTGTCCAGAGCTATTTTTGCAGAGCCGAACTGTACAAAGAAATTCTCAGACGTGCCTGAGCTGGACGTGGAGGTCATGAAAGGACATGTCCTTGATGGGGTCGCACCGCACATGAAAGACTATTTCCTGGTCGATCCGGCGCAAAAACCTGAAGATGTGGCTTCCGTTCTGGAATGCACAAGGGCGGACGTACTGATAAATTACCTTCCTGTCGGCTCAGAAGAGGCTGTCAGGTGGTATGCATCCCAGGCTCTTGAGGCTGGATGTGCCTTCATAAACTGCATCCCGGTCTTCATAGCTTCGAACAGGGAATGGGCTGAGAAGTTCAGGAGAGCCAGGCTTCCCGTGATCGGCGATGATATTAAAAGCCTTGTAGGCGCAACGATAGTCCACCGCACGCTGACGCAGATGATCGTGGACAGGGGCGCGAGAATAGACAGTACATACCAGCTTAACATAGGCGGTAACACGGATTTTCGGAATATGACCGACCCGTCGAGATTGAAATCCAAGAAGATATCCAAGACCGAATCGGTATCGTCGCAGATACCGTACGATGCATACGTGTACGCAGGTCCGAACGGGTGCATCGACTGCCTGAACGACAACAAGATATGCCATCTTAAGATCGATTTCAGGCTTTTTGGCGACGTCCCGGCGTACATCGATCTCAAGCTCTCAGTTGAGGACAGCCCGAACAGCGCTGGCGTTGTTGTAGATGCCATCCGCGTCGCAAAGATCGCGCTTGACAGGAAGATCGGAGGACCCCTGCTGGAAGCGTCCTCGTACTTCATGAAGCATCCCCCGCAGCAGATGCGGGAGCAGGATGCACGGACGATGCTTGAGGAGTTTATAAAAGGCGGAAGTCCTATCCCACGACCCTCATTTTCGATACCCTTACAGTCGGTGTGATGATATTCCCGACTTTCCGCACATCCTTTCCCGCTCCATCTATGCCCTGAAGCATATCGAAGATATTCCCTGAGAGCATCATCGACTTGATGGGCGAACCGACCTCCCCGTCCCTGATCATAAAAGAGTTGCGCGCTTCTACAGAGAAGTCGCCTGATATCGGATTTGCGGTATGCGCTCCGATAACTGTGTTGATGATGACGCCCTCGCGAGTATCGGCGATTATATCGCATGAAGGGTGATTGATTATCAGGTTCCGTATCCCTATTGACGGCGTGGAAGTGAACGATGACCTGATGGCATTTCCCGTACTCTCCCTTTTCTCCTTGCCCGCGGTATAACAATCATATAGGAAAGACAGAAGCGTACCATCTTTCACGATTTCGTTCCTTTTTGAGGGCGTTCCTTCATCGTCTGTGGATGCTGTTCCTATTCCCGCAGGAAGGGTCCCGTCATCGGTCAGTGATAGAGCCTCTGCTGCGATCATTTTATTCAACTTCCCGATAAGGGATGAGCGTCCTTTCTGCACATTGTCGGCGTTTAACGAGGATAAGAGCGTGTTCTCAAGGATATCAGCAAAAGCCATGGGCTCAAGGAGCACGGCTGTATCCCCTGTCTTGGCGCGCACGCCGTTCAGTGACCTTGAGGCAAGAAGAGAGGCTCTCGTCCCTATCGCACGGAAATCAATATCCAGTTTTCTTGATAAATCAAATTCAGAAGCTGTCGAGATCTCGGAATTCTTTGCTACCGTATCTGCGGAAGCCTGGATGCTGGTCTCAGGCTCTTCTACCTCAACGCCGTGTGAATTCAGTATCAATTGCGTTGAGCTGGCGCAGGAGAAGTGTCCGGATGTCGGCACGACTGAAGGTATTGATTTTGTGCCCTCTATCATCTCCATAGTATGATCAATGCAGGCTTCGATCTCAATATCGTCAAGCCTCCTGTCAAAAATATCCCTGACAACAGAAGGTTTCTTTCTCTCAGGAAGCCCTGACCACTGCGGGTCTTTGCCCCTGACCCGGGCTGATCTTACTGCCAGAACGCATGCTTCTTTAACCCGCGATGCATCGTTGGTACTTGAGAAGCCCACAGCCCCGTTTACGATAGCCCTTACCCCTATGCCTGAGAGCAGGCTCTCTCTTGCAAAATCTATCTCATCCCTCTGTACGTCGATCGTTATAGACCTGCCTTTGATGCAGAAGATCTCAGCCTCATCCGCGCCTGCTTCTTCGGTATACTTTAAAGCTTTGCGTGCAAGTTCGAAAATATCGGTCATCAGAATCATTAATTAAAGTTGAACATGATAAAGATAACCTATGCGCACTCTTATAATAGATGGCTACGTGGACGAACCGGCATGCCTGGGCGTACCGCCCTACCTTGCGCCTTATGCCAGGTATATAGCCGGGGCTATGGTGGAAAGAGGGATAAAAGAGGAGGATATCTTCTACCGCACCATCGACCAGCTCCGCACGGGGAAAGAGAAGAACCAGTTCGATCTTACAGTTATAATTGCAGGCATGACAGTACCGGGGAAATATCTCAGAGCCGCGCCCATAACCCGGAAGGAGCTTATGGATCTCTCGCACCTTGGCGGGACAAAGGTGCTCGGCGGACCTATCAGGCTGGGCTTTGGCGAAGAGGGGGGCAGCGCTGCGAAAGAACTGGCGATACCAGGTATTGCTCTTGCAAAAAAGGATATAGAGGCGTTCGTATATGATCTGCTGGACGAACCGAAAGAGCCTGAGAGCGTAAAGCACAGGATGAGAACAGCACCAGAGATCGGGCGGTGGGGTGAGAAAGGCGCGTTCATAGTCCGGCAGCACCCTGATTTCCCATATACGATGTGTGAGCTTGAGACCTACCGCGGCTGCCCGCGCCATCTCTACTGCTCTTTCTGCACCGAGCCGTTCTACGGGAAGCCGGATTACCGCGAGATTGCGGATGTAGTAAATGAGACTTCGGCGCTGTACAGCCAGGGCGCGAGGTATTTCAGGATAGGAAGGCAGCCTGACCTATTCATGTACCGGGCAAAAGGGGGGGTTCCGGACCCGGCTGCTATCGAGGAGCTATATAGGGGTATTCGAAACGCTGCACCTGAACTCAAAGTACTCCACATGGACAATGCAAACCCTGTCACGCTGGCAAGGTTCCCTGAGGAATCGCGGGAGATAGCGAGAACTATTGTGAAATACCATACTTCAGGCGACGTGGCTGCGCTGGGCATGGAGAGCGCCGACCCCGAAGTGATAGCAGCGAACGACCTGAAAGCTTCGCCCGATGAGGTCTTCGAGGCTGTAAAACTCCTGAACGAAGTTGGCAGCGCGCGGGGGGCAAGCGGTCTTCCCGAACTTCTGCCAGGGATAAATTTCGTGCACGGATTGAGGGGCGAGACGAAAAAAACCTTTGAACTGAACTACCAGTTCCTGAAAAAAGTGCTTGATAGCGGTCTCATGCTGCGCCGTGTGAATATCAGGCAGGTAATGACATTTGCAGGCACGAGGATGCACGGGTTTGAGGAGCTTTCAGTGAGACACAAGGATATGTTCCTGCGGTACAAGGAAAAGGTGCGGAACGAGATTGATCTGCCGATGCTGCGCCACCTTGTTCCTGTTGGGACTGTCCTCAGAGATGTGCGCACGGAGGTTTTCGATAAAGTAGCCTACGGGCGGCAGCTTGCCACGTACCCGCTCCTTGTCGGCATCCCGGCGCAGGTTGATCTGAATAAGTTTTATGATATAATGGTGACGGATTACGGGCGCAGGTCGATAACAGGGATTCCCGTGCCCGTAGACATCAACAGGGCGCCGATGAAGATAATAGAACAGATACCGGGCGTGGGGAGGAAACTGGCTGGAAAGATAGTGATGGGAAGACCGTACAGGGATAAGGAGGATACTGTTAAGAGGGCGGGGATTAGAAGGGAACTACTGGAGCACATGAAATTATAAAAATATATTTTTATAATTTAACAATTTAAAAGATAATAATTGGCGCAATATAGATATATACCGGAACATATACTACATAATATCGTATAAAGAGATAAGATATGGCAAAACCTGTTGAGCTCGGATTGGTTCTGGAAGGTGAGGATGCAAAGAGGTTCTGGGAAGATAGGAAGAACCCGAAAGTCACCAAAGAACAGATAGAGATGTTCAAAGAAGCAAAGAGAATCTACAGAACTTATTTTAAAACTTAATGGAAATTGAAAAAATTCCTCGCGCTGAACTTCAGATTGTGCCTTTAACCAGAAGGCATGAGATTGCTGTTTTTGAGTCAAAAAACGATGATTTAAATGATTTCTTAAAAAACGATGCTTTAAAAGATCAGGAAGAGATGGTAAACAAA
>JAPMTX010000071.1 GCA_026552855.1 Candidatus Methanoperedens sp. | reverse complement strand
TATTTGGGATATTATTACCATCGGCTTTAAAAATTATAATGGCTTTAATACTGTGTTATATTATTAAAAATGTGTGGAGAAAATCAGAGTTTTTCCTGTCCTATAAAAACGGATGGCTGAACTCCATAGCGATCGTATCAAGCTTAAACATAATGTTCATAATACTTTCCCTCAACGTGGTATATTTTATTGTTGTTATGCACAATATAAATATTATTTATAGCTATATTTGATTTTAGAAGCTCATCTCACACTCTATCATTTTCGGGTGGGTCATTTTGATGATCTTCTCAAGATTCTTCACGTCTTCCTCATTGTATTTAATCAGCAGGTCAAGAGATTCTTCATCCCCCTTTTCATACCTCCTCCACAGCCTTACAGCATCAAAACCATTCATTCCCTCTGTTTCCTCGCTCCTGCTTATTCCGAGAGCGCGTTCAATCCTTTTGAGACCTCCGCTGTACCCAAGCTTCTTCAGGGGATAAAGCAGATCCACATGCAGGTGGTTCAGGATACCTGGGAACTCCTGATTGATAAAAGGAAGGTCAAACCGAGCTCCGTTGAAGGTGATGAGCTGTTTGTACTTCCCAAGCTCAGCCGCCGCATCCCCGATGTCGATGCCCCTTATAAATGTCTTCATCTCTTTCCCGTTGTACACGCCTATCATGGTTATTTCATCGTGTTCGGCAAAGAGACCTGTGGTCTCAATATCAACATACGCTGTTCTCTCTATAAAATGGCGGTATGCCCTCCAGTGAAGCCCTGACGGGAGCCGCTTTGCGAAAAAAATGTGATTCCCCGCTGATAACTGCTCGATGGACTCCTCGACACCGCAGAGCAGCGACTTCTTCTTAGCCCTTGGAATCTTTACAACCTCATGGTTCTTCAGGTAGTCATCCCAGCTCTTTATACCTCGTTCCCATATCCGCCGCTCTGTTGAGGAGCCTATGCCGGGGATGTGTATGTATGTGTTCTTCAGCATTTAATCCTTGAACTAATTAAACTGCATGATCCTGTATTCCATAGTTGCAAGGTCAACGACCGTAGCTCTTGCTGGCACGGGCTGGAGGTTCATTCTTTTCTGGAATTCTGTCTGGCTCTGCCAGGTTCCGCTGTTGATTGTCAGAACGCCTTTGTATCGCGTGACCCCAACCGTGTGGACGTGCCCGCAGTGAAGTATGTCAGGTATCGGGTCGATGACGAAGTGGTCTTCTTTCTCAGGCGCTATGGATACCCTGCCGCCGTATATCGGCGAGAGGTGCCGGAGTTTCAACATCTCTACCATGGGTCTTGCAGGCTCAGCGTACGAGAATCCGGGGATGCTGGCAATGATGTCGTCCATTGACCTTCCGTGGTATATCAGGACCCTGGCGCCGCCGATATCCACCATTGCAGGGTTCCCGACGAATATCATGTCCTTCCTGAACATCTTCGTTATCCTCTCAGGGAACCGCGGCTGGGGCTCAGCCTGCCTCACTGCATCGTGGTTTCCGGGTGAGATTATGATCTTTATGTGTTTTGGGACTGCGTTAAGATATGCTGCAGCCCTCTCATACTGCTCGTAGATATCTGATATCATAAGTTCCTTATCCTGGTTCGGGAATACTCCGATTCCGTCTACCACATCGCCCGCAACTACGAGATAGCTGATATCATCCCCGAGCCATTCAACGAACCTGAGCCATGACTCCTCAAGGAATGTCCTGCTGCCGACATGGATATCCGAGATGAACACAGCCTTTCCTTTAGCCCTCTCCCTCCCAAGCTCTGGTCCCTGGGTATTGGGGATGTCGGGTCTTATTATCTTGTTCGCGAACATGAGGTTGCCGTCGGTGGAGAGCGTGCCCGTGACCCCTATCACCTCGTCAAGGAGGATGCCGTTCGCCAGACCGAACAATTCCTTATCTTTTTCTTTGTGAACAAGAACAGCTATCGTTCCGGTAGTGTCTTCCACCTCGATAAGCTTATGCCCTTTGGCTGAAGACCTTATATCCAGTACCATCCCTATTATGGAAAGGGGCTCACGCGTATCAAGGTTCCTTTTCTTCAGGCTCTCGATGGGTCTTGCAGTTATCCTTTTCCTCAGCATGTCGCCGAGCAGATGGTGGCGGTGCTTGAAATACTGGACAAAATCCGTGTATTCTCCTATGCATGTGGACTGGTTGGTTATATCCGAGAGCACTGTTACCCTGCTGTTCTCATCCAGCCGGCTCTTCACAGGTCTCACAGGCATTATCTTCTCTACTTCTTTCTCCGCTGTTTTATTGAGAGCCGTGATGTGCTGTGTCCCCACCACCAGTACAGAGCTGTCGATCGATCTTAGCATGTCCTGTATGAGCTCAGGCGACGCTCCTGTCCTCAATATATCCAGTGCCTCAGGGTCCAACTGGAATCCGGACTCGGCAAATATCTGGATAATTTCACCAGTCTCCATGCACTGAACCTATGGCTTTTAACTGGGATAAGATTTTTGCTTGGCACCCCACCTCAAGCTATAGATTCATGAATCCGTTGTTTTA
>JAPMTX010000125.1 GCA_026552855.1 Candidatus Methanoperedens sp. | reverse complement strand
ATTCAAGTACCTTTTCAGTAGTTTCTCCTAATTTGGACATAATTGCAAGTGATGTTGAAATAGTATAAATAGCATGACTGAACTGGACTTCTTAGCTTGTTTTCTTAATATAATTTCTTAATTATTTTTCTTAATAACTTATATTAGCGCCTGATAAAGTAACGTGTACCCTTCGTGGGTAGGATAAATAAAAGGAGTGATAGAAATGAAGAACAATGAGAAGCAGAATAAACAGAGAAAAGAGGAAGAGAAGGCAGCAGAAGAGATGTTCAAGGAAACTCGGGTTTACTTTGGCGGTTAAAATAACATAAAATGTGCTGGAGAAAAACTGTTGAACTGCTAAAACTGTGCAACACTCCAGTATCAATAATTTCACCATTTCCTCTTTTCGCAGTGATCTTATTTTTAATATCGCACAAAGAATTTCAGATCTCCGACCTGTATATTCTGTTTGCGGGGATAATTGTTTCATTGTTTTCAAATTTTGGTTCTAACCTATGGAACCATTCCAATGATATAAAGGAAGATATTGCGCAGGGGAGAAAAACGGTTTTAATACAGGATATTTTGATGCAAAAAAGAGCCCTTTTTATTTCAATCCTGCTCTACGCTTGCTCTATACTCTTGGTTTTTTATTTATCAAATGAATTTAAAAGGTCGATTTACATATATTTTTTAATATGGTCTCTTGTTACATGGTGGTATTCGGATAATCTTATTCTTAAAAAGGTAATCGGCTTTAGATTGAAAGATCATTATATAGGAGAGCTGATTACCTATAGCATTGCATGGCCAATGTATACATTAAGCATCTGGTTAATATATTCTGATTTAAATATAATGGGGGTGATGGTAGCAATAAGCCTTTTTTTCTTAAGCATATCTGGACTGCTGTTAAAAGACTTAAAAGATATTTCCGGGGATAGAGCAGCAGGTTTAAAAACGTTTGGGGTAGTTTTTCCACCGTCTCAACTTATAAGATATTCCTGTTACCTTATGGTACTATATTACTTGGTCATATTGAATCCATTTGCTTTGAACATCTTTGGTACAGGAGTTTTGATTCTGGTGATTCCGTTTGTTCATTTTTTAAAAAAAACCTTTTTTCACATGCGCAAAAAACATTGGGCTTTGGATATAGAAGATTTAGAGTCGCTCAAGAGTATGGGCAACTCTGCCCTTGCATCCTTTATATTTATGGGACTAAGCGTATTTCTTTAAATTTCCAGACAGGTATTTGTCCCACCACTCATGAAAAAGATATTTTTTAATGATTCTGATAAATAATTTCTAAACTGAAATTCAGGTGGAATAAATGCAGATGGTGTGTGGGATATAATTCCAAAATAATTACTGTCCGCTGTTGTTCTTACTTTATTTTTATATTCAAAAACTTTATCTCCGAATTCTGTGATAACTCCGACGTCGATACAGAAATAGATAAAACTGTTGTTATGTTTTAAATTATTAAAACATGAGATAAATGAATCGAGTTTATTCTCGACCGATTCGTATATAAGCACAGCATCACCAGAATAATCTGAAACATCCATAGTAAGAGGATAAAGATCAAAAGGTAAAAAACGTCCTATACCAATAACATATACCCCTTTTGTTTTTTTATTGTAAAATAAAAGTCCGTATGGCATTTGAACTTTATAGTCGCCCTTATGCAGATGCCCCAGCAGTTCCTTTTCTTTTTCTTCCGAAAGATATATTAGATTTTTCACTGCTTCGAGCGGCGGCATACCATCAAGAGAAATTAATACATTTTTTTCAAAATTTGCTTTAAATTCCTTAATGACTGTAAACTCGTTATACACCATATGCTTTGTTTCTTCTAAGGTTTTTCCTTTATCCGGGAATATATCATCGTAAATAGCATTTATGTTCTCTTTCTCTATAACCAGTGCAGCAATGCCATTTTCAATATCCTTGAAGTTGCAGAAAATACTGGGAGAATTAAACCTTGTTTGGGTGTGGAGGATGTTTATTCCTATAATTGGAACCTTATAACCAGTATGTTGGGCAAAAATATCAAGTACTTTTGTAGGTATGTAAAGGATATTTTCCTTATCGCAGTAATCTGCAAATTTTTCTGCATATTCTCTCTGTTTTTCTATATTCGTTCCTTTGCACATCTTACTGTAATAAAACCCTTTTGCGAAAAATTCAGCAGATTTAAATGCGCTTGGTATATGTCCTAGAGGAAAATGCAATATCACAGCACCTTTCTTACAATCTATTTTTTGGGCAAGTTTTTTTGCTGATTTTATCGCACCTTTTTCTTTTGCTCCCTGTACTTTTATCTTTGCTTCCGGGTCTTTGCATAAGACCAGAGCAGCACCATCCGTCCTTAAATCATCCGGAAATATCATGCCATCTACAGAAGAGCCGATCTGCGGGATATCACCGTATTCTTCGTGGAATAAATCCAGCATCGCCTGGTATTTGCCATTATACTTAAGCGTGGCGTAAAATAAGACCAGATCGGGCTTAAAATCAGTATGCCCATGAGCCTGTTCAATTATGTCTTCTGTTGCCTGTTTATAATCTTTTTTATTACTAAACAACGTAATAGATTTCGTTCTAATCACCATTTCGGGGAGCGTATTATCTTTTCCTGCTTATATCATGCTCTTTTGCATTGCTTAGCTATAATATATGTCTTTCTGATTATAATTTTTGTGGAGAATCATATACTCTGTACTTACGACCATATAATCGTTTATGCAAAACACTATATTCATTCGGATGTAAAGCCTTTATCTGCATTACAGACCATTTTGACTCTGACCAGAGTGTCCTTGGTTCTATCCTGAGGAGAGAAAAATATGAGCATAGAGAAAAGTAAGATCAGAACAGCTATTAAGAAAAGTCAAGCTTTTCTACTCGATGGTATAGAGAATCATCTATTAACAAATAGGCAAAAGCAACAAAAATTCCTGATAAATCCAAGTCCATTAGCCACAGCTCTTGCAATTTTAGTATCTAAGAAAAATTCTAAATCATTGGAAAATGCAATATCATGGCTTCGAAAAATACAGAATGAAGATGGCGGATGGGGTATTGCGGATAATGTGCCCAGCGATATTAACAGTACCAGTCTTTGCTTATTGGCTATAGAAGAGACCGAAAAACAGATAGAAGAAAAGGCACGCATGTTCATTGAGGAAAATGGCGGCTTCTCCAAAACAGAATGGTTTGTTCAGGTGATTTTAAGTTCACTTGGTAAATACCCACCTGATGAGATTCGTACTCCAAGTGCTGGTCCCATTGAATTGCCTCCCTCAGAGATGCGGTTTACACCTTTGTTTTATAGTAAGCTGTATCCTTATGCAAAAGATCTGTTTTTTAGCCTTACTGCGCTGGAAATGTTAACCAAATACAAAAATGCTGATAAAATATTGAGATTTTTAGAAATTGTTCAGGGACTGGATGGATCATGGAAGCAGGATATTATAATTACTTCCATAGCAACATTGGCGGTTCAAAGATCTAAAATAAATCCCAGAATAAATCCTTATCAGTGGCTCTCTGAGGTGCAATATCCAGATGGCTCTTGGCCGGCTTTCAACCAAATGATTTGCTGGGATATAGGCTTGGCTAGCTCCATTCTTGCAAATAAATTTTTACAAGATGAAAGATTACAGAGAGCAAGAGAATATCTTGAAAATGGCATGTATATGGACGGAAGTTTTGGGATGACATTGCCGTATTCAGTTCCAGATATTGATGATACTGCTGTAGCTTTAATAGGTCTCAAAAATCTCCACTCAGAGAAAACTTTACAGACAGTTCTATATTTAAAATCCATGCAAAACATGGATGGCAGTTGGAGTACATTTCCGGAGTACTATGGCAGTCCACCTTATTGTGTTTCAGGAAAAGTTGTTCATCTACCAAGTACCGATGTAACGTGTCATGTTTTAAAAGCATTATGCAATGAACCTATAACGAATAAAGAACCTTTTGTAGAGTCTGCTCTTAATTGGTTAGTTTCAGCCCAGAACAAAGAGGGTTCATGGGAAACTACATGGTTCAATAGTAATATCTATGCAACTTCTGAGGCTATAATTACTTTGCATAAATTTGGGATTAAGGGAGAAAATATATCTAGAGGTTTAGAATGGCTTAGTGATCGACAACGCTCTAATGGAAGTTTTGGAAATGGCACCGTAGAAGAAACATCATTAGCTTTAACGGCACTAATGATATGTTCTTTTGATAAAGTAGATGTCGACTCAGCAATTCAGTTTTTATTAAATGAACAAAACTCCGACGGCTCCTTTTCACCATCTTATTCAGGAGTCTATTTTCTCCTGTTTTACTATAACGATCCAATATATTCTGCGTGTCTTGGATTAAATGCACTCGAACTATATTATAAGATGAAAGGATAAAAACGAGGATTAACTAATGCATTCCTCAATAATCTTACTTGCACGTATAGTTTCCATCGATGTAAGCTGTTGATGTGCTTCAGCTTTTGTAATCGTTACCAGCACTGTGGATCTAGATGATGGTGTTATCAGAATCCTGTTTTTTCTGAAAAAGAAAATCGTCTCCTTCAATCCCTCCTTATTCATCTCCCCGAGCACATGCTTTATCTGCTTCTCAAGCCAGAACATAGTCTCCAGCAGATGTTCTTTATATTCAGTAGCTTTAAGGATTATGGGCACTCCATCTATCCTGTAGAGTATGCACGCTTCAACCCCTTCTATTTCATACAGTCTGTCCAATGTATCTTCAATATCTGTTATCATATTCTTTCTTTTCTTCCTTCAAAGCTTTTTGATTACATTTTCTGAATTTAAATATCCAGACGGAAATTTGATCCTCCTGAGCCAAAAAAAATATTTGGCTCGATTTCTGAAAAATAATTTCTTTTTTGCATCTCTTTTGGAAGATAAGCTGAAGGATTTTCGGAAATAATTCCAAAATAATTCTCTTTGGCTAACTCTCTTATTTTATCCTTATAGGAATATTTTTCCCTGCTAAAAGAAAAAAAAGGTCCCACATCCAGGCAAAAAAATTTGAAATCATTGTTATCCATAGGATGCCTCAGGCTGGATATGAAATCTTTTAGTTCATAATAAAGATTTTCACATCCAAGAAATACATCCTCAGAACAGTCTGATACATCAGTATAAAAAGGGTAAAGATTAAAAGGAAAATATGATCCCATACCAACGAAAAACACCCCTTTTGTCTTTTTACAAAAAAATACAAGTACATAAGAGGTCTGAACTTGGAAATTCCCATCTCCCATTTTATTTAAAAAATCTTTTTCTTTTATTGTGGATACTGCTACTAGATTCTTTGCAGCCTCCATAGGCGGCTTCCCGTCCAGCGAAATCAGCACACTTTTCTCAAAATTCGCCTTGAATTCCTTCAATATGGTGAATTCCTTTCGTGCTATATCCTTCGTTTCTTCCAGTGTATTTCCCTTATCAGAAAATATATCATCATAATAAACATTCATATTAGTCTTCTCTATTATCAGCGCTGCAATGCCGTTACCTATATCCTTGAAGTTGCAAAAGATATCCGGACAGCTAAATCTCACCTGTACACCCAGCGGATTTATGCTGAGAATAGGGATTTTGTAATTTGTTCGTCTGGCGAATATGTTTAGAACTGTTGGAGGCAGATATATCATATTTATCTTATCGCACCAGTCTGCCAGCTTTCCAGCATATTCTTTTTGTTTTTCTTGATTTGCCCCTTTACATCGATTACTGTAATATAATCCCCTTGCAATAAACTCAGTAGATTTAATGACATCAGGCACATGGATTACTGGAAAATGCAGTACAATCACACCATTTTCGCATTTCACCTTCTTTGCGAGCTCTTCAGCAGATTTGATTGCGCCTTCTTCCCTCGCCCAATCTACGCGTATCGTTGCCTCCTCATCCTTACATAATACCAGTGCTGCCCCATCGGTGCGTATCTCATTAGAGTATATCATACCGTCCACAACTGCTCCTATTTGCGGTATGTCCCCGTACTCCTCATGGAATATATCCAGCATGGACTGGTATTTGCCGTTATATTTTAGCGTGGTATAAAATAGGGCAAGGTCTGGCTCAAAATCAGGATGTGAATGAGCCTGTTCCATTATCTCCATTGCCGCCTGCCCGGGGTCTCTTTTATTACTGAACAGCGTGAGAGATTTCATTTTATCAGGTTCGTTAGATTAAGAAATATTTTTCTCAACAATCTTACTTGTACGAAGCGCCTCAATTGATGTAAGGTAATCATGGGTTTCAGTGTTCGTAATTGTCACAAGCACAGTAGATTTCGAAGAAGGCATAATCTGAATTCTGTTATTCCTGAAAAAGAAAATGGTCTCGTTCAACCCTTCCTTATTCATCTCCCCGAGCACATGCTTTATCTGCTTCTCAAGCCAGAACATGGTCTCCAGTAGATGCTCTCTATATTCATGGGCTTTAAGGATTATGGGCACCCCGTCTATCCTGTAAAGTATGCAGGCTTCAACCCCTTCAACATTATACAGCCCATCCAGCATATCTTCAAGATCTTTTACCATATCCTTTCTTCTCTTCCTCTAAAACAAGCTTGAGCACTTCTGAAGGGTCCTCATCGCGCGTCCAGTTCTTCCGCAAAGCCTCAATCTTTGCAGCCAGCCTTTCCCCTATTATTCCCATCGGTTTTGTCTTCTCGATTGCCTCTTTAAACTGCTCATCATACTTAGTCTTAGGTCTCACTTTTTCTATCTGTTTTGCCGAGGTTCTCATGACTATCCCCAGTCCGGTTTCTATGGTATACGGGTAAAGTCCCTCGCCGTGCTTTGATCCCCTGTGCTTCGTTATCCTGAGCGTCCTGTCATACAACTCGCCAAAACCCAGATTTTGCAGATAAATCACGGTATCAGCCAGGTACAGAGGCATAGCAGAGCCTTCATATATGGTATTGCCGTCTGCCGGGTCCTCAAGCGTTACCACAGCAGTTCCCAGTTTGCGCAGTTCCTTGAATATGGTGCTCAGGGATTTTCTCTTCTCCTTCTCAGAATAAAAGGTTGGATAGGTCAGCGGATCTATTACCAGCCTCGGGTTCTGAGGAAGCATGTATTTTCTGACAATCTCTGTAAGATCAAGAGAAGGAAACGTCATATCCTCCCCGAAAAGATGAATTATATTCAGGTTCCCCTGCTGGATGTGATACTCTATTTCATACCATCCTATATCCCTGCTATCCCGTATGATCTGTTCCTCCGATTGTTCAAAGGAGACGTAGATTACTCTCTCCCCGCGGTTAAGACCGAACAGTGAATACTGCAATGCAAACGTGGTTTTTCCAACACCTGTGCCGCCGCGAACTATTGTGATTGTATTTTCTCTAAGACCTCCTCCCGTCAGGTCATCAAGACCATACACGCCTGTGGATACCCTGCCCTTTTTCGCCATTGCTTTATTCCCGCAATTATGCCGCTGTTTGTATGTATTGGGCATTATTTATAGCTTTAGTAAAATTTCTTGGCAACGTTGCCTAATTTTAGCAACTCTTCAATTTTTTAGGCATATATATAAAAGGTAAGCAAATTGATAATTATAAATATGATACATGCAATGATGGAGTGTAAAGAAAAGAATAAAACATGAGACTAAAGTGGGTAGGATAAAAACATGACCAACCAAGATATCCACCGCCTTGCTGTATGCTCTGACCTGCGGAGAAATTTACTTATCGTTCTGAATGAGGGGAAGAAATCTCTGGGAGATCTGCGGGACGGACTGCAGGTAAGCTCAACAACAGTTCTGCATGCCCTGAGAGAACTTGAAAAGAACAGTCTTACGTTTCAGGATAAAGATAAAAATTATTCACTCACTAATATAGGCAGGATTGTAGCTCTGAAAATGCTGGATTTTAACGATGCTGCGGAAACTTTGAGAAATCACGAGAGGTTCTGGCTTGAGCATGATTTGAGTGGAATACCGCAGAATTTGATGGAGAGGATTGGGTGTTTGAAAGATTCTATTCTTGTTGAAAACACCCCAACAGATATTTTTAAAGTCCACTCAAATTTCATTAATTTATTGAAAAATGCTAAAGAGATTAAAGGCGTATCCCCTTTTTTCATTCCAGAGTTCTCGCTCCTATTTGAAGAGCTCATACTTAAAAAAAATATTGATATCCAGCTTTTATTAACAAAAGAAGTGCAAGAGAAAATAGATAAAGAAGTTTTAAAAAAAATATTCCTTAAAGAAAATTCTAAATTTGAATTGTACATACTGAAAGAAGATGTGAAAATAGCTTTTACAGTTACGGATTATTTCCTCTCAATTGGGTTTTTCCGATATGATGGTATATACGATTACAACAACGATATAATAAGCTATAGTAAGGAAGCGAATGCTTGGGGAAGGGATTTGTTTGAACATTATGCCAAATTATCACAGAGAATTATTTTGTAAAGTAGAATCTTTTCTTAAATGCATACATTTACTGCTTCATAAATTTACATCATTCTTGATGATTAGTTCTACATTTATTGCAATAACAGGCTTTCTGCTGCCTTATTTCTCTTTTTTGCTCTACGACGTGAGAGCTAATTTTAATTTACTTCTCGCCTCCTCTCTGTGCATGTATGCTATATACAGTCTTAATAAACTTGCGGATATAAAAGAAGATTTAATAAATACACCAGAAAGGGTTGGATTTATTGCAAAATATAAATATTATATTAGTTTTTCTGTGGTAATATCTATCTTTGCATCGATGTTTTTATCTTTTTCACAAAATCCTTTTGCCATTTTAATAATACTCTTCCCTTTTTTGATGGGGATATTTTATAGCATTAAGATATTTGGTTTCAGATTAAAAGACGTTATTGGCGTAAAAAATATAACAGTTGCATTATCGTGGGCTGTAGTAGGAACTTTATTACCATTAGCAACCAACCCTCGTAGCATTATTCTGATCTCTTTAGTTTTCTATTTTTTTTTATTAGGGTATTTATTGGATCTATCGCATCTGATGTTAGAGATATAGAGGGTGATAGAGAAAATAACATAAGAACTATTCCAGTTGTCCTTGGAGTGCATAAAACCAAAAAAATTTTAGTTTTTTTTAACTCAACACTCTTGCCATGGCTTGCTTTCTCTTATCATGCGGGGTTTTTCCATCGTTATTTTTTTGTTTTAGTTTTTTTCATTTTTTATGGATATGTATATATTCTGTATTTTTGTAAAGAGAGTGTAAAAATAGGAAAATCTTTAGATTTGTTCGTGGATGGCGAATGGATACCGGTTATAATTATCTCATTAACATTTTCTTAAAAACTAAAACAGATCAAAAATAACTAAAAACTGATATTGGTGATTTATTTTTCTCTTATATTCTCGTCCTCCACCTCAAACGGCTCAGACACCAGACAATTATTCTCCTCAATCAATTTCTCGACTTTCTGCTTTGTATTCTTCAACATGGTATCGCATTCTCTGACCAGCCTGATACCTTTATCAAACAGCAAAAGACTTTCATCAAGGGAAAGCTGTCCGTTCTCAAGTTTTTGCACTATATTTTCAAGCTCAGCAAGCGACTCTTCAAAGCTTATCTCCACCATTTACATTCCTCCTTATCATTTACGTTGCATTTGATTTTCCCATCGTTCACAATTATCTGGATATTATCCTTTTCTTCAACATCGTCAATGCTTCTCACGAGCGTTTTATCAGGCAGCTTCAACGCGATGCTGTAGCCCCTTGAAAGAGTCCCAAGAGGGCTGACCGCATTGAGTTTGCCTGCATGCGCTGTGAACAGGGATGTCTTAACCTCCAACACTCTCTGGATACCGGCTGTCTGCCTTCGCGTGAGTTCATCGATGTACTGTATATAATTAGTGATCTTATCAAGGATCAGGCAGGACTGGATACATTCCTGAAGATGTGAGAGGCGGGATGCATTATCACTGATACTGCGCCTCTGGCACTCGATCAGCCTGTCGTTCAACCTGGTTATCCGGCTGTAAAGTTCTCTTCTGTCAGGAACCGCTATCTCCGCGGCAGCGGACGGCGTGGGAGCGCGCACATCAGCAACGAAATCGGCTATGGTATAATCGGTCTCGTGCCCGACCGCGGATATGATGGGGATTTTTGAGCCGAAGATCGCCCGTGCCACTGTCTCCTCGTTGAATGCCCAGAGGTCTTCTATCGAGCCTCCGCCCCTGCCCAGGATTATCAGGTCAATATCGGTACTGTTAAGTGCAAAGATCGAGCGCACTATGCTCTCAGCCGCATATTCGCCCTGCACTACCGTGGGCATGAACAGCACGCTCACTGGGTAGCGGCGTTTTAAGACGGTCAGTATATCGTGAAGCACTGCGCCTGTAGGCGATGTTGCCACGCCGATCTTCGCCGGGAACTCAGGCAGCGGCTTTTTATGCTCCTGCGAGAACAAGCCTTCCAGTGCCAGTCTGTTCTTCAGTTGCTCAAAGGCTTTATACAGTTCACCTGTCCCATCAGGTCGGATGGCTCGCACTTTCAACTGGTACTGTCCCCTCTGCTCGTAAACGTCTATATCCCCGAGGACGATGACCTTCATGCCGCGCTCAAGCTCAAACCTGAGGCTCTGCCCGTGCCATTTGAACATGACGCACTGCAACTGGCTGTCTTTATCTTTCAGTGTAAAATAGCGGTGACCTGAGCTGTGGTTCGTGAAGTTGGAGATCTCTCCCCGTATCCATATATCGTTCAACCGGCTCCCGGTAAGGATATTCTTTACAGCCAGCGTGAACTCATGCACGGTGTAGATGCCTTTCTCCTCATAAACCATGACCTTAGATTGTACTCTGGTGGTTATCTGGTTTACTATAGCGATGTGAAAGTAATACTTAAGAAAATATTATTTAAGAAAGGTAACTGTCAAGCGACAGGACTCCCTCAAGCTCTTCTTTATTTACTACAGCCTCGGTAAGCACGCTTTCCCTCACGTGGATGGGAGCGCTGCAGCGCAGTGCAATGGCTATGCAATCGCTCGGTCTGGCATCCAGTTCAAACTGCCTTTCGTCCATAGAAACAGACATTCTTGCATAATAGACCCCCTCGTTCAGTTCATCTATAAGGATATCGTCTATCCTTGAATTCGTGCGCTCAAGGAGCGAGATAAAAAGGTCGTGCGTCATAGGTCTTGGCGGAATCTCATGGTTCAGCGCCGCATTTATGGAGATCGCCTCGGACAGTCCGATATATATCGGCATTATGCGCTTCGTATCGTCCTCAAGAAGCACAAGAGGTATCGGACCGCCTGCTTTCTCTATCAGGTATACACCTTTTATAGTAACCGGTAGAATTATCCCGTTCATTATAGTACTATTAATATGCGGGATAATAAGTTTTCCTGTAATAAGGGTTGAATTCGTTCGTATAGATATCTGCTGGTTTGAACTGGTTCCCTTTCAACTTACCATCCTTCACAAGCCAGTCTATCCAGAACTGAACGTCACTGTCCACCAAGAGTGCATGCTCCCTGATGCCGAAGCCTTTCCAGTACTTTGCTATCTCAGCGTTCCCGCCCTTTGCCTTCATTATCTTCGCAGCAAGCTCTTTAGCTTCTTCCGGATGCTCCCTTGCCCAGTCAGCCGCTTTAGCGTTCGCCTCCACGAACCGTCTGACAGTCTCAGGGTTCTCGCGTATGAATTTCTCTGACATGAAAAGCCCGCAGTGCGTCTGGTTGCCTATAATGTCGTAGTCGGTGAACAGCACCCTTACTCCTCCGTTTGCTTCCATCATGTCGATCTGAGCACCTACAGGAGCTACCACGTCCACCTGTCCCTGCCTGAGCACCTCTTCGTGGTGGGACATTGTAATGAGCTGCACGTCGTCCTTTGACATGTTGTTTCGCGCAAGGTATTCCCGCGTCACATACTCCGCATGCCCGCCCAGGGTATGCACTGCTATCTTCTTTCCCGCAAGGTCTTTTGCGCTCCTTATGCTGCTGTTCTCAAGCACGAGCCATTTCGATAAGTACGGCGTACCCTCATACCAGCTCTCAGGCGAGTTGCCCATCGGCGCTGCTATGCCTTTTATCTTTGCCCCCCGCGCCTTCGCATTGATTATCGCAACCCATGCTGCATGTCCCACGTCGGTGCTGCCCGTGGCTACGGAGATTATATCCTCAGGACCGCCTGTATTTGAGCCCAGGCGGGTTATGTTGATATCCCCAAGGTACCCTAACTCCCTGGCAAATTCATATGGTTCAACAACTGCTGAGGAGGAGAGGTACCGTATTGTGACATCATTTTGCGGTTTTTTCTCTTCTGTCAGGAGCAGGCTTGCGCCAGCGGCTATTACGCCGACAGTGATGGCTGCTAATAAAATTTTTGTCTTGTCGTCCATTTTTCCACCTACGCACTGGTTGTTTCTTCTTTCCATTTAATGGTTCGTTTCTCGATCCATACAAGCATGTAATTTGTGATCAATCCCAGGGCAGCGAGAGTGATGACTGCGGCATACATCTCAGGGATCATAAAATTATATTCCCAGTTCTTGATCGAGTACCCAAGCCCCGATGTTGCCCCGATCATCTCAGCAGCCACGAGCACCAGTATAGCGTGCGTTGCGCCAAGCCGCAAACCCGTAATTATCGAGGGAAGTGAAGATGGAAGGACCACTTTTTTGAATATAGAGTAATCATTTGAACCCATGGAGCGGGCTGATTTTATCAGCAGAGAATCGACGCT
>JAPMTX010000124.1 GCA_026552855.1 Candidatus Methanoperedens sp. | reverse complement strand
CCTTATATCCACTCTCAACAGTCTGACAAACTTCTTAATATATATCCCCTCAAATTTATATGGGGGTTAAGAATATTTAAATATATTTGAATGGTTAATGTGACAATGTCAAGTTAATTGGTTTTTCCTTTAAATTTTAAATATTTTCCCCTCTATGACTTTGTTCCTTATTCAGATATTGATGTCGCTTTTTTAAAAAATGAAACTAAATGCTCTTCTTTATAGCCTCTTCGCTTTTTATAAATCCAATATACATCAAAGCAATCCCAAGTAGTTCAAGCACATACAGCGCCCATTCCATGCCAAATCTGGATAATCCTCCACCACCCGCCACCAAAAGCGCCCCTATCGCTATGAATAAGTTATAGCTTCTTCTTGTAATATACCAGGAATATAATGCACCGCCGATTAATGCGATGGAACCGGGGATTGTAAGAAACGGGGATATTATTCTAACGCCAGCGGGCATACCGCTACCTCCAACAATTCTTTCCTGCAATTCTTCGGTATCTACCTGGGCATTCAGGGTTAGGATTATTAAAGAAGTTATAACGACTGCAAAATAAAGCGTTAAATGTCTTCCTGCACGTCTGTTGAAAAGATAAACAGTCCCAAGCCCCAGAATAGCAACCAGGGAGGCTATCAATATATAGTAAGCCCGGTACATGGATATGCTCCATCTATATATCTCAGAAATAAACTCGAATAAAGTTGTAACTGAAAAAATAAGAAGTCCTGTTCCCCAGATAAATTGATATATTTTCCTTCTTTTTGAATACTGGCGGAAAACAGAGATTGTAAAAAATAAGCTTACCAGTGTGGTTAAGAAAGGTGCAAAAGATTGTATTGCAGCATCTAAATTAAGTGTCATTTCTATTTTCTTTATGAAGAAGTTTATGCCACGTAGAGATCATTAACACAAGGACTAATATAGCAACCGGGAAAATACCATAGTAAACAGGATGCAGTTCAGGTGGTAAATTTCCTTCAAGCTCAATATATTCCATTATCATATGAAAGAATACAAGCCCTATCACGACCAGCGTAAATTTAAAGTTAGTATATAAGAATGATTTATCCAGAAATGCCCTTGCCTTCAGTGTATCGAGTTCAATTCTCCTCAACCGCATCCAGCTCTTAAGAGAAAGATATATTCCGATGGCTGCAGCTATCAATGAAAATACAAGCGAGATATAATAAATTTCCTTTAATATCATGAAATTGATATATGCATTTATAGTATTGTTTAAATGGATTGCGCTTAAAAAACATAAAAATTCTTTAAATATTTATTTAATTTGTAAACGGAAACCGATATATTGACGAAATTTAACAAGGTGCAATCATAGTACATTCTAATAATAGAGACGCTAAAACATGTTCAAGAAAATACTTTTTTCACTGACACCAATAGCATTATTTATTTCGATATACCTGATATTTTTTGTTGCCCCGATTCCAGTCGATCCTATGGATGCTGGCGGCAATCCCATAAACTTCAAGATATTCTACTTCCATGTTCCTATAGCTATCACGGCATATCTGGCTTTTGCTATCGTATTTGTTTCCGGTATTAAGTATTTGAGAACAAAGCAGGAAAAATGGGATACCAGAGCAGTTTCTGCAGCAGAGGTCGGCGTAATATTTGCCTTCCTTACTCTGATAACTGGCTCTCTCTGGGCAAGATCGGCATGGGGTGAGTACTGGGTTACCTGGGATGTCAGATTGAATACATCGCTTGTTCTTTTTTTAATCTATATATCCTATCTTATGGTAAGAAAATCCATAGACGAGCCTGAGAAACGGGCAAGGCTTTCATCAGTTTTCGGTATCGTCGGTTTTATAAGTGTACCTTTAAGTTTCCTTTCCATCAGGCTGTGGAATAGAGCCACAGTTCATCCTGTGGTTATAGGTCCGGGGGGAGGAGGTATCAGCGGGGATGTTGTAATTGGAACGGTTCTTATGAACATTGTAGCATTTATACTTCTGCTGATTTTACTTATTACATTACGAATAGATAACGAAATCCTATCAGAAAAGATCGCTTTTATCAAACGAACAAATAATCTATAAATCTAAACAAGTATGAAAATATCTGAAGTTTCCAAAAGATTGGCATATGGTATTGTCTTCGGGTTCATGGGGCTTATTATTGGAATCTGGACTGCCGACCTTATCCACAAATTAATCCTGATGAATAATGTGGAGAGGATGATAACGACATATATTTCATTAATAATTATTATATTAATAATAATCTCCGCCAGTTTGTTCGGCTTTACTAAAGGAGAAAAATTGATGGAAGAAAAATTATGATGCAGTATCCTTTCTTTGAAAAGAGGGGTTTTATCTAACAGTGTATAGGGAGCTTAGAATGAATCCCTTTCAACAAACTTATAAATTTAAACCAAAAAGTACTTATGTTTACACCGTGTGTAAAGTTAGTATATGGTAGAATTAGATAATCTCGATATCAAGATATTAACCCATCTGCAGGATAACAGCAGGAAGTCATATCAGGAGATTGCCAAATCTTGCCTGACAAGCGTACCCACTATCAAAAGCCGTGTGGACAGGTTGCTTGAACTCGGAGTTATCAGTAAATTCACCATAGATATCGATAACAGCAAGCTGGGCATAACCGAAGCGATACTACTTGTAAATGCGAAGCCCGGTGCAGTCAGCAGGATAACTGAAGAACTCCAGGGGCTGGAAGAAGTAAAGGAGCTGTATGTAACCTCTGATTCTGACGCAGCCATAGTATCAAGAGTCGCAGGGGATATGCAGCGCATTCTCGCGATTCAGGACAGGATTAATCTCACAGATGTGAACAACATCAGCATTATGTCAGTAAAAAATGCATTCAGAAAGGACTCAACTATCCCGCTCTCGTCCTCCAGCATAACTTTAACCTGTGCTTATTGCGAAAGGAAAGTAACAGGAGACGCAGTCAGGAAGAAATTCGATGATAGGGACTATTTCTTTTGCTGTACTACATGTCAGGGCGAGTTTGAAAAGAAATATACGAAACTGCTCGCAAATGCTCAATGAACGATAATATTGCTTTGAAAATTAGAAAGTTTGCGTTTTCAAAAAGTTAAGCAAGGAGCATTTTTATCTTAATTTTATAAAGCGCAAACCATTTGAAATGTAGAGCCTATAATTGATTATCATGTTTATTTTAAGTATGCTGGAGAAGGCCCTGATGGTGGGTATCATACCAGATGCCATATTGGATGTAAGAGGGGAAATATGTCCCATCCCACTTATAAGGACGAAAAAACAAATAGATCAGATGGCAAGGGGCAAGATACTCAAGGTGGTTGCAAATACCCCTGAAGCGACCCAGAATATTGATGCCTGGACTAAAAAATCCGGCGACAAGATTCTGGCAGTTGAAAATCAAGGAAACACATCTATCATTTATCTAAAAAAGAACTAAAGAGAAAGCGAAAACCTTAGACTGTGATGAATGTATTCAAAACACGAATGAAAAAAGAAAAACGTAAGTTTTTGGTTCTTATAATAGTGCTTGTATCTTTGAACATTAATTTACACGGGAGTGCACTTCCTTCCAGAACACAGAATAATTCTCTTCAGTGGTTCCCATCTTTAGCTGCTGATAATGGCACAGTATATGTAGTCTGGGCTGATGAGAGAAACGGCAATTATACACGGATAATGAACAATCTCCCTCATAAGTCCGGCGACATATACATATCGAAAGGAAGCTTTCAGAGCGACTGGGTTTTTGATAAGAATATCAGGATAAATGACATTAAAGGAACTACAGGACACGGTTCTCCCTCTATAGCAGTTGATAATAATGATATCTATGTGGTATGGGAAGATGACAGATTCGGGTTTGAAGAGCTATATTTTACATCATCACTAAAAAACAGCATCAAATTCAAAAAGGATTTGCCGGTTGTGGCGGAGGCAGGAAGCCAGGTCCTGCCTTCCGTTGGAGTTCTGAACAAAACAGTATACGTTGCAATGATGAATAAGAAAACCTGGGAAATTGATTTCACAGAAGGACGCTCTATTAATGGCATTTACAGGTTCGATAAACCGATACGTGTCAACGATGATGCTTCAGGCAACTGGCACTATGCTCCTTCGCTTGCAGTAGATGATGAAAAAAATGTTTGTATTGCCTGGCTGGATGCGCGAAATAGTAATTACGATATTTATTTTTCACATGGAATAAAGGAAAACGGAACCTGGCAATTCAGCAAGAATGTGAGAGTAAACGACTATTCCATAAATGCATCGCACTACACTCCTTCTATAGCGTTTGATGACGGAAGCGTGTACATTGCATGGTATGATAACAGGAATAATGATTTTGATATATACATCGCCACAGGCAGATTGATAAATAATAACTGGGAATTTGATAAAAATGTCAGGGTGAATGACGATACAGGCAGTAGCGATCAAATGCATCCTCGTATTGCAGTTAGAGGAGGTGAAATTTTCACTGTCTGGGAAGATGGGAGGAATGGAGGCTCTGATATTTATTTCTCAAAAGGTGTGATGAGGAATACCAGTCTTGAATTTAGCGAAAATACTAAAGTAAATGATATTAAGGGCAAGCATTACGACCCTCAAATCGAAGTTATAGGAAATAATATTTATGTCGTATGGCAGGCGGAAAAGACCCCGTATTTAAATACGGGGACTGACAGCGGCGACATATATTTTTCACACGGAAAATACAATGGTATAAGCTGGGAATTTAGCAGGAATATAAAAGTAAATGATGATTTAACAGACTCTTTTACGGAACCAAACCCTGTATTTTTGGGCGCAGTGCTTGGCTCTGTTATCGTATCGATAATAGTTGCAGGATTTTTAAGGAAATATGGAAAACGAAAGAACTAACCAGGATAAAGGAAAGTACGATCTGCTTCAACATGATGCCGTAGCATCGCTTTTCAAAAATCGCAAAACCCAGTTCCTATTTCAACTGCCTGCAGCCCTTTTTTTAGCGATAGTTGTAGTTGCAGGCTTTTTCGGAACCCAGAACAGCAATATGAACCTCGCAACCATTTCTATCTGGGTTATCTGGTGGTCGCTTCTTATAATAAGTCTGGCTCTGTTTGGAAGAGTATGGTGTCTGATGTGCCCTTTCGGGGCTGCCGCAGATTGGGTACAGCGCCGCGCTTTTTATAAAAAGGTTAAGGATACTTTCAGTTTGAACAGGAAATGGCCTGCTAAATTCAAAAACCTCTCTTTAGCTGCAATATTTTTCCTTGTAATCACATGGGCTGATTTCCAGTTCAATCTGGTAAATAGCCCTTTAAACACCGCATACTTTATCGTTGTTTTACTCGCCCTGATTGTAATCGTATCAATAATCTTTGAGCGCCGCTCCTTTTGCAGGTATGTATGTCCCCTAACAGGGCTGGTGGGCTTATATTCGATGTTTGCCCCATTTGAATTGCGGGCAAAGCAGAAAGAAATCTGTAAGACCTGCAAAGAAAAATACTGCATATCAGGAAATGAAAAGGGATATGCCTGCCCGGTATTCGAGTATCCCGGCACCATGGAGAAGAGCACTCACTGCATCCTCTGCACCGAATGCGCAAAAACCTGCCATAATAACAACATTTCCTTTAATCTCCGTTCTTTCGCTGGGGAGTTCCTGACTTTATCAAAAACAAGGATGGATGAGGCTGTATTTATTCTGATACTGCTTGGGGTGACGGTATTCCAGACGCTGATCATGATAAGACCGTGGGCGGGTTTAACGGCGGATTTAATGATCTATACCGGTGCGGGTTACGATTTTGTCCGGTTTATCTTATTCATTGCTGCGGCAGCCTCCCCTGTTCTGATATATTCTGCGGCTATTGGCATCTCAAAATTGCTCAACCAGAAAATAACGTTTAAAGATTTTTTTACAGGCTATGCTTACTCAATTATTCCGCTGGAATTAATGATACACCTTTCCCATAATCTTCGCCATTTGCTGGAAGAAGGCACCGGGATAATCCCTGTCATCTCCGACCCGTTCGGCTTTGGATGGAACCTGTTCGGTTCTTCCGGATATGCTCCAGCCCCGCTTCTTAACAATAATAACATCCTGTTAATACAGTGGCTGCTGATGCTTATCGGATTAGGATTCTCGATATCAGTCGGCAGAGGTATTTCAAGACGGATGTTCCGCGAAAATGAATCGGCATATATACCGGTACTGATGTTTGTTTTTATCTTTTTCGTGTTTAATCTCTGGATGTTAGGGCAGCCGATAATGCATAAACACTAAAATTGAATTGAGAGCATTAAGATAATCGACGGCTGTAGAAATATATGCAAAGAGAACTAATGGGTAAAATTTCAGATTTGGATAGAAGATGAAATAAAGGCCGTTTAATTGCCTTGGCTACCGCGCATTTCGGAATGTATATCCGACACCTATTTTCTCTTTAACTTTATTCCGCTGTCTAACCATCCCTGCTCCCTGATTTTTTGAGCGAACCTGCGCTGGATTGAAATGAACTCTTCAATCTTATCTGGATACATCATGCGCTTTCCATTCTCGATGTAGCTGCAGATTATATCACCAATAGTTCGCTCAATTCTTATGGGAATCCAGTTCCCTTTGTCGTAATCCATGGCAAGTACGGGATCGCTTGTAAGGTCCCCTTCATCCTCGTAATACTGCCCTATTCTTGTATATCTATCAAGCTTTTTTATAAACAAAATCAAGTCTCCATTTTGCCCTATTGATTCGTCGCTATCTACTCTCTCCATAAGTGGATCAAAATAGGTGGGCATTCTAAGCCTGAAGTCATATTTGTAACCCCCAGGATCAACGCGGCGTTTGTAAAGTATCTTTTCGATTATGTCCTGGATTTCAAGCTTGGTATTTGTTATCATGATAACATGCCTTTTCATAAACTTAGTTTTGTCTTCAGGGTAGGTCTTGAAGTTCAGAAATTCCACGAGAGAAACTGCCAAAATACTTCTTATATTTTCATAAGTTTACATATATTTTCTCTGATAATCGGATCGTCAGTAATTTATCTCAAAAAAGATATAAACCGTTTTTCAGTTGCAATATGTTTGAAAATTATTAACCAGTTTGCACTAATCCAAATCCATATATCCTATCCCTGCCTGTATCTCCCAAATCAACTGCATTGTAAGCCAATGCACTACGAATTTCCTGTGGAGTCAGAGATAAATTTTTACTCTTGATTAATGCAGCAACACCACTGACAAAAGGCGTTGCCATTGAAGTACCGCTTTTGTTAACATAACCGCCATCCAGCCATGTAGAGTATATATCGATACCTGGTGCAGCCAGTTCTACTTCTTCGCCGTCCGCACCCCATACCGGAGCGATGTTGTTTGAGTCAATGGCAGAGACAGCTATCACAGAATCAAATTTTGCAGGATAAAGAACATCATCCGTGCTGAGATTTCCATCTCCATTGTTACCTGCGGCTGCAACAAGGAGAATGCCTGCTTTATAAGCATTGGCAGTAGCATCGTTTAGCGCCTGAGAATAAGTCCTTGTTCCAAGGCTCATGGAAACTACGTTCATGTTGTTCTGAACTGCCCAGTCTATTCCTTCAATAATATCCGAAATATAGCCATTTCCATAGGCATCAAGCACCTTGACGGCATATAATTCTGCATCTGGAGCGATTCCAATTATTCCGATGCTGTTATTTCTGGCTGCTATGATTCCTGAAACATGGGTGCCATGACCACTATCGTCGTTCCATTTGTTGTTTTTTGATTTTCCAATAAGATTGATGCCTCCGGACACGTTTAAATCAGGGTGGCTATTGCTTATTCCGGTATCCAGCACTGCTATCTTTACATTTTTACCTGTGGAGTTGATCCATGCGTCAGGAGCTTTTACCCTTGCAACACCCCATGTAATCTGCTGCAGGGGTTGAGGAGGCTGGTGTTTTGATGGCTTGTCTGCTATCTGAACCCGTGAGTCTTCTTCTACGTATTTTATTTTAGGGTTTTTCTTTAACTGTTTAGATACACTTTCTGGAACGTCGGCTGAAATAGCGTTAATTATTTTGTACTCGGTATAATTTGTTATGCCGTGTTCTATAAGTACACTTTGATCGATTTTTTCATCGAATCCAATTATTACAGGTTTAGCATCTATCACTGGCACAAATAACACTACAAGGATGCACGAGATGATTACTGCTCTTGCTTTTATTGTATTTTTCAACTTACGCATTTTTATTTCACCATCCTCCATTCTATTACAACTGAATAATTTGAACATATCATAACTATACTGTTATATCCTGCCTCATGAATGCCATATAAGATACCAATAACAGGATCACCGGGATGATCAATAACATAATCAGATTAACCCAGTTCTGCTCTACCCAGTAGCCAAGAGTGAAACCTGTATCAAATAGACCGCGCATCTCAGGAGTTCTATCACCACCAGGCATACCAGCAAGTCCCGTTATGAGTTCCATAAAATCCGTAGAAGGGGAAAGATACATAATATCGCGAGTAATTTTATATTTTTTTTCATAAGAATAAGCATCCTCAGAATATGTGCTCTGACCTATAATAACTCCAGCTATAGTGGATGCAACCATACCTAAAAGCACACTAAGTGCCAGCCATGCCGTAGCGCTGTAGATAAGCGAGTTTGTGGACTCTTTTGTGAAAACGGATACGGCTACAGAGAGTGACAAGTAGCTCAACATAACTAAAAACGCCAGTAAGATAAATACGATTATTCTGCCAATCACTTCAGTTGATACTATAATCCCGGACACGCTCAGCATAACGCCTGTTGATGCCCCAACTGAAATAACCGTCACCAAACCAAGGGTTACCATTACACCTATGAGCTTGCCTGTAATCACCTGATCTCTATACACTGGATGCGTCAGAAGCACGTTTAGCGAGCCTGACGTCCTTTCTTTGACAATGGCATCGAATCCAAGTCCGATTGCTACCAGCCCACCAAGTAAGGATATTGGATATGACAGACTGATAAAACCCGCCGAGAGGGGAGAATAATCACCAAAGAAGTTTGCGCCCGATATACTTTGTCCTGCCTGATAGCTATTCGCTAAAACTATAAACATAAATATTCCGAGAATTAAATAGAACCTTGAACTCCAGACACTATCTGCAAACTCTTTCTGCGCAATCACAAAAATATTATCAACATTTCTTTTCATAATCCACCTCAGTCTAAACTTAAGCCGCCTCTTCTATAAGCTTCAGGAATACGTGCTGTAAATTCATTCTTTCCTCTTCGAACCTGGATATGGTTCCACCCAAAGATTTCACTGTCATAGCTATCCCTATGCGTGCGCCCAGGTCGGTGAGTAACGAGATGTGACCGTTTACTGGCTCTACCGAGCGCACGCCCTTTAATCCCTTCAGACCCTCTATAACCCTCTGCACCGACAAGTCCTGGACTTCTAGTGTGTATCTTACTCCTTCTTTTTCTCTCACTTTATCCCTTAGTTCCTCCACAGTGCCTACAGCAAGTAGCTTGCCCCTGGCAATTACGCCTATTCTGTCACAAATCTCCTCAACCTCTGCCATACTGTGGCTGCTAAGGAACACTGTTACGTCTTTTTCTTTACTGAGCTTTTTTATTAAATCCCGCATCATCTGCGCGCCAAGAGGGTCTATGCCGCTTGTAGGCTCATCAAGGAACAGTACACCCGGCTCGTTTATCAGTGCCTGGGCAAGACCAAAGCGTTTGCGCATACCTGTTGAGAATCCACCGGTTCTTTGATCTATAGCACGGTTAAGACCTACCAGTTCAAGTAAATCAACAATCCGCTTCTCCCTTGTCTTTTCATCGATATCATAGAGCTTGGCATAGAACCTGAGGTTCTGCCTGGCAGTCAAGTTATCGTAGAATCCGGCAGGCTCTGGCAAAACTCCTGTAGCTTCCCTTATCCTGATGATTTCTCTCACAATATCAAAGCCTGCTACTTTGCCTGAGCCACTGCTTGGTTCAAGTAAGCCTATTAGCATCTTCATTGTAGTGGTCTTGCCTGCGCCGTTTGGACCTACAAAGCCAAAGACTTCGCCTTTTTTAACGCACAGGTTAAGCGAATCCACTGCTACAAGCTCGTTTTTCTTACCGAAACGTTTGGTAAGATTTATTGTTTCTATAATGTTTTCATTTTGATTGGTTTCTTTATTGGTTTCTTGACTGGTTTCTTTGTCCATTTTAATTATATCCATTTTTACGTTGTTCATTATTATCTCCTCCCGAACTTGCGAATTATGAACGCCAGAGCAACAATCGCCAGCACTACCATCCCGATTCCCGCTACCCCGCTTGATCCAGATTTTTCCACATTGACTTTAATGCTCTTTTCCTCGCCCTGAATATCTCCGCTTTTGGCACGCATGAATATTTCTTTTATTCCCGAACCTGCATCTGCCCGTGCTGTGATCTCAACAGGGATATTCCTTGATTCGCCAGCTTCCAGTTTTTCTATTGTCCCGAAGCTTCTTATCTGGGTGCTGATGCCACTTACGTCCTGTATCTCAAGCTGCACATTGCTTAAAGCTTCATTCCCGCCGTTTCTCAGGGTAACTCTGATATCTGTCGAGCTGCCTGGGTTAAGTGTTACCTCGCTGTAGCTCGGATAAAGGCTGAGTATCTGGCTTTTTTCAAGACCTTTGTTAACGGTGACATCAAGATTCTGAGATATGCTCCTGTCATCTCCGCTGACTGCACTCACCAGTATCGGGTATATGCCGTCACTGGCATTCAGGGATGGTTTAATTTTCACTTTGAACTTCTGCTCGCCTTTTGCTGGCAGTTCAAGGGAAGTCAATCTTATATCATCGTCACTATCCAGGAGAAATTCCACATTCCAGCCTTCTGGTTTGCTCAATGCTTTCAAGTTGAGCTTTATCTGCTGGTCGTACCTGTTTTTCAGAGATACAATAAATTCCGCAGCATTTTCAGGGCGAACCTCAAGACCCGCTATAGCTGAGCGCATTTCAAGATATGCGCTTAAGGCTTGAGTTGAATCTATGTCTGGATTTATGCTGATACTCAGAGGCAAAGAGATAATCTGGCTGCCGCTTTCCATAGATGCACCTATCAGGACCTCATAATCTCCTTCATTAGTATTGATAGGGGGCTGGGCTATAACATCAAAATCCTGCTTGCTTTTTGCAGGGATGCTCAGCTTTGTAATCCTTGCGCCGTCCGAAGAGAGAAGATCAACACCCCACTCATTGGGCTTTGAGAGCACGGAAAGTTTTATTGTTGCCCTGCTATCGTATTTGTTCTCAACCGTGACAAGGAATTTGGTTGGAGTGCCTGGATGGGTTTTTCTTCCGGGGATGATTGAATATATATCAAGGTTAGGCATTGCGTTCCTGTCTACAGTCACGGCAAACTCACGGTATATTATATCGTAATTGGTTACGTCCTCCCCATAGGGCTGTAAGCCTATCCTTATCAGGTAGGTTCCATCGCTGGTGTTAGCAAGAACTCGCAGTCTTAAAACGACCTGCTTTGAAGCGGTTGAGTCCGCCAGGAAAGTTATCTGGCTGACCTGATTGTTATCTGAGTAGAAGCCTGCAAGCCAGTTATCAGGTTTTTTGTCTATAAAAAGCTTGACTGAGATGCTCTTAGTTGTGTTATATAGCTTTTGTAGGGTTGCGGTGAACTCAACCGTGTCACCAGGACGAATCACTTTGCCTGTTATGTCAGTGGTGGCTGCTATCTGTGAGAACTCAGCATTGGATAAGGGTGTAAAAACTAATATGAATATTGCTATAATTTCAGCTTTTCTGAAGATGTTATTCATGTAGTACCTCTCAATTCGCAACTAAACATATTTTGTAATACAAGATTTTTATGTAATTTGTCACATTTTTTTAATTTTAAGCGTGTCTTGTGTATGCCACTGCATATTTTTATGTTGAAAGAAAGCAAGTATTATTATGAACATTACAACTATCAGTTCCATTTGATATCCAATTATTTCAAGTTTAAATCCTCCCCAGCTTGGCAATGATCCAACAAGTAACAAAGTGAGGAATATTGTAATAGATATTTTTTGGATTTTTTTGTTAAAATGAAACATACCGAATAAAAAGAACAGTGATACAACCATTATGGAAATCGGAACAGTTATTTGGGTATTAGAATAGAAATCTTGTGATTGTATGAAATTTAATGTTATATACGGCAATGAAGCAAAAAATAAAGCGAATGCGCTTTGTTTTTTGACGTAGAAAAAAATTGAAATTAGTAATGGTACAAGTATTAGGATAAACAAAACTGACCAATATGGCAAGCCAAAAACCCAATTTTTAATTTTGAGTACTAAAATAGTCTCAGGTTCTTTTTTAACAGTATCTAAGGCATCTAATTTATTTATGGCGCTTATGACGACTTCTCCAACTTCTTTTAAATTTTGAGTTTCAATCTTATCTGCTGTATCATTTACTGAGTGTAAATCAGGTATATGGGATGCTGCTGTTCTCGGTAAAGTAACTTCCAATTCACCTTTTTTAAGGAAGGTAAAAGTGACAGACGGTATAATTTTTCCTGTTTCCTTGTAAACTGTATCATCTATAAAACTTGAATGGTCACTTACTTCATAAATATAATATCTATCAAATATGAAAGCCCCTAACTGTTCCACCGTGCCGGGTGAAACATTATTCTCTGTATAAATTGGTTTTACAAAATCCATCGGAGAGGAGTAACCAGTAAAAATCGAATCGGGTTTCCATTTCCAGATAAAACCAGTTAATAAATCTCC
>JAPMTX010000076.1 GCA_026552855.1 Candidatus Methanoperedens sp. | reverse complement strand
TTGCCTTATATCCACTCTCAACAGTCTGACAAACTTCTTAATATATATCCCCTCAAATTTATATGGGGGTTAAGAATATTTAAATATATTTGAATGGTTAATGTGACAATGTCAAGCTAAATGATATGGAACATAAGCAGCTTGTAAAGAAACTCCGTCCCCTCTCAAGGAACGTTGGGGTGACCGAAGAGCTTCGCGGCTGGAGCTGGGATAATTCTCCGCTGAAACCCTACCACGAAGTTAAGCTTCCCATGTATTCTATATGCAGCAAGTACTGTCCAACTTCGAGAGATGTCTATCTCAGGCATGTACTTAAAAAGAAAGGTGAAATGACGTACCCCGTATCTCTGGGGTCTATTACCCATGCTGCAATAAACGAGGCATACAAGCAGGTGCGGCGCAGGAATTTCCATCCGAACTTCGAAGAATGGTATAATGCGCAGAAATTCGATACCAATACCCAGGGGAACCTTGAGCTTATAAAGAAATACGCAACTATCGTCTGGGAATACGTTCTTACCAACGCAGAATCAAAATTCAGGGAAGCCATGAGCAGCCAGCCATATTCCACAGAAGAGGATATGATCGCAACTTCTGCGCCATTTCTCATTGAGCATAAGATCAGCGGTGAACTCGTAGGATGCAGCGGTATCCTGAGCGTGGATTGCTACGATTACCTGCACAATATCATGTTCGACGTAAAAACAGGTATAAAAAAGGAAGAAGTAAACTTCTATAAACTCTACACAACAGGCTATGCTCTTGTCTTTGAGAGCGTATATGAGGTTCCTGTGGATATAGGATGCACCGTTTTCCTGAACTTCAAGGATAACCGCCTTCTCGTAGAGCGCGACCTGTTCCACATCAGCGACGACCTGAGAAGCTGGTGGATCGAGGAAAGGGACAAAAAAGCTGAAATGGTCTTTGAGGAGAAAGACCCCGGCTTGGCTGAATGCGAAAGGCGCTGCATGTATGAGGCGGTGTGCAAGGCATAGGACGATAAGAACATAAACGCAAATTTTTAATAGCATGCGGTAATTCAGACATGCAGTGATATTGATGGGGCTATCGTGGCGTTCAATTGCGAGGAATGCAGCGATAAATTGAAGAAGGAATTTGAAAAATGACGAAACTGACAGAAGATGATATAAGGGAAATATTTGGCGATAAGACGTTTTTCAAGGGGCAGGACTACTATGACGGCGGTAATGTCATGAGACCTGTAAAAATGGAGAACGCGCTTTACGCTCAGGTGCTGGGAAGTGCCGCAACGCCATATGAGGTGAGGGCTTACATCGATGATAAAAATATGAGCACTGAGTGCTCCTGTCCTGTGGGGAATATGTGCAAGCACGGGGTTGCTCTTCTGCTGCAGTGGGTCAATGATACATCATCATTCATTGATGCTAATAAATTCATTCAAACCCTTGAAAATATGAATAAAGATGAGATTATTAATATTCTAAAAAATATTATTAAACAGAATCCATCTATTGTCGCTGAATTTTCCACGGAGACTGGAGAAAAGCCAGAGGTCAATATTAAGGCTATATCAGATAAGATAAGCTGGATAGTGAGTGGGGAACTTGATTATGACCATATATGGGACGCTGTCAAAAAGCTTGAAGAAGTAAAAAGGTCAGCCGACGGGCTCATGGAAAAAGAATCTTATAAAGGGGCGGCTGAGATATATCTGGCGCTGGTGGAAGGCGCATTGGAAGCATTCAATAATTGTGTCGATGACTCTGACGGCGGCCTGGGCGACTTTGTATCAGAGTGCATTGGTGACTTCAATGAATGCGTAAAAAAGATAACTGACACTCCTTTTAAGAATGAATTTCTGGAAAAAATAGTTGGCATCATCGATAATGAGGATTATGGCTTAGACACGGAGAAAATGCTCATGGGGATTATTTCCATGGAAAATATAGCACGAGTGGAAGGACATTTTCTTGAGAAATTAATGCACATAAGAAAAGCCAGCGGCGGCTTCAGTTATACATATAAAAAGGAAAAGATAATAGGATTATTGGTCGAGCTGTATGACCTGCTTGGAAAGCCTGATGAAAAGCTGCGTCTTGCTCAATATGAACTTGCTAACAGGGAGGATTATATCAGGCTCGCGGAGGTGCTGGCGCAGGAAGAACGGTTTGAGGAGGCACTGGATACTGTCAAAAAGGGCTTGTTGCTGCCAGAAGAGAGAACAACGCATTTAAGCGAACTGTATTTTGATATTGCTAAAGTACTTGTGAAAGATAAACCCGATCTTATAGACTCCAAGAGTTCTCTTGCCGCTGCGCTTGAGATGATGTCGCGTCACTTTGACGCCAAAAAATACGAGAAAGCAAGGGAGGTCTTCTTCTGTACAGGTAAGCTTGATGAGTTAAAATCAGCACTGCGCACCGGTCATGTGAACAGGGACAACGCGGTCAGGGCCTTTTTGCATGACGGTGAATTGAATGCTGTGATCGAAATGATCCACGCAGACCCGGTGTCTCCAGGCGTTATTATTGAAGCTTCCAGCGCCGCCGCAGATAAAGGGTTGAGGAACGAATCCGCCATGCTGACGAGACTGGCGCTTGAGCGGGGATTGTTCGATGCGCGCCCGCCCATTAGAACG
>JAPMTX010000075.1 GCA_026552855.1 Candidatus Methanoperedens sp. | reverse complement strand
ATAAAAAACGCGTTCATTCATCTATAGGGTATGTCACTCCTGAAGAATTTGAAAAGTCAGGGGAGGTTTTAAATAGGAAAGTTTCTTAACTGGTTGTACACTTTTTGGGGTTCACTCCACTTTTTTAAGGCTTATATTAATAAATAATTAAGTTATTAAGATAATCTGACAAGGTAATGGAAATGGCAGAAGATATAGGAAAGATACTACGTAACGGTTTAGGGACATTCGCAGGGAATCTCAGCATAATTATTCCTTTTATACTTAATTCCTTTATAACGGGCATATCTGCCATCATTTTTTTTATCGTCGGGATTATTTTCATCTTTGGATCCTCACTATCATCCCTTGAAAATCCCTCAAGCCCGGAACAGCTTGCTATAATCTTCCTTCAACTGATAAGCCAGCATATTCTGGGAATCGTGGTCTTAGTAATCCTGTTTGCTTTGGTTTTCACGTTTTTTAACTCGTTCTTCATAGGGGGAGCCATCGGGATGGCAAGGCAAGCAACTGAAACTGGAAAAACAGGGCTATCAACTATGGTAGAATCAGGAAAAAAGAACCTAGTCAACCTGTTCCTCACTCAAATCCTTATTGGATTGTTTTATCTCGCAGGTATAGCGTTCCTCGTGCCGGGAGCTATGAGAGCCGATATAAGCCAGCTATTAACCCAGGAGACCGCAGGCGAAAATTTATTACTGGTGTTCGGGCTTTTATTAATAAGGATATATGATATCATCCTAAGCCTTGTTTTTGCGGTCGCAAGATATGCTCTGGTCATAGATAACCTCGGACCGGTTGACAGCATAATGGCAAGTTTCAGG
The DNA here is from genome assembly GCA_026552855.1 of Candidatus Methanoperedens sp. GTDB lineage: Archaea > Halobacteriota > Methanosarcinia > Methanosarcinales > Methanoperedenaceae > Methanoperedens. The sequence goes on along the minus strand of JAPMTX010000075.1, from coordinate 1,802 downwards.
TTCTTCAAAGAACATAAGATCGATGTTTTCATAGTATGGCTCATCTCGTTCGTAGCCCTTGAAATTTCCCTGCAGATATGGCTGCTGAACCCGGCTTTAGGGCTGTTTGTACTCGGTTTCGTTTTTGGTTTTATTTTAGAGCCGCTATACACAATCTGGTGGGTCCGCCTGTACATGGTGCGAACTGGCAAGAAAGTATATTTCAATGATCTTCTGGCACATCCGAACGACCTTGAAAAGCTCGGGTCGAATCAATAGCAGAAACATCGGTTCGTCCTGAGCGCGCGCGGGTTGTATATGTATTATCTCTATATGTAGCCTTACTATGTAGCGATGCTACATAGTAACGCAACATCCTCATACTTCTCAATGTTTTTTAAGGTAGTAATATTATTAATTGTCTGTACCACGATTTAGGAATCTCTGGATAATCCACCGGGAGCCGGGGGTCCAGAAAATACTGGAAAAGCAATGTGGGGAACAACGGAGAAAAGGGAGGAAAAATATGAGAAGAGCATGGATAGTATTACTGTTAGTATCAACAGTAATCGGAATGGCAATACCAGCAATGGCAAATCTCGACATTACCAGGGAACTCAATATTGATATATCAGGAACCAACGAGGCAACAAGCTCAGCGGACCAGACCCAGCGAAGCAGCGATAACATGCAGAACAATGACAATCAAGATGCGATAGCCGGCGATGCAACAGCAAATTCTGTCGCAAGTGCAAGTGCAGACGCCGTGGACAGGTCTTATTCTGATCCAGATTCCACCGACATTCCAACCTCCACTGATACTCCAACCCCTACTGCAACATCCCCATCCGATCCTACTTCAACCCCTGCTGAAACATCAGCTCCACCTGCGAGCTCAACTCCTGTCTCGGACTCCACCTCGGATATAATTTTATCTACATCGGCAAATGCCCAGGGCGGCAGCGGTGAGGGTAGTGGGTGCGGAGGAGGTGCGATCACCAGAGAGAATCTGACCAATATTAAACAACATGAAAGCAAAGAGATGCAGGTATCAACAGGTTCAATCGTATACAGGTTTACAACACTGGATTTTGTAAAAGAAGCCGGATTTACTGCCAGGACAGACGAAGGATGTATAATGGCAAGGGCGGAGCTTCTTAAAGGGAGACCGATGCGGGCTACATCAGATGTTCCCGGCGCCATATATTTCAATGTCTGGGCCGGCGCACCGGATTACGGTGGCTCTTCAAAAATAGAGGCTCCGTATATTATATTCAGCATACCCGATGCGAAAAACAATGAACCTGTTAAACTTTTGATGTTAAAAGACTCATGGACAGACCTGAGAACTGAGAAGATAGGTCCGGGCACCTATAAGGCATATACCAGTGGATTCGGAAGTTTCGCCATAGCGGGAACACACGAAGATCTGTTGCGAACTTCACCAGAGGTGCAAACACAATCTACGGTCTCTCCTACAGTAACAATTACTGCTGAGTCCGTGCCTCGGAAGCCGGTAAACCTGGTTCTTATATCGGTCGTACTCGTGGTCTTGACCGTGATGGTATATCTACTTGGGAAAGCAAAAATTATTCACAAATAGGACTTGAAAGTTTCCAATGTTACACTTTCTACCTATAGAGTCTTGATGGCTGCGATAAACAGGTTTGTATTAACCAAAAGTCGACGGATGCTTTTTCCTGATTTTTTTCTTTAATATTACCTCGCACCTTACCAACTACTGAATCAATATCAATATTGCAGAATCTTTCCCGAGCTGTTCCGCCAGTTCTTCGATGTTTATTTTTTGATTATCAAAAGGT
>JAPMTX010000150.1 GCA_026552855.1 Candidatus Methanoperedens sp. | reverse complement strand
CCTTCAGAGTCAAAGGTCTGCCCTTGAAAGGGAAAAAATGCGCGTACTGCGACATCCTGCGAGGGTTTTTTGGGGGGGTAGCCAGAAAGCATCTCGATAACCGCTACTACTGCAAGAAGGCGGATTGTGCTCTTGAGGGTGCTGAGGAGTGTGTTTTCGTGGCGGAGCTGATTGAATGAATATGTGTAGCAGTTCGTTATCCCTCAGACTTCCTGAAAAAACGGATTATATATAGAAAGGTGTGAAATGTCCAAAGAATTGACCGTGACCCTCAGCGACATCGAGTATGAAATCCTTAAAAAGATGAGAGTAGTCGAGGGTGAGAACGGCGAAAAACTGAGGAATCTTCTGAGGCTCTATATCTCAACCATACCTGAGCTTAAATCATCGGAATATGCGCTGAAAAGGGTTGAAAATAAGGAAGAGATAGACGAAATACTGCGAGAAGTATGGGGCGCTTACGAACTTACCGACAATCCCACCGAAGCATGGGGAGACGATAAAATAGATAAACTGATCAACGCCCTCATTGAGATCAATGTCCTCATAAGGACAGGTGACAGGCAGTTCATACCCACAAATAAGTTCAGAAGCCTGTTCAAAATGCTGCTCCACGATATTGCTACCGAGAACAAAGATATGGACGAGTATTCCGCTGCCTGTGTGGCTACCATACAACTCCTTATTGAATTCGGGGGTGGAGCCCTCGATAGAGAGACCATAAGGGATGGGACTATTCTGATCAACGAGGGATGGATGTTCGCCTATGCGACAGCGATGAAAAAAGCAAGGGAATTCATGAAGACCAAAAGGCTGTTCCCTGAAGCCGAGGTCATAGAACCAATACCCCAGCAGTCATAGAAATGACGTGACACCGTTTGCGTGGCATAACAGCGGGTCCGGAGCCAGCATCCCCCCATATTGTTTTGCCCTGAACCTGCATCCTCCCCTGCATTCATGGACTACCTCACAACCATGGCATTCAAGCTCGCCAATGTCCCACAGGTAATCCCTGCAGAGCTTTGTCCACGCTGCCCTGAGGTCATTTGCACTCCCCACAGGCTCATCCTCAAAGAAACCGCACTTACTGACAGCTCCATCAGGGGATACGGAGCACATATGCGAGCCGCAGGTGTAATCCCCGGTGCTCTCATGCGCTCCTGCGCCGAAACCGTATCCCAGGAAGGATGCCGCTTCCTCAGGGGGCAGGGTAAAGTCCATGTTCGCCCTCATGTTCCCGACCGCGCATGGCACACCCACGCTCCACGAAAGGACGCCGAGGTCAGAAAAAAGCTCCTGCATCCCTGGAAACTCCCCGGTATTGTACCTGTGCACCATGGTGGCGATAGAGACTGGTATGCCGCAGTCCTGAAGCGCGGAAATTCCGCGCATAGCTCTATCGTACGAACCTTTTCCGCGTAAAAGGTCATGCGATCTGATGCCGTCAATGCTGATTTGTACCTCGTCCGCGTACCGAGCCAGTTTTTTTGCTTCATCTTCACCTATCAGCGTCCCGTTTGATAGAACCACAACCCTCATCTCACAGGAAGGCAGGACATCCATTAACTCCCAGAACTTCGAATGCATTAGCGGTTCTCCGCCTGAGATCAAAAGCTTCAGTCCCCCCATATCCTCAAACTGTAAGACCGTTCTCTCAAATGATCCTGCACCTATCTCTTTATTGCCGGATTCTCCGAGATAGCAGTGCCTGCATTTTAGGTTGCACCTGTTCGTGATATTCAATAAAAGGTAACGAAGGGATGGGACAGGCGAACGCGCGGCTTTGATCCTTCTTCTCCCGGCTGCTTCCTGAAGATAGATAATCCCTTCATTGAGCATATATTCTATAGATTCACGGCTATCCTCCCCGGCATCCAGGACCAGCTTCGAGAATGGGGCAATACCGTTGCATCTCTTCAGGAAAGAGAACGCTTCTTCGTCCAGTTCATACAACTGGTCTTCAGCCGTGTTATAAACATACGGGCTCTCAAGCCTCCGGAGAACAAAACCAGAAGCCAGCACCGGGAAAAACTCAACCGAGGGCATCTTTTATCTCTTCCGGCGTGATTATGCCTTTCCGGAGCATGCTCTTTAGGGCTTTGAACGCGGCGCACTCAAGCTCTATGTCGTCTTCCTTGAAGAACTCGCAGCGGGTGCAGATAAGGGCTGTACAGGAATCATTTTTTGCCACGATATCACTCATTGAATTGTACCCTGCCATTTTATAAAGCTTTCCGGGGTTCCATCACCTATTTTAAGGATAACGATAGATTTATGATTGGAGGGTGGAACGAAGTGGATATAAAAAGTCGCGAAGAATACGGGCAGATATACGAAAACTCCGTCAGAGACCCCCCATCCTTCTGGGCAGAGAAGGCAGAAGAGCTTATCTGGTTCAAGGGGTGGGACAATACCTATTCCTGGGACAAGGAGAACGCAATATGCATGTGGTTTGAAGGCGGGAAACTGAACGCTGCTTACAACTGCCTTGACAGTCATCTCCAGGCACGTGGCGACAGAATTGCGATCCTGTGGGAGAACGAGATAGGGGATACAGAAAGTTACACCTACAGGCAGCTTCACCGTGAGGTATGTAAATTCGCGAACGTCCTGAAAGGAAAAGGCATCAGGAAAGGAGATAGGGTTGCGATATACATGCCCATGGTACCGCAGCTCGTTATTGCTATGCTTGCATGCGCGAGGATAGGCGCGGTCCATAATGTGATTTTTACAGGCTTTAGCGCGGATTCCATACGCTACCGTATCCAGGATAGCTCATGCAAAATGGTAATTACTGCTGATTCCACCCTGAGGGGCGGTAAGACAATACCGGTTAAAGAAAATGTCGATCGCGCGCTCGACAGTACAGTTGAGAGCATGATAGTATACGACCGCGCGAACGTATCAATTACGATGAAAGAGGGCAGGGATTCCATATGGCAGGAAGAGGACGCATCACAGGAATGCGAATCCGAAATAATGGACGCAGAGGACCCGTTGTTCATACTGTACGCGGGCGGAAGAACTGGTGAGCCGGTCGGTATGCTGCATACCACGGGCGGATATCTGCTTTATGTGATGCAGACTTTTAAATGGGTATTCGATCACCGCGATGGGGACATCTACTGGTGCACCGAGGACTGCGGCTGGATAATAGGGCACAGCTACACGGTATATGGACCCCTGGCATGCGGGGCGACCATTCTCATGTACGAGGGCGCACCAACTTATCCTGAGCCCGACCGGTTCTGGGAATTGATAGAAGAGTACAGGGTCACGACCCTTTACACCACCCCAACCATTATCAGGGCGCTTGAGAGATGGGGCGATGATCTGCCGAAGGCAAGAGACCTGTCAAGCCTCCGCCTCCTAGGTACAGGAGGCGGACCGATAGGACCTGAAGACTGGATGTGGTACTATAACACAGTGGGGAACAGGAGATGCCCTGTTGTGGACACCTGGTCGCAAACCGAGGCTGGAGGCATACTTATCGCTCCTCTTCCCGGCGCCGTACCTCTTAAGCCGGGCTCTGTCGCGTTCCCTTTTCCCGGAATAGAGCCCGCAGTCCTGAAACCCGACGGGACAGAGGCTGATGTCAACGAAGAGGGGATGCTTGTGATCAAAAAACCCTGGCCTGGAATGATGAGGACGATATATAGGGACCATTCAAGTTTTAAGGAGATGTACTTCGAGCGTTTTCCAGGTATATACTATACAGGCGATAATGCCCGGAGGGATGAGGATGGTTATTTCTGGATAACCGGACGGACTGATGAGGTGATCAAGGTCTCCGGGTACAGGCTTGGGACAGCAGAGATAGAGGGCGCACTCCTGTCACATCATGCGGTGGCTGAGGCTGTGGTTGTCGGGTACCCGCATAAGATAAAGGGAGAATCGATATACGTTTTTGTTGTGCTTAAAGAAGGAGTGAGCAGGAGCAGTGCGCTTAAGGATGAACTGGGAGACCGTGTGCGGAGTACATCAGGTCCGATAGCAGTGCCGGAGAAGATACAGTTCGCGGATGCGCTCCCCAGAGCAATACCGGACGGGATAGCAAGGAGGGTACTAAAAAAAATCGCTTCTGGTGATATAGACAGGCTCGGCAATCTCTCTGATATTGAGAACCAGTCTGTGATCGAAGAGCTGATAAAGGAACGGGAATGATGTTTGTACCAAAAGATAATTTCTGCGGTAGATGGCTCTTTTCACTCTGAGCTTGCTGCCCGCCATGCCGTGGCAATAGCCTCATCTCTGGGCAGTGAACTGGCTATCGTTGCTGTTGATAACGGGGAGATAGAGCGGGAGGATTTATCCAATGCCATTGAGCGCCTGCGCCAGCATGCCAGCACCTATGGAGTAAAGGCAAATGGCATCATCAGAAAAGGGGAGGTTGTAGGGACTATCCTTGATGTTATCAGAGAAGAGCATGCCGATCTCCTTGTCCTGGCGACACGGCATGGGGGGCGCAGGATGTTCGTTCGGAGCGTTACGCAAAAACTTATGCTCAAAGCACCCTGCACCGTACTTGCAGTAAAACCTGCAGGAGTGGCAAAAAGAGGGAAAAGCATGCTCCTGCCGGTGGCGCGTGAAGAGCTTACCACGGGCGAACTGATAACTCTTACTGCAAGCCTTGCTAAATTCTATGGCTACAGCGTGGAGGTATTCCGTGTTGTGGAGCGCCCGCGCTGGTACAACCTCCCGATAGAGAAGCTGGTCGAGCTGCGCCACAGGGGCGAGGAAAAAATACTCCCTGTCGCGAAAGCGCTGAGGGAACTGGGTATCGAGGCTGACGTGCGCGCGGTGGTAGCTGAGAGCAGCATAAGCGCAATACCCAAGGAAGCTGCTATCGGAAGGCACAGCCTTGCCCTCATGGGAGCAAGCCAGAGGAGCATTTTAAAACAGGCGGTTTACGGCAACCCGATTGAGCGGATGCTTTCCAGCATTCTTTGCGATGTTCTGATCTGGAGGCCCAGGAAGTGAAAATACAGGCTCTATCGAAAGAGGATATTTTCAGGGAACTTAATACATCGGAGCAGGGTCTCACAGAGAGGGAAGCACAGAAGCGGCTTCTTGATTTCGGGGAGAACAGGATATCCGAGAGAAAAAGAACCTCCAGGTTGTTCCGGTTTGCTTCACATCTTTTCGATCTGTTCGCCATCCTGCTGTGGATAGCGGGATGGCTTGCGATCCTTGCAAGCAGGCTCGGCAATGACGCGAGCATGGCGCACCTGGCATATGCCCTGTTCGCGGTGATCTTCATAAACGCGTTCTTTACCTTTATGCAGGAATACCGCGCTGAGAAAGCCTCTGAGGCTCTGAAAAAACTGATGCCATACCAGGCGAGCGTAGTCCATGAGGGTAGAGAAAAACAGGTACCTGCCGAGTTGATCGTGCCCGGGGATGTGATAATAATAAGAGAGGGGGACCGCGTGCCTGCGGATGCGCGGGTGATAAAAGCAGTAGACCTGGCTGTGGATAATTCGCTCCTTACAGGAGAATCCGAGCCGCAGATACGGAAAGACCTCCCTGAAGATGGGAACGTAGAGCCGACAAACCTGCTCTACGCAGGCTCAACTGTAGTAAAAGGGTACGGCATCGCAGTTGTGTTCGCAATAGGCATGGCGACAGAGTTTGGGAAGATCGCACACCTTACACAGGAAATCGAGGAGGCGCCAACACCGCTTCAGCGGGAGCTCACCTTCGCGACACGCGTAATAACACTCATATCCATCGGTCTCGGCTTCATTTTCTTTGCAGTAGGAGAATTTATCGGCATAAGCATCCGCGATAATTTCCTCTTTGCGATCGGCATCATAGTGGCAAACGTGCCTGAGGGACTGCTGCCGACAGTGACGCTATCGCTATCTATGGCAAGCCAGAGGATGGCGAAAAAGAACGCCCTGATAAAAAGGCTCTCTTCAGTGGAGACTCTCGGCAGCGCAACAGTGATTTGCACGGATAAAACAGGGACCATCACCCAGAACAGGATGACGCTTGAGTACGCCTACGTGCCCTTTGAGAGCAGGGAAATTGCGGCAGCGAAGCCGAACGAGCTGCTGCTTGCTGCCATGCTGTGCAATGACGCGAAAAAAGAGGGCGAAAGGATAATCGGTGATCCTACGGAAACGGCGCTGCTCCTTGGTGCATCAGCCGTTATGGGCGAAGTGAGAGGCGAGTGGGAGCGCGTGGATGAGATCGCTTTCTCCTCTGAGAGGAAGATGATGAGCACCCTCTACAGAAAAGGGAACGCTATGGTGCTGTTCTCCAAAGGCGCCCCGGCGACCGTGCTTGAGAAATGCGCTTACATAGCAACAGGAACAGGCATACGGCGCATCACGGATGAAGATAAAAAACGGATAGAAGCGCAGGTATCTGATTATGCCGGAAGGGGCATGCGTGTTATAGGTTTTGCGAAGAAGAACATTGACAAAGAGTATAGAAGAGAGACCGTAGAAGAAGAACTTGTGTTCCTGGGGCTTGCGGCACTGCGGGATCCTCCCCGGAAAGAGGTGCCTCAGGCTGTTGAGAAATGTAAAAAGGCAGGAATAAAGATCATAATTATAACAGGGGATGAGCCGCTCACCGCAAAAGCAATAGCAAGAGAGGTGGGAATAGCGAAAGAAGCCGCGATAGTCACTGGCAGCCAGCTTGACAGGATGAGCAAACGCGAACTTGAAGGGGTTTTGCAGGGCGAAATAATATTCGCAAGAGCCGCGCCTGCACATAAGCTTCGCATCGTGAGGGCATTAAGGGATGCGGGCAGCATAGTGGCAGTAACCGGCGACGGCGTTAACGACGCGCCTGCACTGAAAGAGGCTGACATCGGCGTGGCAATGGGAAAATCAGGCACGGACGTTGCAAGAGAATCCGCTGATATGATACTGCTGGACGACAACTTCGCGACCATCGTATCTGCGGTTGAGGAGGGAAGAGCGATGTTCGACAACATCAGGCGGTTTATAACCTACATATTCTCGCACCTTGTTCCCGAAATGGTGCCGTTCCTGCTCTTCGTGCTCCTGCGGATACCCCTGCCCCTGAAGGTCATACAGATACTTGCGATAGATCTCGGCACGGATATGGCGCCTTCCATAGCTCTCGGAGCTGAGAAGCCTGAGCCAGATGTGATGAGCCGTAAGCCCCGCAGGAGGGGCGAGAGGATACTCACGCTGCCGATACTCCTGCGCGCGTATCTTTTCCTCGGTCTTATCGAGGCTGTTGCTGCCATGAGCGGCTATTACCACGTGCTGAGAAGCGGCGGCTGGAGCTTCGGGATGCCCCTTTCCGAGGCTGATCCTCTCTACCTCAAGGCAACTACCGCCACCCTCGCAGCCATAGTCGTAATGCAGATAGCCAACAGCCTGACCTGCCGCACCACGAAGGAGTCGCTGTTCAAGGTGGGCTTTTTCACAAACCGCTACCTCGTCGCGGGTATAGCGATAGAGATCATCCTGATACTGCTTATTGTATACGCTCCGCCGCTGCAGGATGTATTCAGTACCGCGCCGCTTGGGCTGCAGGACTGGATTTTTCTTTTGCCTTTTGCAGTGTTTTTGCTTTTTGCGGATGAGGTGAGGAAGTGGTTGATGAGGAGACGCTCAGGTCAGGGTTAAAGCCAGTGTTTGTTATTAATCCCTGCGGTCTTAATGGCGTATATTGCACCACACTACCGCACGTATTTAAACAAACAAAGAAATACATACTACATACTGTTTAGATATATCACAGCGGGGATCGGACATGCAAGAGGTAAGGTCAGAGAGGCAAATTCGTGACGATTTTAGAAGAGTAGCCGACAGGTTCAGGAGATGCCTTCAGGATATGGGCTACGAGCTCGTCAAAGTCCCTTATCCGCTGGACGTGTTCGAGAATAAGAATCTTAAAACGACATTTATTATCGACTACGGTGAGAGACCCGTTTCCAGGTCAATGAACATCCGCATGAAGGCAAAGGGTGTATGGACGAACATCTACATACCTTATACGGCAAAGGAAATGGAGGCGCGTGCGCTCCTTGAGAAAGAGATACCGCCGGCTGAGAGGTTGTACGACGAGACTGGCGAACTGATCATGTGCGAGCAGTGCGGGTGCGTTGATTTTGTGAGGAGGGGAGAGGAGTACCTTTGCTCTATCTGCTGTAAAACTAATGGTGGTTGAGCTGTTATAATCTAAGCCCCTGGAACTTTTCAATCAGTCCCAATTGCCTTCCTTGCCCTCGCTCTCTCCAGGATCTCTACTACTTCCTCATCAGTGACCTGGGTAAAATCCCGGTAATACGACCCCACAGCCATGAAATCGTAAGGGGTCTCAAGGCATATCAATTCATCAGCCATCCTGCGCAGCTCCTCTGCCGTCCCCGGAGGAGCTACAGGCAGGGCTACTATCAGCTTCCCTATATTCTCTGCTTTCAATGTCAGGACGGCTGCTTTCGCCGTTGCACCTGTTGCGGCTCCATCATCGACAAGTATAATGGTTTTCCCGGTCAGGTCAGGCAGCCTCTGTCCTTTCCTGTACAGTTCGATCCTTTTTTCAATAATTTCCCTCTGGCGGGATATTTCACCCTGGATGTAATCCTGCGTAATCCCGTAGGCTGAAATTATATCTTCGTTCAAAACAACTGCACCTGTCTCAGATACCGCGCCGATGGCAAGCTCAGGCTGACCTGGAAAACCCAGCTTCCTGATAATCAGCACATCAAGAGGAGAATTGAGATAAGAGGCGATCTCATAACCTGTAACAACGCCTCCCCTGGGAAGCGCCAGTACCATGACTCCAGCTTTATCTTTATAATCCTTTAGCCTTAATGCAAGCTCTGCGCCCGCCTCCTTCCTGTCCTTGAAAATCTTTACCGGGTCTTCGGGACCGAGATTCTCGACGAACCACTGCACTATCGCTTCGCGCGCCTCCCTTAGATGCTGCTCGTTCGAATACAGGTGGTCTGCACCCCTGATGAGAGCCAGTCTTTTTTCTCCCGGCAGGCGCTCGTACAGGGTTAAGCTCTCCTTCATCATTGGGTCGGCATCACCCTGCACTACCAGAACAGGGATTTTGATCTGGTCTGCGTAATGGTAATATCCCTCTGCAGGTGTAGAGCGCAGAGCCAGAGCCTTGATACGCCTATCAGTTGCTGCCCTGATAAGAGCAGCAGTTCCTCCGAAACTTGAGCCGCATACGCCCATCCTCTCAGGGTCGATACCTTTTACATTGCTTATGTAATCAAGCGATGCACCCAGGTCATGGGCGAACTGCTCGACTGTGGCATCATAGCTTTCTCCCTCGCTCTCCCCGTGCCCCGTAAAGTCAGGGAGAAAACAGCAAAACCCCTTTTCAACCAGACCTTCGGCTATATAGAGATTCCTGGGACTGTCCTTACCGCTCCTCAACCCATGCGCGAAAACCACAACGGGCTTAGCCGTTCCTTCTTCAAGACCCATAATACTGGCAACAAGCTTAAATCCCCTGTTATTTTTGAAAGTCACTTTATCTGCCATTTATCCGCCCCCAATACAAGCATGATATTTGGAGAGGATTAGATAAAAGCTTTCTGCGGGAAATCCGCACCTATTTGTAGCAGGTCACCAATTAACGCCCATGCGCAAAAAGCAGAAAGACTGGGCAAAGGACATGGCGTACCAGCGCATCACCCGTCTCTTTGAGCTTGCGGAGCATGAGTTCAGCTCGCATCCTGAGCGCAGCAACAGGTACGTGCAACTGGCGCGGCGCATCGGCATGCGATACAGGATCAGGATCCCGGCTGAGCTAAAACATAAAGTATGCAAGCGCTGCCACGCTTATTTAATGCAGGGCGTGACCGCACGCACAAGACTTGAGGGGGATCACATAACAACGACATGCCTGGTCTGCGGGGAACAGATGCGGCGGCGGTATTAGAATGTTATCGGCGAAAATCCGATCTTTTCGTTAAATACCCTCTCAGCAGGGATATCCATCTCCAGTATGAATATCTCAAGCACCATGAACGATTCCGCTTTTTTCCTGATGCATCCCATCGTTAAACCTTTGCTGCTGCCAGCCGCGGCATGAAGATGTATTTTTGGCGCGCCGTTCTCGTAAAAGATATTGCCCGCGCCGATAACTTCGCGCACGTCGTCGAATGCAGACCAGACGACCTCAGGCGGGACTGATTTTTTTTTTGGTCCAGTGACCAGTTTTGCCTCACCCATCGCGCCGAGCATGATAAAAAAAGCCGACCTTATATCCTCTTTGAGAGCAAGTGCGGAGAGTTCTGCCAGCAGGTCTTCGCCGTGATCGACCCTGGCGATGAATACGCGTCCTAACGAGCCCTTGCGGTAGTCCATGCACTGAGTATATCCATGCGTGATTTAAAACTTGTGATTTCTGCTAACCCAACTCATAAAACCTATATACCCCAAACAACATCTAAGCCCAGAGGGCCCGTGGTCTAGTCGGTTATGACGTCGCTCTTACACAGCGGAGATCCGGAGTTCGAATCTCCGCGGGCCCATAACTTAAGCTCCGCCGCGATATTTGTTTTACCCATTCCCCGCCTTTTATCTCTATTGATTACAGCGGCTACCCATTCCCAAATATATCGCCCATCTTCACTTCGCACCTGAAATTATCCCTGTACCACTCAGAGAAGTCGTATTCTTTTCTCTTAAGCCTATACGCCTGCTTCTGCATATCCACATAATTTACACAATTGACCCATAGCCTGCAGGGACACTTACGCTCTTTGCACCCATTTCCTGACATATCTGGCTCTGAACTTTTTGTTAAATCATTATTATAATAATCATAATCATTTGTATTTGCTCTATATAAATGTTTTCATCATAAAATAATTATTTAAGTGTTCTTATCCTGCAATGAAACAAATTTAATATAGGAAGGATTTCACTATTAAATATGGTACTTAGAAGAGAACTTCTCAGGTGGTTTGCAGCGCTGTTCTTTTCTATCAATTCAGGCGTCTGTCCAGAGATGAGACAGCCGGGGAAAAACAGGAAGTAACCAGGGGGGAATTGCCAATGGAAAAAGCCAGCAGATCAAAAGTATATGTGATTAAAACCAGCGACAGGAGAGAGGGAGTTAAAGAACTGTTGAACCGTTCGGAACTGAAGGGCTTATCAGGAAATAGGATTGCGATTAAGGCTAACTACAATAGCGCCGACCCTTTCCCTGCTTCAACGCATATAGATACCCTGTCATCCATAATCGGGGAACTTAAAGAGAGAGGGAACAGCATGGTCCTGGCAGAAAGGAGCGGTATGGGGGAGACCCGGGAGGTGCTTGAGGAGATGGGGGTCATGGAACTCTCACAGGAGCAGGGGTTCGATGTGGTCATACTTGATGAACTTGAGGGAAGCGGGTGGATACAGGAAGCTCTGGAGAGCAGCCACTGGAAGAGAGGCTTTCTCTTCCCGAAGCTTTTCAGGGATGCGGATGCAGTGGTGCAGACCTGCTGCCTTAAGACCCACAGGTTCGGCGGGCATTTTACCATGTCGCTCAAGAACAGCGTAGGCATGGCGGCTGCACGCGACCCTGGGGATGGTTACAATTACATGTATGAGCTTCACTCATCACGTTTACAGAGGCGAATGATAGCCGAGATCAATACAGCCTATGAGCCGGCATTCGTGATCATGGACGGTATACAGGGCTTCTCAAAAGGCGGTCCTGAGAGCGGGACGCTGGTTGAGCCTGAGCTCATGATCGCAGGTAAAGACAGGGTCGCTGTAGATGCTGTGGGCGTTTCTGTTCTGAGGCTTTATGGAACAACAAAAGAGGTCGGAAAAGGCGGTGTGTTCGAGCAGGAACAGATAGCCAGGGCGGCAGAGCTGGGACTGGGCGCTTCCGGGGCTGATGAGGTAGAGGTCGTACCTGTGAACTCTGAGGCAGAGGAGATATGCTCCGGAATAGAGCAGAAACTTGAGGAGCGGTTTTAATTAAAACAGGGAAAAGTAATCAGCAGGACGTTCCGGGATAAACTTATATTATAATCGGTATATAGTTATAGTCTGTGATGGCGTTTGAGACTGACCCGATATTCGCGATAATAGGTGTGTCTGTAGTTTATGCTGTAATAATTCTCCTGGTGATCGCAGTGCTTGGCTCACTGCTGATTGCGTATTCCTTCAGGACCGAGCGGTTCATTTTTCCGAATTTCATGCTCTTCTCCATCACTATCCTTGAGAACCTGGTCAAAGCGCTGTTCCGCCTCGTCGGGGCTGATGACGGCATAGTCGATGATGTCGGTATAGCTCTTCGGAACAAGATTTCTTTTAAAAAATTCAGGAATACGCCTGTGGATAAGCGGATGATATTCTTGCCCCAGTGCCTGAGAGCTATCGACTGCCCCTCAAAATTAAGTCCTGAGGGCATGAAGTGCATCAACTGCGGAAGCTGCGAAATAGGGAATGCAAGGAAGTGCGCTGAGGCGCTCGGTTACAGGGTGTTCATCGTCCCGGGTTCAAGCTTTATAAAACGGCTTGTGCGAAAACATAAGCCCACGGCAATACTGGGTGTGGGGTGCATGACAGAAGTGAAGGCAGGGCTTGAGATGTGCCAGAAACTGAACCTCTACGGCATCGGGCTTGTCCTTGACAGGGCTGGATGTGTATCCACCCTGCTTAACTGGGATGAGTTCTATGAATTCATCGAAGCTGCAGGTTAAAATCCGAACCCTTTATTAACATGAATCAGTGTGTTTAGCTTATGAATCAGAGAGGGCTTTCCGAAGAAAAAGTATTATCTTTACTGAGATCAGCCCGGCTGAGGGACATCCCGTACGAGAGGGTGCTGAGTTCGATGTGCACAAAACCACACCCGGTAGCAGTAAAAGCCCATATGCAGTTCATCGAATCGAATCTTGGCGACTTTGGTCTGTTCTCAGGGACAAAAGAACTCGAAGAAAAGGTTATCAGGCTCATGGGAAGCCTGCTTGGCTGTGAGGGAGCGTGCGGTTATATCACTACAGGGGGCACGGAATCAAATATCCAGGCGCTGCGGACAGCGAGGAATCTTGTAAATAAGAAGCATCCTAATGTTGTCGTGCCCTCATCAGCCCATTTCTCGTTCGACAAGATAGCAGACCTCCTGGGAATAGAGGTGAGAAAAGCAGACCTGGATGGCGAATTCAAAGTTGATGCAGGTTCTGTGGAGAGCCTGATCGATGACAGTACGATCGCACTTGTCGGTGTTGCAGGCTCGACCGAATTCGGGCAGATCGACCCGGTAGACGAGCTTGCCGATATTGCCTTATCCCGTGACCTCTTCCTACATGTGGACGCTGCTTTTGGAGGGTTCGTCATACCGTTCCTTGATAAGAAATACGATTTTGATTTCTCAGTGAGAGGCGTAACATCGATAACATCCGATCCTCACAAGATGGGCATGTCCACCATACCCGCAGGAGGTCTCCTGTTCAGGGACGAAACCTGTCTTTCGCCTCTTGAAATCGACACTCCGTATCTTACGATAAGGGCGCAGCACTCCCTCACCGGTACAAGGAGCGGCGCTGCAGCGGCTGCTGCTTATGCTGTGATGATGCATCTGGGCAAGGATGGGTATAAAAAGATCATCAAAAGATGCATGGAACTGACCGACAGGCTCGTAGAAGGTGTAGAAGAGTTCGGCATACATCCGCTCATTGAGCCTGTAATGAACATAGTCTCACTGCCAGTGCCGGATCTGGAAGGAATGAGGAGAGAACTCCGGCAGAGGGGCTGGTACACCTCGATAACCCGCTCTCCGAGAGCCATGAGGTTGATAGTCATGCCGCACCTGAGCGATGAGGCGCTTGAAGCATTCATCACTGATTTTGGGGAATGCCTGAAGAACCTAAGATAGTATCTCTAAGAGTATAGAGATCGAATATAAACCATTTAGTTCAATTTAATCTGAGAGATCACAGGGCAGTAGGCTTTTGATAAGCCCCTCATAAAGTTGCAGGGGTTATCCGGGCACTGGATGCAATAAGAGATGTTCTTTTTCTCCGCGCATATAAAAACAAAAGATAAATACACCGGCTGCATGCTCGGTGCTGCTATCGGCGACGCTTTAGGGAAGCAGAACGAGGGGCTACGAAGGAGCGATATCCGCCGCAGGGCAGTGGACTATGCAGGCGCCCATACTGGAAGTCCGGGGGAAAAGCTCAGGGCTGGGCAATATACCGATGATACGGAGCAGATGATCGTACTGGCGCGCTCCATTATAGAGTGCGGCAGCTTTGATATTGAGGATTTCGCAATAAGGATAGCGGAATGGGGAGCCGGGGCTCTGGCAGACCCTGTGAGGAAATCCCTGGTAGGTCCCTCAAGCCGCGCTGCAATAGTCAGGTTAAATTCCGGCGTAAGCTGGAGAGAATCAGGGAGCGATATACCGTCATGCGGCTCAGCCATGAGGGTCGCGCCTGTCGGGCTTTTCTACAAGGACATGGACGAGGTAGAATCAAATGCGGCTCTGTCATCGCTTCCCACCCACAACAGCAAAGGCGCGATAGCTGGCGCTGTGGCAGTAGCGGTCGGGGTAAGATGCGCGATTCTTGATATGGAATGCAGTGATATCATAAAAGAGACGTGCTCCAGAGCATCAAAATACGACGAAGCTCTTGCCGGAAAGATAGAGCTTTCATACAGGAGACGGGACGAAGAGCCGGATGAAGCTTTCGCTGAACTGGGAACTTCGTATTTTGTATATGAGACCGTTCCTGCCGCGTTCTACTGCTTCTCAAGGCATTTTGATTCGCCGCAGAAGGCTGTCATCGAGGCTGTGAATGCGGGAGGGGATACGGACTCCATAGCCTGCATAACAGGGGCGCTTTGCGGAGCGGGGCACGGCGCCGGCGCTTTCCCGAAGAGGTGGCTGGAAGGGCTTGAGAACAGAGAGCTGATAGAGAATCTTGCCGAAATGATTTTAGAGATCTCAGTTAGATAGTTAACTGTAAAGTACAGAACTTTAACTTTTATGCTATAGCTCAGTTCAGGTTAAATCCTCCCACTGCAACAGGGTGAACCATCTTATCAAACATGGATACCTCCTACAGCACACCTTAATATTACCTTCAAACAAAACAGGTCATGTGCCCCTTAAAGACCGAGTAAGGAAAGCTGCCATCGAACTCACCCCCTGCATCCACGGCGCAAGGATAGAGGAGAGTGCAGAAGATTCAGGAAAGAGCACAGCCGAACTGATAGACTTCAGCGTCAATCTCAACCCGCTTGGACCGCCGAAACTGAAGAGAATTCTCGAAAATTCGTATGAGACCGTAAACAGCTATCCCGACAACCGCTACCCCGGCTTCAAAAAGGCTGCGGCTGAGTACTTCAACATCGCTCCTGAGAACATAGTGCCGGGGAACGGTTCCTCAGAGTTGATACGGCTGTTTGCCGAGACCGTAATAGAGCCAGGCGACAGGGTTATCATCCCGCATCCGACGTTCAGTGAGTACGAATTCCAGTGCAGATTGTTCGGGGCAGAGATAGAGCATGTGGAGCACAGCAGCATAACCGGGCTTGATCCGGATGGCTGTAAAGCTGTTTTCCTGTGCAATCCCAACAATCCCACCGGGGATCTCATAAAGCAGGAAAAAATCCTGGAACTGGCAGAAATATGCCAGAACTCTGAAACGTTCCTTTTCGTGGACGAAGCGTTCATCGAGTTATCCGACCCCAAGGAAACAATCGCAAAGTTTGCATCTTCTAATGATTTTATCGTCGTTCTCCGCTCGCTTACAAAAACCTTTGCTATCCCCGGGCTCAGGGCAGGCTTTGCCGTGGCATCCCCTGATATTGCCTCACTCCTGAACAATATCCGCCTGCCGTGGAACCTCAATTCTGTAGCTCTTGCAGTCGGGGAAGAGCTTCTTAGGAACAATAAGAATTATATCAGCAGGTCGCTTGAGCTGATTGAAAAAGAGCGGCAGTGGCTGGCTTCAAAGCTGAGCTCCATACGCGGCTTCAAACTTTATCGCAGCGACACAAATTTCATTCTTATCGATACCTCCGGATTCCTGATAAATGCCGCAGAATTTACGGAAAGGCTGCTGAAGCACGGGATCATTGTCCGGGACTGCGCCTCTTTCGGGCTTACGAACCATATAAGAGTGGCTGTCAGGAGGAGGAGCGAGAACCAGAAACTGATAAAGGCTGTCTTGAACGTAATATCGGAACGGGGCAGCGAACTTGCGGAAAAAGAGATCGGCATGGCATTAGAGAGGGGGACTGCAGCCAGGAGCAGGCTGAATTGCGAGTATTACCCCTGCCACTTCGAGGGACAGGACTGCACTTTCTGCTTCTGCCCTTTCTACCCGTGCGAGAATAAAAGGACAGGCGGGGAATTTGTCCAGAGACCAGCCGGCGGAAGCGTGTGGAGCTGTGCTAAATGCAGCCTTATACACGAGGGAGAGGTAGCCGAGAGGGTGCTTGAAGCACTTATGAAAGGCAGGAAGATCGGGGAAGTATGGGAGCTTGTGGTGGAGCCTGCCCTATGATAGATATTGATTTCTGGCTTCAGGTCCTGCTGCTTGCCTTGCTGTTCGATATCCTGTCCGGGGAGCCGCCTGCATCTATTCATCCCGTCGTCTGGATGGGGAAACTGATAGGTCTGCTTGTCCGGCATGCACCGTCCAGGCACAGGAGGTTGTACGGATTTTTCATGGCCGGGTTCTGTGTCGGGGCAGCCGCTCTTGCAGGATGGATGATAGCATCAATGGGAACAGGGATTGTTGCTCTCATCGCAGCAGCCTTTTTCTTGAAATCCAGCTTCTCCATACGCATGCTTCTTGTCTCCGCGCTCAGCATAAAAAAGGACCTTGAAGCAGGGAGAATCGAGAAAGTAAGGGGGGATCTCAAGACCTTTGTGGGCAGGGATACATCAAAGCTCAACGAGCACCAGTCAGCCTCGGCGGTCATAGAATCTGTGGCTGAGAGCTTTGTTGACGGCATCCTCTCGCCTTTATTTTATTTTCTTCTCTTTGGGCTTCCAGGTGCACTTGCATACCGCATGGCTAATACACTGGATTCCATGGTAGGCTACAAAAAGGAGCCGTATGCTGAGCTGGGTTACGCCTCCGCGCGCCTTGATGATATTGCGAACTTTGTACCTGCGCGTTTATCTATGGCGTTTATTTTCATGGCTTCCGCTCTCTTCGGTAAACCCATGGGAGCGGCTAAAGTCTGCTTCCGCGATTGCTATAAGACTGCATCGCCTAACTCAGGGTGGTCCATGGCTGCTGTATCCGGCGCGCTCGGGGTAAGGCTTGAGAAGATCGGATACCATATACTGGGTGAGGAGTATAACGCGCCTGAGGCTTTCCAGATAAAAAAAGCTGTCAGAATCGTGGGATTCTCGTCGTTTCTGGCAGTAGCAGGAATATTTTTGTTAGGGAGTGTGCCTTTAGTTCGATTTTAAGGAGGAAGAATGAAGCTGTCAACCGTTAAAGGGAAAAATAAAAAAAATCAACCTGAAGTGATCAAAGATACGGATACCAAAAGCATAATGACCGTACTTGAGGAAGCAGGCATCTCCGAGGATGTACTCGTATCCACAGCCATGGAACTCTACGTCCCCCATCCAGGCGTCGAGAACAGGGATATTGCAGAGCAGGTCTTCAAAAGGGAGCTGGAACACGCGCTCTCAGACGCAAACCTCTGTATATTGTTATACGCCGGAGTGCTGCTTGAAAAAGAAGGGGAGAAAGGAGAACTGCCCGGCATGAGCAGGGAGACGTTCGTCAAGGACCTGACCTTCCTGATAGTGGACGAAGTGCTGGGTATGAGCATAGCAAAATATATCAGCGGCGATAAAGGGATATTTGAGTACGTGAGGTTTGATAAACTAAAGCCTGGCATCCTGTCAAAACTCGGACCCTTCATGGATGACGTGATTGCCGGGCTCGTAGGAGGAGTGTCGGCGAACATGTACTCAAGAGGAAAAAATGATGGCAGGGAGCAGATAAAAGCAGAGGATATAAAAGAGGGAGGGACAGGTGTGGAAGGTATAAATACAGATGGAGGAAAACCAGAAGTACCAGGAAAAGAGAAGAAAAACCCCCTCCCCAGAAAGATCAAAAGAGGGTTCGCCGGATGACCGGGTTTTTCTATGCCCTGCGTTCAGGTTTTGGTTTCCTGACGACCATACCTGTAGGCATAACCATGGAAGGCATTGAAAAATTGATGAAGCACATATACCTTTTCCCCGTGGTCGGGGCAGTCCTGGGCGTGCTTTTCGCTGTGATAGCCTATGCATCCTCGATGGTGTTTACCCCGGCTGTAACTGCACTTGTGATTATCATTGCCATCTATTACCTCACAGGGATCAACCATATCGACGGACTGGCTGATTTTGGCGACGGCATAGCCGCCCACGGCACAAGGGAGAAAAAGGTAGCAGCCATGCGCGACGTTGCAGTCGGGACGGGGGGCATTATATTCTGCGTAATAGTTCTTTTAGGCATCTTCTCATCGCTCTTTTCCATTGCCGGAAGAAACCTTCTGCTTCCCTTCGCGCTCATTGCCGCAGAGACAGGCGCAAAGCAGGCAATGGTAACAGTAGCTGCGTTCGGGAGGAGGATGCATGAGGGTTTCGGGGCAATGACCGTGGATAATACCAGGAAATCCGATTTCTTAATAGGGCTTGTGTTCTCAGGGATAGTCTGCTACCTTTCCCTCGGTATTTTTGGGATTGAGGCGCTGGTAATATCCCAGACTGCCGGGCTTCTTGTTCTCAATACCGCCAACCGCCATTTCGGAGGTGTGAGCGGGGATATAATCGGAGCATCCAACGAGATAGGACGCCTTGCAGCGCTGCTCTTCATAGGAGGGCTTGCGTGGACGCGGTAGTGATGGCAGGCGGGATGGGAAGGCGTCTTGGGCTGGAGGAGAAGCCACTCACTATGCTCTGCGGAAGACCCATGATCTCGTACGTGCTCTCAGCCCTTACTGGCTCAAAAAACATAGGCAGCATCTTCGTCGCCACCTCTCCGGGAGTCAAAAGTACGAACCTGTGGCTCTCTGATTTTATAAAATCACACCGTAGCGTAGGGATGATCAGGACAGAGGGAGAGGGGTTCGTGAACGATATGGCATCGGCTGTCGAGAGAGCCGGGATAGGAGGGCAGGTGCTCATTACAATGGCAGACCTTCCGCTTATCACCCCGCAACTGATAGACAGGATAATAGAAAGATACAGGGAAGTGAACTCGCCCGCCCTCTCAGTGCATATGAGGCTTGAGGTTTTCACCAGGCTTGGCATCCGCCCCGACACCGTTTTCCATAAGAACGGCGGCTTCATAGTCCCGTGCGGGATAAACATCCTCAGCGCTGACAGGATCAGGGAGGAGCAGGAGGATTACAACCTGATCCTGGATGACGAGGAACTGGCGCTAAATGTTAATACGAAAGCGGAACTGGCTGTATGCGAGAGGTATTTGAGAGAAAAATCCGCTGGCCTGAGCTATAACGAGATTCGAAAATAACGTAATAATATGAGAAACAAAGCCGCAGATGAACACAGGTAAATACGGATGCACAGCCATGAACTGCGTTCATCTATATTTATCTGCGGCTCCTATTTTGATTAATACAGCAGGAAGGTCTACTCAACCGGCAGCAGCTTTTTCTCCTTGACCTCTTTCTTCGGCATCCTTATCTCAAGAATGCCGTTCTTATAGGTAGCTTTTGAGTTATTCGGGTCCACGGGTGCAGGCAGCGTGACCGAGCGGAAAAAAGCTCCGGTGCGCCTTTCCCTGTATGCATACCCCTTCTCTTTTCTCTCTTCCTCGCGCCTTGCCTCAGCCGATATCTCAAGCCTGTCCTCGGTAAGATTGATCTTTATATCATCCTTCTCAAGCCCAGGCAACTCGGCTGTGGCAATGATCTCCTTATCAGTCTCGACAACATCTATTAACGGTCTCCTGTACTCGGCAAGAGCTGTCTCCCTTTCGCCCGGCAGCATAAGCCTGCTGGAAGGCAAGAGCCACCTGCCAGGTCTTTCCCAGAATTCCTCGAACATTTTATTCATCATTTCTTCGAATCTTCTAAAATCTCCCCAGTGATCTGCCATTTCAACTCCTCCAGAAGATAGTCTTTTCACGATTCTACTTAAGGTTAACGATGTCATATCTGATAAAAATAAGGCAGCCTTGCTTCATTTTGTACCTGGGGCCTATATTACCTGTGCGGGTTGCACTTATACCTGGTATCTGCGCTGAAAAAAGTATAAGGGTAAATCCGCACATAATTAATATTGAGTGAGGGATCATGGAATCTGTTTACTTCTATGAAGATGATGTGGGAAAAGAGATAAACGGGATCGTGCAGAGGGATTTTAAAAAGATCCCCAGCGTCATAAAAGAATGCGAGCTGCTGGGCTATGAGCACAGCGGATACTTTTTATACGTCCGCTCAAGATCAGAGCCGACAGACCGCATGGAGGCCCGGCTTAAGAGCTTCGGCATCCGCAAAGTCCTCGGCGAGGAGAAAAAAGCAGTTTGCAGGGCTGTCATCGCTGATGAGATAGAGCTTGGCTCACTTGGCTTTCGGACCATGTTCAAAAAAGGGCGGCTCGGGGAGGAGCTTTGAGAGGGTATTGATACAAAACGTACCATGCGCCACATCATAAATTATTGCATATTACAAAGAACTCACCGCAGAGCCAGCGACGAATGAAATTCATGGATTACAATGAAAAAGAACAACAAGATGTAGATAAACAACGAACTAATACGAACTCGTACGAACTCTGAATGAGTTGAGTTCGTATCAGTTCGTACGAGTTCGTTGTTTATATAATTTCTAGGTTTTTTAGCTTTGCACTTAAAGTCGCACTTGCATTTAAAGTAATGAAGCTGTACTTAAAGTCCGTCTTTCTATTGAGTTTCTTATGGTTATTATCGCATACAGTATGAGAATCGACAGGCTCAAGTAATTGAGCTACCTGTTTACAATAAATAGAAAATTTGCTGTATTAAGGGCACATTATCGTAGTCCTGATAGATGCATGAGTTGAGGATGGAATCCGACTTCTGCATCCCACAAACTGAGCAAAGGCGCAATGATGCTCAGTGATTTTTCCTTTCCCAATGAAAAACTTAAACCGTAATCGCTATATAGTATGGTTTTTCAAAGTTTATGCATGAACCATTGTTCATGACCATTTCACACAAGAGGGTAAAGTTCGCAAAGAATTCTGTTATTATACTTTGCACTCTGGTATGTAAAAGCGATAACAAGGCGATACGGAACACGGATGACACGGATTAGACGGATCTCCACGGATAATTTTAATCTGTGCATATCCGTGTCATCCGTACAATCCGTGTTCAATTACTTAAATTCTCGCACGTAAAAAAGAACCGGGGGCTCAGTACCCCCCTCCTCCCGGCGGCATCTCAGGCATCTTCTCCCCCCTGCCTGCAGCTATGACGTCGTCTATCCTCAATATCATGGAGGCTGCCTCAGCCGCAGAGTTTATAGCCTGTATCTTCACGCGCAGGGGTTCTATTATGCCTCTCTCAGCCATGTTGACCACACTGCCTGTATAGATATCCAGCCCCGCGTCCCTGTTACCCTCTTCATGCTGGCTCCGGAGCCGGATAAGCATATCTATGCTGTCAAGACCTCCGTTCTCAGCCAGCGTCTTCGGGATTATGTCGATAGCCTCGGCGAACTTGTAAACCGCAAGCTGCTCCCTTCCTGTCAGGGATGCTGCGTACTCCCGCAGCCGAAGAGCCACTTCGACCTCAGGAGCGCCGCCGCCAGCCACGTATTTCCCGTCCTCTATGACCGCGCCCACCACGCGCACAGCATCGTTGAAGATAATATCCGCGCTTTCCACCACATGCTTTGCTCCCCCGTGCAGTAAGACCGTAACGGATTTGGGGTTGGAGCACTCGCTCACGAAGATGAACTTCTTCTCAGCTTTCTTTTTCTCCTCTACCAGTCCTGCGCTGCCGAGATCTGCGGCGGATGCAGCATCGAGATCGTTCACCACATTGGCGTTGGTGGCTCTTGCCAGCTTCTCCATATCGCTCTCGCTTATATTCTTTGCTGCAAGGATATCGGATTTAGCAAGATAATACTCTGCTACATCATCTATTCCCTTCTGGCAGAGTACAACGTTAGCTCCGATATTCTCTATCTTGCGCACGGTCTCGCGGAGTATGTTCTCCTCCTGGTCAAGGAACTGCATCATCTGCTCAGGTGTTGTTATGTCTATCTTTGATTTTATCTCGGTCTTCTTGATCTCAAGCGCCCGGTCAAGCAGCAGTATACTGGCATTCTGTACCTTCCTGGGCATGTTGATGTTCGCGCGCTCTTTATCGAGGACCACGCCGAGCACAAGTTCTGAATCCTCGGTGCTGCCCCCTTCTATCTTCTCTATCTTTATCTCCTTTGGGTCTACCCTCCTGCCGTCTGTGTAATCCACCACAGCCTTTACAGCCTGGACTGCTATCTCTGCCAGCTTCATCTTCACAGAATGGTCCTCCCCGCCTTTGATTGATGTGGTGGCTATGTTCAGCAGGATATCCTCCTGCTCGGGTGAAACGTCTTTTGCAAGCGACCCAAGTATCTCCCTTGACTTATCCTCTGCAAGCCTGTAGCCCATCACTACGACGGTGGGGTGCACGCCCTGGTCAAAAAGCTCCTCAGCCTTTGCAAGCAGCTCTCCTGCCAGGATAACAGCCGTCGTCGTACCGTCCCCGACCTCTTCGTCCTGCGTCTTTGCCACCTCTACGACCATCTTCGCTGCAGGGTGCTCGATGTCCATTTCCCTGAGTATCTTGGCGCCGTCGCCTGTTATGATCACGTCTCCCATCGAATCCACAAGCATCTTGTCCATACCCTTGGGTCCGAGCGTGGTCCTCACCGCGGCAGCTACAGCCTTGGCTGCAGTGATGTTAGCGCTCTGAGCCTCCCTGCCCTTTGACCTCTGGGTTCCTTCCTTCAGTATCAGCACGGGGATACCGCCCATCTGTCCTGCAGAAGCAGCGGTTTCCCTCCTGGCACTACCTAAATTTACTGCAATACAATATCCCTCCTCTCGTAATCGAAGCGATTATACCATATTTGTATTGTTTTTTAGCTGTATTAATACATATCGCATTCAATAAAGCTTATATGCTAAAAAGTCATTTTGGATGAAATCGCGTAATACATTTTCCATACGCATATCCAGATTATCGGAGGATTATTCAATGGCAAGAAAACCAGGACGAATGTACAGGAACATCACCCAGCGCTCATACACAAGACGGGAGTACATGGGCGGTGTGCCCGGAAGCAAGATAGTAACGTTTGACATAGGGAACCTGAAGGACGAGTTCCCGGTGGAGATATCCATCATAGCAAAAGAAGCATGCCAGATAAGGCACAGTGCGCTTGAGGCTGCACGCATAGCAGCGAACAGACCTCTGCTTGAGGGTATCGGACCGAACAGCTACCATCTCAAGATCAGGGTATATCCGCACGAGGTTCTCAGGGAGAACAAGCAGGCTACCGGAGCGGGTGCAGACCGCGTTTCCCAGGGAATGCGCCAGGCATTCGGAAAGGCTGTTGGCACTGCTGCACGGGTAAGGGCAGGTCAGAAGCTCATGACATTATCTATTAATCCGGGCAGTTTCAAGGTCGCCAAGGATTCGCTGTTATCCGCAGGACACAAGCTCCCCACCCCGATAAGGCTTGTCGTGGAAAAGGGTCAGGAGCTGATTTTAACTTAATATGAACGATTATCTTGAAAACCTGGACAGAGCACTCTCCAAGCTGCCTGAGATAAAGGGCTCAGGCGAGCGTTTCGTGGTCCCCGAGCCAAGGCTGCTCACAGAGGGCAAGACCACAGTGCTTGAGAATTTTGCTGCCATAGCAGACAGGCTGAACCGCGAACCTGAGCATTTATTCAAGTTCCTGCTAAAAGAGCTGGGTACTGCAGGTAAACTGGAAGGATCGCGGGCCATATTCCATGGAAGGTTCACCTCTGGCGTGGTCGCCGAGCTGATCGATGCCTACATCAAGGAGTATGTAACATGCTCCGAATGCGGGCGTCCTGATACGCACCTTATTAAAGTCGACAGGATCCTGACGCTCCGGTGCGATGCATGCGGCGCCCACAGACCTGTCGCGAAACGGCAGGCAGCCGTCATCGTAAAAGCAGAGGCGTTGACCGAAGGCGAGATATACGAAGTGAGGATCGATGCTGTCGGGAGCAAAGGGGACGGCATTGCCAAGAAAGATAAGTATACCATCTATGTGCCGGGTACGAGCAAAGGGGACACGGTCAAGATAAAGATCAAAAAGATCGCCGGGAACCTTGCCTTTGCTGAAATTGCCGCAGAGAAGAAAGCATAATATAAAGTTATTCACCTGGACTGCCGTTCGGACCACTCAGGGTAGCGTTCCTTTGCCCATTTTTCATCCACTTCCCCGGAGATAATGCCGCGCAGCGATTCGCCATAATAAAGCGCGAGTGCGATATGACCTGCGAACAGCATTATGGCTAAAACCGCCAGGAGATCGTGTAAAAGGAAGTTGAATTCTACAAAGCCTACGCTGAACATTGATCTCATCCAGATGACTGAGCCCGATAATGAGAGACCGGCAAGCAGCAGCAGGGTAGCGGCAAAATTTATTTTCTGTCCTGCATTGAATTTTCCGGCAGCAACGGCTTTGTTCCCTTTCAGGGTATCCATGAGCCATCCTGTATCTCCCCTGTCCCACGATATGAGCTCTTTTACGTCTCTTCTGGTTTGCGGGCTGCCTGTTATATAGATCATAACAGGCAGTATGACAAAAAAGGGGGAAGCATACAGGTGTGCCTTTCTTATCAGCGGGTCTCCAAGAAGCGAGCTTGATGTAAGAGAAATCCGTATGCCAGTTGCCAGGAGCCAGATAAAGACCGCAGCATGTGACCAGTGCAGGGTTCTGGCTGAGGTATCAAATCTCGGTATTCTCACACAGGCTCCTGCTGTCAGGGGTACGATACTCCGTCGATCTTATACCCGAACCTCTCCCAGTATCCTCCCTCCTGCGCAGCCGTAAGCGTTATCCTGTTTATCCACTTCACGTTCTTATACCCGAACATCCTCGGAATCACCAGCCGCAGGGGTCTGCCCTGCTCCTCCGGCAGCAGCTCGTCATCCAGCATGTAGGCAAGCATAACATCAGGCTCAAGTGCTTCTTTTATGGAGAGGCTGTCTGAGTATGTGCCGCTTGCTGAATAGAACGTCAGGAACCCCGCTTCAGGCATTACGCCTGCCATGTCGAAAAGTACCTTTAACCGTATACCCCTCCATTTGACATTATCAACAGACCATCCTTCCACGCAGTGAAAATCACTTACCTGCTCCTCGCTTTCAAGTTTGAGGAGTTCGTCGTAGCTGATAGCAAGAGGCATATTTACAAGCCCGTTCACGCTCAGTTTCCATGTACCCGGATTGAACCCTGGTGTCTGTTCCACGCTCCGTATGCGGAACCGGTTGGTTATACTTAATGCCTTCTTTTTAATTATGCTTATGGATGCAATTATGATGCCAAGTAAAATGCCAAGCCATACCAAAAACTTCCTGCGATTGATACGCTTCGATATAGATACCTGTTCTTTATCCTGTGCCATTTTTGATTCCCCTCTTTTTTATGTTGGCACCTATAGGCTAAATAACTGTCCCTTGTGACGCAACCCCTATAAGCCATCCAGTCCATTAGCTCCCCTCATGCTCGTGAACGCAGACCTGCACATCCATTCGAAATACAGCATGGCGACCTCGGGAAAAATGGACCTTCCTACCCTTGCAACTGAATCCGGAAGGAAAGGTATCCAGCTTATGGCTACTGGCGACTGCCTGCACCCGAAATGGCTGTCTGAGATAAAAAAGTTAAAGGAGGAGAACGGGATTTTCAGGTTCGATGATATGAGCTTCATCCTCACGACAGAGGTTGAGGATATAAACCAGGTGCACCATCTCCTGCTCGTACCTTCCATATCCAAGGCAGAGGAGCTGTACGAATTCATGAAAAACCGGTCGAACAATATCGATTCTGACGGGAGACCGAACGTGAGGCTGGGCGGCGCTGAAATAGCTCAGGCTGCAAAAGATGCGGGTGCGCTTATCGGTCCCGCGCATGCCTTCACGCCCTGGACTGCGATGTACGCGTACCACAATTCGCTGAGGGAATGCTATGGCGACATGGCGGATTATATTTATCTTATCGAGCTTGGTCTGAGCGCAGATACATCGTACGCTGACAGGATTTCGGAGCTTCGCTGCCTCACATTCCTCACAAACTCCGATGCCCACTCCCCCTACGTGAACAAACTGGCGCGCGAGTTCAACCGCTTTGAGATGGAGGATATCAGTTTTGAGGAATTGAAGATGGCGATAATACGCGAGAAAGGAAGAAAGCCTGTTATCAATGTTGGTTTGCCTCCAGAGGAGGGGAAATATAACGAGAGCGCATGCATACGGTGCTTCAGGCATTACACATTGAGGGAGAGCATTATCAAGAACTGGACATGCTCCTGCGACGGGACGATAAAAAAAGGCGTGAAGGACAGGGTCAATGAGCTTGCAACATATGATAAGCCGCAGCATCCACCGCACAGACCGCCGTACCTTCACCTGATACCGCTATCCGAGATCATTGCAATGGCGCTGGGAATAGGGACGAATACAAAGGGCGTCAAGAAAATCTGGGATGCGCTCATAGAGCGGTACGGCTCCGAGGTGGCGGTGCTGGTCGATGCCGATATCAGGGGCTCAGGAGTGGATGAGCGCGTCGTCAGTGCGATAGTCGCATTCAGGGAAGGGAGGGTGAAAGTGCACCCCGGCGGCGGAGGACAGTACGGGCGGGTTGAGTTATCGAATTCCAAGCCCGAAGCTCAGACCGTGCCTGAACCGCAGAAGTCTCTTTTCGATTTCTGAATTTTCATTATTTAAGCCTTAGGCACGCCTGAACAGGGTTTCGGTTTTCCACCTGTAATTACTCCTTCTCTTTCTTCTATTAGCCTTTTCGCCACATAATCCTCGAAACACAGAATTACAATATCCATGCGAAACACTGAATACTCATAACACCATATAACGGAACAACCCCTACAATGCAAAAAATACACATCCTTGACGAAGTCACAATTAACAAGATAGCCGCCGGAGAAGTGATTGAACGCCCCGCCTCCGTTGTCAAGGAACTCATCGAGAACTCAATAGACGCAGGAGCCTCTGATATCAGGGTCGAAGTGATGCAGGGCGGGAAAAAGCTGATACGCGTCACCGATAACGGCTGCGGGATGGGCAAAGAGGACGCAGCCCTCTCTTTTGTGAAGCATTCCACGAGCAAGGTCAGCAGCATCGAGGATATCGAGGATGTAGCCACGATGGGATTCAGGGGAGAAGCGCTTTCCTCCATCGCCGCTGTCGCAAAAGTGGAGATCGTCACGAAAACAAAGGAGGACATGGCTGGCACAAAGGTCACTGTGCACGGCGGCAGACTGGTCAGCATAAATGAGACAGGAGCCCCCGATGGCACTGCTGTCTCGGTCGAAGAGCTATTCTACAATACACCTGCAAGAAAAAAATACCTGAAATCAGACAGCACCGAGCTTGCGCATATGATCGATGTTGTGACAAGGAACGCCCTTGGCAATAACAGCGTATCTTTCACCCTTCTTCACAACGGTAACGAGGTACTGCGTTCGCCTGCCTCGGAGCTTAAGGATACGGTGATCCACATCTACGGGCAGGAGATAGCAAGAGCTATGGTGGCCGTGGATTTTACCTCAAGGTTCGCCCACATCACAGGGTTAGTATCAAAACCCGAAATTACAAGAGGCAGTATCGATTCCCAGTCGTTCTACATCAATAACAGGAGCGTCACAGGAAGAGTGCTTAGCCTGGCTCTGCGGGAAGGGTACGGGACACTCATCCCTAAAGGGCGTTTTCCTGTAGCGGTCTTAAAAATATCCATAGATACAAAAGAGGTCGATGTGAACGTACACCCGACTAAGAACCAGGTGCGTCTGAGCCATGAGAGGGAAGTTTCGGAGGCTGTGGCAGAGGCTGTCAGGAGCGCACTATCAGGCAGGGACCTTACGCCCCCCGTAAAAAGCACACAATCCCTGCTTTACGAACAAGACCAGAAGAGCCAGGCGCAGAGCCAGGCACTCGTGCGGGAAGAAGAGAGCGTGTTCAGGTATCCTGCAAAGGATACGGAACGGAGGCTGCGGCGCACAGAGCGGTATATCGCAGATAAAGCGAGCGAGACTGATATGCCGCAGGTAAAGATCCTCGGTCAGGTTGATAACGTGTACGTCGTCGTGGAGACAAAGGATGGCCTGATGATAATCGACCAGCACGCGGCGCACGAGCGCATACTCTTTGAGCAGGTGAGAGGCGGAAATCGAGCGGACTCGCAGGAGCTTATTGTCCCGCTCAACCTTAAACTGGATTCAAGGGAGCGGGCCCTGATGAGGGAGAGCATCCCTTACCTTGAGGAGTTCGGGTTCAGGATATCGGAGTTTGGACCGGATTCGTTCGCAGTCACCGCCGTCCCGAACGTCCTGGGAAAACTTGAGGATCCTGACCTGATACACGACATAATGGCGGATATACTCTCAGAGGGGAAGATAAAGGACGAGACCGGCATCTTTGAGCGGGTAACCAGAAGCATAGCGTGCAGGGGTGCGATCAAAGCCGGGGCTGACTGCTCTTCGGACCAGATGGAAAGCCTTGTCAGGCAGCTTTTTGCGACAGAGAATCCCTATACCTGCCCGCACGGGAGACCAACAATGATATCTTTTAACAGACAGGAGCTGGATAAGCTCTTCAGGAGAAGTTGACTGTGGCAGATAAGATGTAGATTAACAACGAACTAATACGAACTCGTACGAACTCTGAAAATGATTTGAGTTCGTATAAGTTCGTACGAGTTCGTTGCTATAACTGGACCGCAGATGAACCCTGTCGCTACCCCAGCAACCTCTCTATCTTATCCAGATCCATTTTCTTTAACCTGAACTCCTGGTTCCATCCGCGCAGCCATGAATTCTCGGCATGGAAATCGTTCGCGTCCTGGGGTGTTTCAAAGATATATACCGCAGCATCGTAGAACTGGGAAGAAGTATATTCCTGACCGTTTATCAGGAACCTCTGGTTATCATCTGTAACGATTTTCGGTATCGTTGCCTCAAGATAATAATAATCTGCGCCTCTGATGTTCCAGCGGATGTATTTTGACGAGTTCCCTACGTCGCTCACTTTGAGAGCCAGCCAGGCATGCTGCCTCTGGTACGAGACGATTATTTTTGGCGCCACATGGTAATTTGTCCTGATGTAGTCCCACAAATATACCGACATCCTTGAGCAGTCAAGCTCATCCTCCTGGTAAAGGCTGTTCCATTTCTTATCGTAAAGATAACTCAGGTTCATGGATATCCTGTCGATTAGAAGTTCGCTCCTGTCTGCCTGTGCAGCAGTCCCAGGCTGGGAACTTCCGGTTTGATCTGCTGCCGAAGAAATGTCCTGAGCCTGAGTTCCCCGGGTTTGAGATTGGGAACCGGTATTCGCTGGCTGAGTGCCGTTACCTCCTGCCGCTTCCGATGTATTGGTGCTTGAGTATGCATCAGAATATCGCCCGGGCGAAGGGGTGATATCTCCGTCCGCACGGTAGCCTGGTTCAATACAGCCTGAAATAATTACAAAAAGTAGCAACAGGAGAATTATCTTTTTATTCATTCTTTTTGAGTTCATATTTATGTTCTAAGCCTCGGCAGGAGCTTTCTTTTGATCCCGAGTGCAGCCATGGCTATCATGACTATGAATATCAGTATGGGAAGGATATATCCTGTAATTATGATCAATCCCCTCACGCTCTCTACGAACCCTCTTGCAGCCTGGCTGAACGTATCTGCTATCCCCCAATCCTCTCCCGTAAAGGGCGCAGGCTCTGCTGCGTTCACCATGATGGTGGACATCTCTACGCTCTGGTTGAGATAGTTAAGCCTGCCCGTCAGGCGCTCTATCTCCCCGCGCACGCGCTCAAGCTCATGCTCAACCTCAAGTACGTCCTTCACTGTTACTGCGGTCTTCAGTATCTCCTGCAGCCTTACTTCCTGTTTCTGCAAGTTCCCAAGGCGGGCGTTCAGGTCGATGAATTCCTCGGTCACGTCCTGCCCTGCTATCTGCCTTGACCTGACAGTTCCCAGGGCTTCTATCTGTTCTATTGCTGAATAGAAGTTCCTTTGGGGAACCCTTAAAGCCACCTGACCGCTGTTGCGATTCCCCGAATCATATACTGATGAACTGGAGATATATCCGCCATGGCTCAGAGTAATGTTAGTTAATTCATTAAAAGTGTCTTTAACATTGCTCACCTCCATCTGGAGATGTGCGGTTGAGATAATTTTTCTATCCTGGGAGGCACTTTTCTTGTCGTAAGCATCTGTTCCACTGGTCTTTAAAGAATCCCTGCTCTCACTCATGCTGTAGCTAAAATCCGACGCAGAAGGGACCTGCTGGGAATATTTTTGAGAGGCTATGCATCCCGCCGCTGCTACAAGCAGCAGGATTCCTGCCAGTACCACCAATCTCTTGTTCATGCAGGTAAGTAATAACCATAGAAATATATAATACTTACTTTAACTTCGAACGGATTTACAGTCTTATGCCGCCAGCTACAGTTTAACTATCCCTGCGCTCCCGCTTCTCCTTATAATATCCACGAACTCATCGTAAATAAAATCCCGCATGTTCTCAAGTATGAACATGTTCCTTGTGCACAGCATCACAGTATTTGGCGTAAGCCGCTCAGGTGCGCATTCATCCATCCACAGGATAACCTCATGCACTTCTCTTGTCTCCATAATTCCCTGCCCCCCCAGTCCGATTATATGTCCATTAATATTGAATACGAGCCCCTGTACTCCTCGATTCCAACCACAGGTTCGCCCGCCGCAGGCTCCGGTGTTGATCGAATAGCATATCCCCCGCTGCGGATTACCTGCGTTACCCCCGTTAATTTGTAGGTTTATCAACGACGGTATATATACATTGCGGTAAAACGCCAAAACCGCCTCCTATAGAAATGCAGAAGTAATCGACCGCTACATTTTTTAAGTTCGCAGTCTAATACGGGGGTTAAAAGGAGACAGAATATGAAAAAACCTGTAATATTACTGATATTGTTCGCAACAGCGGTTTTTATTTCCGGATGCATTTTTGATGGAGGCGGCGACAAAAAGTCTGCTGCATCTGAACTAATACCCAAGACCGGTCTGCCTGAAGGTTTTACCTACCTTGGCGTCCATGAGAGCTCGGTGGATATTGACGGTTCCAGTATAAACTCTACTGAAGGTGTCTACAAGAACAGCGGGGACGATATCTACATCCAGGTAATCGAAAGCGACAGACCTGAGGCGCTCCTGGCTCAGTACAAATTGCAGATAAAGAATCGATACAAGGATGATTACAACCCCTTCGAGGAGGTTTCCTTCAACGGACACACAGCTACAAAAGCTGCTGAGGTCACAACCATAAAAGGACAGACCATGCCGCGCTATTCCATAATCTGGACAAGCGGCAGCTACATGATACTGGTAGGCTCATCCTCTGATCCGCAGGTTGTAATGGCTCTGGCTACAGCGACAGGTCGTTAGAGCAAACCCATCATTTTGTGCGTCTGCGGTATGGCACGCACATCTTTTAATTTTTTACCCGCAAAGTCCATCAGCCCGAACAGCAGCTCCGGGGGAACAGGTCTATCTGATGTCACAGGCTGAAGGATGAACGGGATATTCTCATCTATCGATGCTACTCCATCTACAGCAGGAGATATTGATTGTTCTGTAGTCCCAGGGAGCACTACTACCTTCACGAAAGTCTGCGATGTCCGGCTGAGGATAGAGATGGTCTCAAGCTCGTTCTTCAACAGCTTTTTATAATCTCGTGTTGAATTATGCTCGGGCAGTTTTATATCGCATGAAGCTACAGCTACCATATCCTTTAATTTTTGAGCCTGCTCAGGGAGTCCTGAATTGGTCTCCAGGTACAGGGGATGACCTGGCTCAAGCGTCCTGATAAAATCCGCATGAATAAGAGGCTCTCCACCTGTGAGGGAGATATGCCTGGTCGAGGGCGTCCATAGATTTCCGATTATTTCTACGATATCATCCCTGCTGATGGGGTTGTCGATGCTGTAGAAATCGCCCTTTCCCGGTGTTCTCTCGATCCTGCATATTTCCGCATTACTCCTCGTCTGCGGGGTATCGCAGTATTCGCAGTGGAGCTGGCACTGGCAGAACCTTACGAAAACCTGGCGCACGCCAGCGTAAGGTCCCTCGCCCTGGATCGAGTTAAAAATCTCTCTTATGTATGCTTCCATTAAAATACGATCTAAGCCTATTTAACAAGATCAATCCCGTATCTCGCAGTGGCTATATTTCCTCCCGTGTTCTTTCCAAGTATCTGCGGGGATTTGACGCCTGTGACGACTATCATCGTCCTTATGACATGCTCAAGCTCAGGCTCGACCATGGCTCCCCATATCAGTCTGGCTCTGGGATCGATGCGGGTGTAAAGTTCATTCACCACGCTCTCAGCCTCGGATATGGTCATATCCGGTCCGCCGACGACGTTGACAAGAGCCGCTGTCGCGCCAGAGACATCGACGTCCAGCAGGGGACTGCGGAGTGCCTTCTGCACGGATTCTATTGCCTTGTTCTCGCCCTCTGCCTCGCCAAGACCTATCATCGCTACACCGCTTTTCTGCATTATGACCCTGACATCTGCGAAATCAAGGTTGACAAGACCGGGTTTGGTAATGAGTTCCGTGATCCCTTTCACCGCACGCATCAGCACCTCGTCGCATACCTTGAAGGCTGCCTGGAGAGGAAGGTGGGGAACGACCTCAAGCAGTTTATCGTTCGGGACGACAATGACAGTATCCACAACATCGCGCAGCCGCTCAAGACCTGCTTCAGCGTTCTCCATGCGTATTGAACCTTCAACAGAGAACGGCAGTGTGACGACCGCTATCGTCAGCGCTCCTGAGTCCCGCGCAACTTCAGCCACGACCGGGGCTGCGCCTGTGCCCGTGCCGCCTCCCAGACCGCAGGTCACGAAAACCATATCCGCATTCCCGACCGCCTTCTCTATCTGCGCTTTTGATTCCTGCGCCGCGTCCATTCCAATCTGAGGGATGCTTCCTGCTCCAAGACCCCGCGTCCTGCTTCTTCCTATCAGGATTTTCTTCCTTACCTTGATGTTGAGGAGATGCTGCGCATCCGTGTTGAGCGCGTACAGCTCTGCCCCTATAATCCCTTCATCAGATACCCTCTGTATGGTATTTGAGCCGGACCCACCGCACCCTATTACCACAATATTTGTTTTTAGCTCCTGGAGAATTGCCAGAAGTTCTTCATCCGTTTCTCCGACATGGGGCATCTTTGATTCTCCAGCCCTTGCTATTGCCTCACTTATTATTGATTCCATGTTTCATCCCTCAATCGTAACTCAATTTAATAATTCTTTTACTGGTTTTATATACCATATCTGGATTTATAGTTTTTCCATTCACAACAACGGATTTACCCTGCGCCAGCCTCCCGAAGAGAGGTCCTTCAGATATCCCGAGAGACTTTGCAAGCTCAGGGCTGAACTTTCTCTCCGTTATTTCAAGCGTTCCTCTATCCACTCCAGAGTCGTAATGCTTTTTGAGGATCTCCGTGCATTCGTTCGTCAATTCTTCTGCAGCCAGCCTTGCACAGTTGCTGTCCAGCCCGATTATGACATGCGCGAACCTTCCGTCCTCATACTCGATATACGCAATATTGTGGTCTCTGAGGAATTTCTCAAGCCTCTTTTTATCGAGTTTCTCAGCTTCGGATAAAAGAGCAGGATTGATCCTGGCTATTTTCACTTTGGGACATATGCAGTCCTGGCACGATAGTATCTCGCACCGTATCTTATCCGTTATCCTGGGGCGACCGTTCGGGCATACTTCTTTTATCTTCTGGCGAAGCTGCAGGCAGAATTCCCACGGTATCCCGTCCATGTCCCTTATGTCGCTCTCTTTAAGCACCTCAAACTCCGCGCTCTCAACCATCGCAGCCAGTTTTTCGCGCTGCTGTGCTCTCATGGATTTCCTGTCAAAGTACGCAAAATCAGCCGCTGACCTCTTAAACGCCTGCCGTATCATTTCCCCGTCAAGTTCATCCAGCGCGTGGTTGGGGAAGATGTGACCGAAAGTGATACCCGTCTCTAAAACGAGCGCAGTCTGCCTTGGGGCGTAGTGCGTTCCCCCGAAGCCCACAGCGACGGGCGAGTCTTCGTCCTTCAACATCATTATGGCGTTCGCAACGATCCTTCCAGCCGCTTCATCCAGCCACTGCTCCTCGTTACTTCCTATCTCAACGAAGACAGAAGGGGTTTCTATATCGCTCGGTCCGTGGTGGGTGCATTCAAGAGTGACCTCGTACTCCTCGTTCCCGCTCAGTATCTTAAGGGAACGCAGGAGCGAACGAACCGCCTGCGGCGCTGCCGCTGCAAGCCGCTTCTCTTTTCCCCCGAACTTCGCCTCGCTGAGATTTCCGGTAGAATGAACGGTCAGGATAGCCCTGCCGTCCTTGCTCCTGTGTTTGGACGCAAAGATTAAAAGCGCAGCCGGAAGACCGCATTTGAGAAGCTTTTTATCCAGCCCGTCCTGAAGTATGAGAGGCTCTTTTATTTCTACGATCCTGAAATTCCTTGATTCAAAAATAGAATAGCCGCACTCCGGATACCCGGTCTCCCATTTTCTCAGGGCTAAAAGGTTTTTTTTGATATTCTGGCTGGCTCTATCCTGAGTTGAACAAACTATTGTTACCTTTGCTTCACCTGTCAAAACACTGCCTTCTAAACCGCATCGAAAAATTAATCAAAATCACTGCCGGTTACAAGTTTTTTATCAACTATCGCGTAATCCTTGGCTGCCCTGACAGCTTCGAACGGTATCATTATGTAACTATCCTGTACCTTGTATTTTGAGGTATCTACCACTGGAGAAGGTCTCACTAACAGGTACAGAAGCTCTCCTGTGTGTGTCTCTATAACAACGTTGGTCGCAGTCCCGAGTTCTGATCCGTCAGTAAGCATTACCCTCTTATTTGTCAAGTTTTTTGCAAGTATTTTCGCCATAGTAATCCCTTTTATGAACCCGATGCTTTTTTAGATGGATTCGTCTACCTGCTTTTTTTATCTATAACCTATATAAGACTTCTGTTCCTGTTTTGTCCCGCCTTTGAACTGCTCCTGGAGCTTCTCGTAATATTCGATCATTCCTTCAACAAGAGCAGGTCTTACTTTCTTCAAAGATTCGCGGAAATGCTTCATCTCCACCTTTTCAGCATCGAAATTCTCACGCAGGGCAAGCATCACAGCCTCCCTGCATAATGACTCAATATCTGCACCCACATAATTCTCTGTAAGATCTGCCAGTTCATCTATGTTTACATCGTCCGTGAGTTTTTTACTATCGTATATGTCTAGTCTGCCTTTTTCCTTTTTTACATTAAGATTATATGTTCGTCCGTTACTGAATATTAATATCGCCGTTTCGTTAATCTCATCAAGTGTTATTTCTACTGATTTTTTCTCGTTAATAACGCGGATTATTTTATCTTTATCATTTTTAGTGATTTTTACGTTTTCTGCGCGATCTATATTGAGTTCTTCCTTTAGGAATTTTATAAGTCCATTGTTATCATTTCCGGGGGTATTGTCCCAGCTAAACACAAAAGGTTCATCATTGAGATTCTTTAAATGTATCTCAAATATTTCTTTCCTTCCTTCTTTGCCAGGAGGTCCAACGAATACAAGCCTGTCAAACCTTCCTGAGCGGATAAGCGCAGGATCGACTATCTCAGGCCTGTTGGTCGCAGCTATCACGACCACGTTCTTTAACGTCTCGATGCCGTCAAGCTCGGTCAGCAACTGGTTGACTACGCGCTCCGAGGCTTTTGAGCCCAGGTCCATTCCCCTGATTGGGGCTATGGCGTCAAGCTCGTCAAGGAACAGCACGCACGGTGAGACCTGGCGCGCTTTCTTGAACACCTCCCTGACCGCTTTCTCGGATTCTCCTACCCATTTGGATAAAAGCTGCGGACCTCTCACGCTTATGAAATTGGCAGAGCTTTCGTTCGCCACCGCCTTTGCCAGAAGCGTCTTGCCCGTGCCGGGCGGACCGTACAGAAGTATGCCCTTCGGAGGCTGGATGCCCATCTTTTTGAACTTTTCAGGGCTCTTAAGAGGCCATTCCACAGCCTCTATTATCTCCTGCTTCGCCTCGTCAAGTCCTCCCACATCGTCCCATGAGACTTTCGGTACCTCGACCAGCACCTCTCTCATGGCTGAGGGTTCAACTTCCTTGAGCGCCTCTTCGAAATCGTTTACCGTGACCTGCATGCTGTTGAGTATCTCGCGCGGGACGGCTTCGTCGAGTTTTATCTGGGGAAGATACCTTCTGAGGGCTTTCATGGCTCCTTCCCTTACAAGAGCTGATATGTCCGCGCCTACGAACCCGTGCGTCCTTTCAGCGATGTAATCAAGTTTGACATCTTCTGCGAGCGGCATGCCTCTTGTGTGTATCTGGAGGATCTCTATCCTCTCGTTCCTGTCCGGCACTCCTATCTCTATCTCGCGGTCAAACCTGCCAGGACGGCGGAGTGCAGGATCGATGGCATCGATGCGGTTCGTAGCGCCTATCACAACGACCTGACCTCTCTCTTCGAGCCCGTCCATCATGGTAAGTAGCTGCGCCACGACCCTGCGCTCTACCTCGCCGGTCACCTCTTCCCTCTTGGGCGCAATAGAATCAAGCTCATCTATGAATATTATGGATGGAGCCTCTTTGTTCGCCTGCTCGAAAAGCTCCCGCAGCCTCTGTTCGCTCTCACCGTAGTATTTGCTCATTATCTCAGGACCTGCTATGGAGAAGAAATTCGCACCCGATTCATTCGCTACAGCCCTGGCAATGAGCGTCTTGCCCGTTCCGGGAGGACCGAACATAAGAACGCCTTTGGGGGACTCGATGCCCAGTTTCTCGAATATCTCCGGATGCTTCATGGGAAGCTCTATCATCTCGCGCAGGCGCTGAATCTCGTCGGTGAGACCTCCTATGTCCTCATAGGTTATTCCCGTTCCTGTCACGTCCAGCACGACAGGCTTCTCCCTGAGCTTTATCTCTGTACTTTCAGTGATCATGACTATGCCCTCTGGCTCAGCCTCGATCGCGATAAGGGGAATGGTCTGCCCGGTTACCACGCGCCCCAGGAAAGGATGAGCCATGGTGCTCATGACTGGTATGATATCCCCTTTGATGACCGAACGCTTCATTATCTGGCGTTTTACCATCTCTTCAGCCTCCCCGCCGAACTGGATGGACGTGCCCTCAGGCGGCGCCAGCACGACCCTGTTAGCTATCTTGACTTCTATCTTCTTAACCTTCACGTTGTCGCCTATGCCCGCGCCTGCGTTCTGCCTGATAAATCCGTCTATGCGTATGATATCCTGGTCCCAGTCTATGCGGTCAGCCCTCCAGACTTTCGCTGACGTGCGCCTTTTCCCTTCGATCTCTATTATATCGCCGGGCGTAAGCTGCAGGACCATCAACGTGTGAGGGTCCAGCCTGGCTATCCCTCTTCCCGAATCGTTCGGGTAGGCTTTTGCTACGGTGAGCGTTATCTCATCCATTTTTATTTCCCCTCAGTTATTTTGAATAGTTTATTCAAGATAGGTATTTAAATATGTTTCTGTTACTTAATTGTTTCGAAGGGATGGGATAGCCTTCTAGATAATTTCAAGTTCAGCACTCTTTAAAATCCAGTTGAATCGCCAGGTCTACCTCCTCAAAATTTTTATTCCTTTTATACCTTCACATATAGTCTTTCAAGTTCCTTACCCTCAGTATCCCTAAAAACAAACGTGGAATTTCCCGTGGGCAGCAGCTCCCTTTTAACTATGACTATGTGGTAGGGCGCACTGACAACAGCAGCCCCTCCTCTCGGATCATACATCCGAACAGTGACATTTATTACATCATTTATTCTACTTATATTTTTTATTTCAATTTCAGGGCCCTCTGCAACTGCTTTTATACCCATCATAGCAGCTATAATAAAATAGTTATTAAGATCAGCAGATGTTATTGTTTTTGGCATTACGTTCAATCCAGGAAATAGTTGTCCTTCTAACCTCATAGGACCCCCTTCTTTAAGCCAAGCGAAATAGCCCTGCTCCTCTAAGAAATCATTCCACTGGCTATAATTTGTAATCACTTTAAAATAGAGTTGTTTATAAGATGAATTTGACCAGTAGCCCCTTGACCATGTCTCGAATGTATCATTGATTATTAATGGTTTTATCGTATTAGAAGCAGGTAATTTTTGCTCAGTTACAGAAGGTTTGGCGATTTCTGTTTGATTAGGGGTAGGTGGTATTTTGGATTCTATGCATCCAAGAGATGCCACTGTTATCAAAACAAACAACGAAAAGATTAGAAATTTTATTTTCATATTAATCTCAAATTAAAAAAACAAAGGGTTATACGTATGTGTACGCAAACCCTACATATTCCTTTGTTCCGTCGAATCTGGATGCCGTTGCCCTTGCTTTATAGTTTCCTGTCGCTGGTGCTGTAAACTCGACTATCTCGAAGTTGGCGTCAAAACTAATCGAAGAAGTTACCAGGTTCCCTGCTGGATCATAGATGTAAATATCTAAGTCCGACTGCAAGGTATCACTTGTTGGCGGGTGGTTGTTGTCTGGATGAGAATCCCATGTGATTACTACTCTAACCTTTTGTCCTGCAGTTGCTGTAAATGGATAGTCTCTGGGGAAACTGCTGGCATATAGCACATTGCCAAGCATACGCTGGTTTAATGCAATATTATACGCGTTTGAGATGTCTATCCCGCCCGCTCCATCATATTCGCTCAACCTGCTGCTTCCCTCGAGGTTGTGTACTGCTGATGCCATGATGACAGCTTTCACTGTTTCAGGCCAGCCTGTCAGCCAGCTTCTAGCCTGCATGAGCAGTGCAGCCTCTGCAGCTACTGCCGGTGACGCATAGCTGGTTCCAGCTTCTGGCGTCGGTCTTAAATACGGATACCAAGGGTGCAAACTTGTAATAGTCCTAGAACCGTGTGTAGCTACTGCGACTACCTCTGGTTTTTCTCTGTCTCTCGATATGGGGTTTCTCCAGGATGAACCCGGGCTCTGTCCTATACCCCACATCGCATCGTCTGACCACGTCGATGTGTCTTTATCATCAAATCCACCAACGGTGATAACGTTGTAGGCTAATCCTGGTGAAACGACGTTACCCGTACCAGTGACATTATTCCCCGCAACTGCCGTCACTGTTTTATAATTACTCCAAACAACATGGTCAAAGTACCTATCTATACCTTTCATGGTTAAGTTGTCACCGGTTCCCCAACTGTTGCTCAATATATTTGCTCCGCTGGCAATTGCCCATTCCGTAGCCGCAATAAATCTAGCTTCCTCTCCGTCATTACCGTATCCGGCATTTGCGCTTAATAATCCCGGTACTCCATATGATATTCCCTTGTATGTGGGATCATTAACAGTTGCAACGATTCCTGCGACCTGAGTTGCATGAGAATCATCACCGTCACTTGGGTTATAGGCAATTCCTGTCGCAAGATTGGGATGTGAGGATACTATTTTACCATGCTCTACTATTGCTACTTTGATTCCGCTTCCAGTAACTCCTGCATTCCATACTGGCTGTACTTTTTCAGTTGATGCTACCATATCTAGCGCTGGTTTAAACTCTCTTGCCAGATATATTCCTTCAACCTCTGGTATGTTTTCTATCTCAGCCATTAATTTTGCAGGTACCTCCGCATAAATCAGGGGCGCATACTGGGATGCATATCTTACGTTTATATTCTTTGCTTTAAGTGTATCTATAACAGGTTTCTCTTTCTGTGCATAAGCCTTTCTCTTTGTATCCAGCATCCCGTTATATTCTCTCTCGCTAATTTCACGCTCAGGTTTTGGTGTATCTGCTATTGAGGATAACCAGATTCCAACTTCCACTGTATCATCTGGCTTCAATTTTTGCAGTTTTTCGTGAAGATCTACTTCCTTCTTGCCGTACTTTTCTTTATATTTGGCGATCTCCAATGCCTTTGCTGCTTTAATATCTGCAACACTGCCCGCCTCATCAATGTCCACGATGTATGTTTCTGTAGTTATTGGATCCAGAATTTTTACACTCCAGAGTTTTTTATTGGATAAAGGAAAGTTTGCTTCCTTTTCATTCACTACCATTAGCTGTTCCTGTGGTATTGCGTGCTTTTGCGATATATACTCCAGGGCTTTTTCGGATTTCGTTTGACCTGCATTCGGATTCGCACCTATGGACGGCACAAGTGCAACTGCTATCAGCAGCGCCGCAGCCAGCAGTGCGCCAAATGCGATTCTTTTACTTATTTTCATGTTCTTCCTCCTTTAATTTTTTCCCCCCGGAGGCAAAACCAGGCAAGATTTAAGTTATCTCAAAGCCAATCTTACCATGCCTTCGGGCAATGCTGGGGCTCGGCTGCTCTCTCAAGGATTTAGCCGAACCCCACGTTTTTACGGCTGTAAAATCCAGGTATTTGAGTTTTTAAACCACCTTATCCTCAGACTTTACAGACCCTATCTTTCAGGATGAAACAGGATGTATATATTTCAGACGGTATATAATATTGCAATGCGGTTAAAATGTGACAATGGCGTTAAAATCTATA
>JAPMTX010000123.1 GCA_026552855.1 Candidatus Methanoperedens sp. | reverse complement strand
GCTCGATAGCCTCAAAAATGCTGTCCCTTGGTATGATGGCGGCTACAGGTATTTGCAGCACTTTTTCAATCGTGGGGCTGACTATTGGTGCGCATACCACTGCTTTTGCACCGTCCCTTTCAGCTTTTATCGCAGCTACGATGGCTTCTTCCATCGAGGTTGCAGAATATTCCCTGATCGTGATAAGGCGGTCTCTTACCTTGAGCTTCTTCTCCGTGATGATATCAAGCACCGGGCGGGCTGCTATGACAGCAATGAACCCGGATTTTCCACTTCCTTCCGGTTTTTCCTTTCCTTCAAGTTTCCGCAAAACAGATACTATCTGCCTCAGGGTCTTGATATTCGGTTCGCGTTGGCCTGATAATACCTTGTATATGGTGCTTGTCGGTATGCCGGACTTTTCACTGAAATCCGCTGCAGTCATGCGCAGTTCATCAGTTATTATCCTTGTGAATTCCTTGATAAATGCCTCGTTTGATTCTACTGCTGCTTTTATTATATCGTCAGCAGTCATTTTTTATCACAACTGTATGCATCTCATCATAGGAGATAGGGGCGTGGCTGCGCCCCTGTGTTCCAGATAAAATAGTCGGATGGAATTGAGAGATACATCCGCTACATGACAGTTTTTGTTCTATCATAAATAATGGTTAAATTTAGGTGAGTATTTAAGTCTTTCCGTTAAAAAGGTAATTCTTTCCTGAATAGATAAATTCTTTCCTATTCAGGATAATAAAGCCATCATCATAATACTTTTGTCCATCAATCCATAAAAGCCGTACTCAAACTTCCTGTCAGAGAATCAGATATTTAATCGTGTGCAGTTACTGCCCAGAGCCTGTACTCTGGTGGAATGGCAGCTTACGCTCGCAGATTTTACGGCTCCATTCGCAAACGTTATGGCTGCTCATAACCTATCCCAGAGGTCTTGGCTGCTTGTGCTCAGGCAGTACAGGCAGCTTCATGGTATTCACGAGTACGGGCGACTCGACCTCCTTCGCCCGCTCGCAGAGCAGCTCTTTTCCTTTCTGCGTTATGGCGAACATGGGAACCGACGTGCCGACCTGAAGCAGGGGCTTCACCGTGTCGCGCACCGTCCTTGATGCGCAGCCTGTGACTATGTCCATCGCCCCGATGAGTTCTTTTGCCTCAGAGCAGGGGATTCCCGTGAGATGCGCTCCGATCAGGATTAAATTTATGCCAGATTCTTTCTCAATGGCACGGAGTCTTTTCGCATCGCGTGAGTTTACTACGCTGATAGCTATGTTCTTATACCCCAGTTCGCAAGCTTTTTTTAGACCGCCTGCCTGGTCTATCCTTGCGCTCTCCTTATCCAGCAAAATCCCCCCGCGCTCCTCGATCCCTGCGATTATCTCTGGTATCGGCTCAGTCTCTATAAGCCCCGACATCAGGGCGCCCATGCCCTGAACAAGCGCCGGGTCACTTGAGATCACCGTGCCAGCGCCGTCGCATACCGTGACCGTGGTATCGATAAGACCGCGCCGCAGGGCTGTCATCATTATCTCACTTGCGCCGAAATTGACAAAAACGCCGTGATCAAATCTCCT
Source organism: Candidatus Methanoperedens sp. (assembly GCA_026552855.1). Taxonomy (GTDB): domain Archaea; phylum Halobacteriota; class Methanosarcinia; order Methanosarcinales; family Methanoperedenaceae; genus Methanoperedens. The sequence continues at coordinate 11,469 of JAPMTX010000123.1, read as the reverse complement.
TTGCGGGGTGAACATACCGATCTCCCTGATTCTGTATTCCATGTTCTTTTTCGCTTCTTCCGCCGTGAGTTTTGAGATCGCCGCTACCTTGCTGAATACCGGACACCAGTCAGCCACAGGCTCACCCACCTCCACCACCTTTCCGTCCCTGACCACGATCCTTGTTTTCCCGAACAGTTCCATTATATGCGGCATATCAATCACCTGCGAATTCGTAGAGTTCAAGCAGCTCAGTGGCTTTTACTTTTGAGAGCCGACTGCTTACCACTCCGACGAGGGCATCTACATGCTCTTTCTTAACGCAGTGAAGGCTCTCCATGCCCTCAAAGATGAGACTGACAAGATAGTTCAGTTCCTCATCCGGGAGCCTGAGCAGGCGCTCCCTGAAATCCCCCGCGGATGTTGAGATATGCTGGGATACGGGCGGGAGCACAGACCTGAACTCGTGCCCTGCGTGCGCACATGTAGGATCAACAAGTTCAGGTGCAAGTTTTCTGAGGATAAGCATGTCCTTTGGGCTCAATTTTCTTGCCATCACCAGTCCATTTGTTCCTGCCCGTAATAACATTTCCTCTGAGTGTGCGCAAATCCATCGAAAATCTAAACCTATATATATCCAAAAGTATAATTCTTATTAAACTTCAGAGGTGTACTAATTAATGGAAGTAAAAGATATCGGGCTGGCTGTAGTTATGATAATTTCTTCAATGGTACTGACGTACAAGTGGCTTACCAGGCTCGGTGATTCGGACCCGGTCATAATTGTATCTGCCATGCTTCTGGTCGGTTCTCTTGCTATTATGATAATACTGCTTGATGTAAGGCTACGCAACCTTGAAGAGGCGCTCAATACAAAGGAGCGCTCTATCCGGATAAATATCAAAGGCGTTGAAGATAACCTCGAGAAAAAGATAGATGAGCTGTCAAAAAGCACCAGCAACACGATAGGTGAGTTCTCTAAGAGGATGTACCGCTGAGAGCTTCCCCTGCCATATCCACTATCTGCTCCATTACCCCTCTTGCTTCGTCAGTGTTCCGTATCCTTCTGATATCTACCCTGCCGCTCTGGTAGATCATCACGCTCCTTCCTTCAAGCTCAAAGCGCGCAACTCCGAGACGCGCCGAACATTTCAAATCCTTTGCTCCAACACCGCGCAGGACTTCGCATAACTTCTCGATGTTCACTTTTTTCCCGAGGTGGCACTCTGCGAGAAACAGCGCGGGATCTTCGATGCAGGGGCGGGAGAGGCGGATATCCATGGGGATTAGAGAGATATATAAGGACTAAAGGTTTTTCATAACTCACAACAGAAAAGTATATATGTCGGCAAACGGTAGCTTATGGTCGGTCTCGCATATCCTTCTTTGAGTCGTCTCTCAAGTTGGGAAATACATTGTAAACAGTTGATTCAAACTACTAGCTAGTGAATCTAAGAGATTCAAAAAGGCTATGCGCAGACCATAAATTTGATAGGAGATAGGATATGGCAACACCAACACCAGAAAAGCTTCTGGAATTCATAAAAGAGAAGAATGTAAAATGGGTAGACCTGCAGTTCATGGATATCCCGGGTTATATCCAGCACATCACGCTCCCCTCATACACACTGAGAGAAGAAGATTTCACGGACGGCATAGGAAAACTGGACGGCTCATCTATCAAGGGCTTCAAGTCTATATTCGAGTCCGATATGAGGATGTTCCCTGACCCGAATACCTGTGCAATCCTTCCATGGACCGATAACACACCCCACAGGACTCTCCGCCTGATATGCGACCTCTACGATGCCTTTGGAGGACCGAGGTTTACGCGCGACCCCAGGCACATAGCGCAAAGGGCTGAGGAGGCTGTGAACAAGGCAGGGTTCGACGTGTCCTACTGGGGACCCGAGCTTGAGTTCTTCGTCTTCGATTCGTTCAAATTATTGCCCAGCTTCTCGACCGCGCGCGATGCCTGGTCTGGCACCGGGTATGAGATACAGTCAAAAGAAGCGCCGTGGTCGCAAACAAGCGGCATAAACCACCCGATACGATTCAAGGAAGGATATTATCCTGCCCCGCCGCAGGATACGCTCGTGGACCTGAGGAACGAGATAACAGGGCAGTTATACGATTACTTCGGCATCATATGCGACGCGCACCACCACGAGGTAGCCACTGCAGGGCAGTGCGAAATAGACATGAAGTACGACACTCTCACAAGGATGGCAGATAACGTGCTCACGTACAAGAACGTGGTCAAGAACGTGGCATACAACATGAAAATGGTCGCCACATTCATGCCCAAGCCCATCTTCGGCGACAACGCCTCAGGGATGCACATCCACCAGTCGCTCTGGAAAGGAATGAACGGAAACTCCCGCAATACCTTCTACGACCCCGATGACGAATACGCCGAGATATCCCAGACCTGTCGCTACTACATCGGCGGGCTGATGGAGCATTCAAGGGCGCTCTGCGCCATCACTTCGCCCACAACTAACTCGTACAAGAGACTTGTGCCGGGTTACGAGGCGCCGGTCTATATCGCATGGAGCAAGCGCAACAGGTCAGCGAGCGTAAGAGTTCCGGTATACGAGAAGGGCAAGGAAGCGCCCAAGAGGATCGAGTTCAGACCGCCCGATACCAGTTGCAACATCTACTACGCGTTCGCAGCACTCACAGCCGCAGGACTTGACGGCATAAAGAGAAAGATGGATCCGGGAGACCCGTGCGACGAGAACATCTACCACCTCACGCCTGAGAGAAGACATGAGTTGGGGATCAAGGAATGCCCTGGTTCGCTGCAGGAGGCTCTTGACGAGCTGGAAACAGACAGGAAGTTCCTTGAGCCGATATTCCCGAAGGACGCCATAGATATGTGGATAGAGCTCAAATCCGAGGAGTACAAGCAGAACTCTATCAGACCTACGCCGTTTGAGTTCTACCAGTACTTCGATATTTAACTTCGATATCAGTACTAATTCCAGCCTGCCGTAAAGCATGCTGGAATTCCTTTTTTGCTTTATTTTGTATTTTACGCATTCCCGGATATACTGCAGTTCCCGAATGATTTATTACGATGTATAGTAATTAGAGTTTAAAAATAGCCAGTTGATGAAAATGATAAAAACAAACGAAGACGTATTAACATCAATCGAGGAAAACCAAGTACGGTTTTTAAGATTGCAATTTGTCGATATTCAGGGGATGGTCAAGAACGTGGGCATCCCCGTATCGCAGGCAGAGAAAGCACTGAAATCCGGTATATCCTTTGACGGCTCCTCAATAGAAGGCTTTGTCAGGATAGAAGAATCCGATATGGTGCTGAAGCCTGATATCAATACATACCAGATCCTTCCATGGGACGTGAGCGGCGGAAAAGCCGCGAGAATGGTATGCGATGTATACAAGCCGAACGGCAAGCCCTTCGAGGGAGACCCGCGTTACGTCCTGAAGAGAGCCATAAACGAAGCTGAGAAGCAGGGCTATACGATGAACACGGGTCCTGAGCTTGAGTTCTTCCTGTTCGAGCGAAAGGACAGCAAGGCGACTGCCACGCCGCACGACTCAGGCGGATATTTTGATTTTCCCCCTATAGACAAGGCTGAAGAGATCCGCCAGGAGATAGTGCTCGCTCTTGAGAAGATGGGGTTCAATATAGAGGCGTCCCACCACGAGGTCTCCGCAGGTCAGCATGAGATCGATTTCAAATATGCAGATGCCCTGACCACGGCGGATAATGTCATCACTTTCAAGTTCGTCACAAAGACGATAGCGCTCAAGAATAACCTGCACGCTTCCTTCATGCCAAAACCCGTCTTCGGCATAAACGGCTCAGGCATGCATACCAATATCTCGCTGTTCAGGGACGGCAGCAACGCTTTCTACGATGAATCAAAAGACATGGAGGTCAGTGATACGCTGCGGTATTTCATAGGCGGACTGAAGAAACACGTGAAATCATTCACAGCCGTGACAAACCCTATCGTTAACAGCTACAAGAGGATAGTGCCGGGCTACGAGGCACCAGTCTATATCGCCTGGTCCGGAGCCAACCGCTCATCACTTATGCGTATACCTGCAGCCAGGGGCATGAGCACACGCATAGAGCTGCGCAGTCCCGACCCGTCATGCAACCCGTACCTTTCATTTGCCGTCATCCTGATGGCTGGACTGGACGGGGTTGAGAACCGGATCGATCCGGGCGAGCCAACAACGCTTAACCTGTTCGACCTGAGGGAGGAAGAACGCAGGGAAATGGGCATTGAGTCCCTCCCCGGCAGCCTCAAGGATGCGCTGGATTATCTTGAATCCGACGACGTTGTACGGAATGCGCTCGGAGATCATGTATTTTCAGATTTCATGAGGCTTGGAAGAGCTGAATGGGATGCGTACAGGATAACAGTCCATGACTGGGAACTTGAGCGCTACCTTGATAAAGTATAGAAAAGGTGAAATGACGACAACTACTATCGACTCACAGGTGCAGAGGAAGCTTATAGAGATCCTGCGGATCCTCTATGAGAACCATGATGCCATAGGGGCGCGGCTGATAGCTGACAGGATGAACGAGCGCGGCTACCCCATCGGAGAGCGGGGCGTGCGCTACCACCTGCGCATCCTGGACGAGAGAGGGCTTACCAAACGCCAGGGATACGACGGAAGGATTATCACAGAGCGGGGCGTGAACGAACTAAATAATGCTCTTGTAGGGGACAGGCTGGGTTTCATTATCACAAGGATAGAGAAGCTCATTTACGATACGACGTTTGACCTTAAGACCGGGAAGGGCAATGTGATCATCAATACATCGATAATAGACAAAAATGACCTGGACAAGACCATGGAGATAATGGGACAGGTGATGTACAACGGATATCCCATCAGCCCTTATGTAAAATTAATAGAGGAGGGCACCATCACTTCAGATATAAAGATCCCTGAAGGCAAAATCGGGATTGCTACCATGTGCAGCATAACGATCGACGGGATTTTGCTAAAGAACGGGATACCGGTCAATACAAGGTACGGAGGCATACTGGAGGTTAAAGATAAAAAGCCTGCTCATTTTGAGGATATCATTGTTTATAGCGGTACCTCCATTGATCCGATGCGGATCTTTATCTCCAGGAAGATGACGCGGGTCCTGGATGCTGTGAATACAGGGACGGGCAAGCTCCTTGCAAATATGAGGGAAATCCCTGCATCAGCGCTTCCTGAGGCTGAGAAAGTCCTGCGCTCTATCGAGGAGGCAAGAGTAGGGGGCATAGCCGAGATCGGGAAGTCTGGGAAGCCTGTACTTGATGGTCCGGTCGATAATGGCAAGGTCGGTGTTGTCGTATACGCGGGTGTCAATGCTATGGCTGCTGTCGAGGAGACGGGCATAAAAGTAAACACATTTCCCATATCTACTGTTGTGGATTTCAAGGAATTAAAGAAGCTGGAATAAGCTCACATCAGTTCATATAGCAGCTTACCCGCCACGAACAGCAGCACAAGCGCGAACATACGCTCTATCGTCCTTGAGGAGGTGCGGTTGAATATCATCCTCGAACCCGTCTGCGCTCCTGCAAAGGCTGCCGCCCCTGCATAAAATAACATGCTCACGTCCATCTGCTGCCCCCCAACGCTCAGGTGCCCCAGAAATCCCGATAATGAGATAAAAGTAACTATAAACGCCGAGGTTGTCGCGGCGTTTTTGGTCTCAAACCCCAGAACCAGGAGGAGAGGGACGATAAAAGTGCCTCCGCCTATGCCCACGAGCGATGAGATAACGCCGGCTAAAAAGCCGCCGACTGCACCCACAGCTGTCTTCTCTTTGACAGTTCTCCCTGCCAGGATACCGATGCTATTAAAAAACAGTATCCTTATACTGGCAAGAAAAAGTACTGCGGAGAGTAATAGAACTATTATCTCAGTATCTACCCTGCGCGCAAGGTACGAGCCAATAAATGCGCCGAGAATAGATGTGGTAATAACAGGATATGCTATTCTGGTGTTGACCATTCTCTGCTTCAGATAGGTCATCGAAGCGGAAGCTGTGGTTATCGCGTTCAAAAAGAGCGCCATCGGGATGGCGGTGAGCAGGGGAAGCCCCATCCAGAAAAAAAGTGGGGTATAGATGATCGCTCCCCCAAGACCGAGCAGCGAGAAAATGACCGCGACAGAGAACGCGATCAATATGATCAATAATAATTCCATGGTGCCTCGTTTGTTGCGCTTTTAATGATACACTGAAAGAAAAAGTTTCTGTATAAGAACAGCGATGCTGTTAACTTAAGTAGATTTAACAACTAACTCGTACGAACTCACAACGAACTCACCGTTGAATCTTGTAACAAGCTTAAACGAACTCAACCCGGCTAATCACCGAGTTCGTACGAGTTCGTATCAGTTCGTTGTTTATAACTAAAGAGATTAATCCCAAAATTGATAACATATATTACACCCCTTTCTTAGGTTAACAGCATCAAGAGCAGCTTTTGGAAACTTTATTATACCTGCGGTAGTTATCTACTTTAGCTATGATCCTAAAGCAACTCCTCACCGTTCATAAAGAAAAATTCAGGAAAAAGTTCGTAGATGCTTTCGCGAAGGCGAACTCTCTCACCCCGGAGCAGGTACAGACCGAATATAAAGACACTGTTGAGCAGTACATTGATGATAAGTACAGACCAGTGGAACAGCTCACCGAGCGGATATTTAAAGCCGAGCGCCCCGTGCTTCTCAACATAAGGCGCGACAGGCAGAGGGATGACAAGTGCAAACTATGCGAGGGCAACCAGCCCAACGTGGATGAGGTAGCGAAGAAATACTGGGGCAGGATAGATATCGTAGAGGTTCCTGAGGACAGGTTCGAGGGCGGGGCGCTTTACAATATCATCTTCCATGAGGAGGCGGCTGAGAAGAAGCTGCCGCTAACTGCGGTGATAAATAAGGGGGGCGTGTTGAAATTCTGGGCTGGGAAGACGGTGGAGCCTGCGGTGTATGAGATGTATATTAAGAAAGTTTTAGGATGAAGTTCGAAAATAAACTTTAATGAGTCGGCTATGGAGACTATTGGCATACGTAAAAGAATACATGGTAATCCCTTCAACTAAACTTGCTGTTGTACTAACTCGTTAGTCTACAAAAATTATATCTTTTAAATGTTCAAAATGTGGATCGCCACTGACTGCTTTACAACCAATTCTCTTTTGTTGTGCGATTATAAGAGCATCCATCATGCCAAACCCTTTCTTTGTTTTTCTAAGTTCACTTCTAATCATTGCAGCATCCAACCAATCCTGGGTTAAAATACACTGGACATCAGAAACTTTCCTTATTATTGAGTATAGCTCATCAAAATCCATACTTTCCCTGATAGCCCAGCCCTTTATTTCAGCCAGACAACACTCTGGAGTGAGGATAACATTATCTTCATCTTCTACTATCCTTTTTACCTTTTCCCCTTTTTTTGAACCTATGAAATATTCGACCCAAGCATAAGTATCTATCAAATACACAAAATCACTAAAGGTCTTCGTGCTCAGGTTCTTCTCTTTCAAACGGCTTTTTTCCCTTTGCTACGCCAAACCCGCTTACTTTTTCTTTTTTTGAAATATCAATATCGATTATATCTTTCTCTGATAATCCTAATTCGGCGACCTTTTCTTTTGGTATGATTACACCCAGGGAATTACCCCATTTTTTCACTTCTACAGTAGCATGGCACATAAATATAACAATGTAATTACGGGTATATAAGTTATACTATATTGTATAACATAATAAAGCAAGAAGCCTGGCAAAGGGTGGAGATTTTGGAATTAGCGGATGGTCTCAGAACAAAAAAGTAATATCTTAAAATCCCTTTTTTATCCTGTTAACTGACGGTAGTAAGTCTGTGGATATTTCAGCTACTCTAACAACTTCCACCATCTATATTACCTTCCCATCCGATATCTCTTTCAATTTTAGATAGGTCTGGCCTTTTATTTTTCTTATCTTTACCTTCTTTACCTTCCTCTTTCGTTTCATCTTCAATCATTGTATTCACCTCCTTTTTTGATGTACAGGAAACTGTAAACGTAGTTTTGTATTCTACAGATATAAATATAAGACGGTATGAAATGCCTTTTAGAGAATGTATGAATATTCTTTCTTGATTAGATACAGCCTATTTGTAATGCGTAAATGAAATACTTTGGTCGCCGAAAACATAGAGCACGCTCAAAAAAGCCCTGCTATTCGAGCGCAGCATCGATAAAGCGGGTAAAAAAGACATGCCGGTATTCAAAAGATTTCCGCCCATCCTACTGGGAATCAATTTCTACAATAAACAGATATAAATACCTTTACGGATAAGACTTGTTAGAGTTTTATGTCTGAAACGGAATTACTAGAGAGAATTGCATCCGATCTTGATTTTTTAAAGAAAAAGATTATTGAAATCGAAGAAAATGTAGAGGATATCAATATCGATCTGCACCATGTTAAACCAGAGTATATTAAAAAACTTGAAGCCATTAAAAAGGAAGGAACCATATCCAGCGCAGAGTTTGAAAAGAAGTTTTGGGTAAAAGTTTGAGATATTCTTACGAAATCAGCAAGCGGCTGGAGCATGAGCTGGATAAGCTCCAGGAGAAGAATAGAAAGCGATTTCAGATTGTTTTGAAAAAGATGGGTGAAATGTATGACCTTGAACTCAAGCGCGTTCACCCTGCACCTGGTCTATATCGTCAAGCAGCTTTTCATCGTGGTCTCTGCTGCGAGGATTATTTGTTTCACCCCTTTCTTAGGCTTAAGTCCGGGATTTGTGACTGAAGACGATGGGATATATCACGGACCATCGCCAACCTTACACCCCCACTCTCCTCCGGGCGATCCGATAGCCAGCAACATCATCTTATCCAGTGATACTGCGATTACACCATATTTATATACCTACCCATCATAATATTCCTAAGATATGAACTCTGAAGTCGAAATCACCGAAGTAGATGCCAAAGGAAGGATTATATTGCCTGAAAAAATCCGCGATAAGATCGGCATCCACCCCCATGACAAATTGGTCCTTGGTATAAAAAACAACACTCTTATCCTTACCAAGCAAAAAAGAAGCGTGTTTGATCTCCAGCTTAAGGAAGTGAAAAAGGGCACGCTCAAAAAAGCCCTGCTATTCGAGCGCAGCATCGATAAAGCGGGTAAAAAAGACATGCCGGTGCAGGAATGAGTTACGCTTTTGACACCAATATCTTTCAGATATGGCGAAACATAAATGACCCGGCTATTCAAAAGATTTCCGCCCATCCCACTGTCCAGACTGTCAAAGGGTGTTTCCTTGAGGTAGAAGCCGGTGCGCAGCTAACAATCCCTCGTATAATCTTGACCGAGCATCTTGTCTGGATTGCTAAAAATGAAGGGGTCGATGTGGCTTTTAAAGTTCTGGAAAGCTTTCTTGAATCAACATGGCAAATAACCTATGAAGATGAAGAAATACACAGGGAAGCTATAGAAATTGGAAGCAGATACGGAGGACTTGGCGCCGCCGATTTATTACTGGCAGCTATTGCGAAGCGGGAAAAGGCAACAATAGTCACTATAGATTCAGCTTTTGAACGATTGAGAAATGAAATTGATGTAATTGTATTGGAATCTATAGCGGATTTGATTTAGAAATTGGAAGGCTGGCTTAGCTATTAATGCACCTTAGGAGAGTGGAATAAAGACAAGCTGCCACTTTTGCTTATCATATGTACGGGTGCAACTGCCTCTGCGCGAGGGAAGAGTCACCCGATGCAGCATGATAAAGTCCTTAGCCTCATTTCAGGTATGACCTTGAATTCAAGCGCGTTCACCCTGCGCCCGGTCTATATCGCCAGGCAGCTTTTTCATTGGGGGTTCGGCTGCGGGGATTGTCGGGTTCACCCCGCTCTTACCATAAGGTTTAGGAGATTAACTTTGATGGATCAGCTATGGGGATTACTGCTAAAAAGAGCTCAGGGTAATAAAAACGATATATGCAGGCATTGGTTTAAGTGCGGGGTTTGTGACTTCATAGGAGATGCATGAGAAATTTTGTTGATTAAGTTCATCGGCGTAATGGGTCTATCTATCCTGTCTATCCTTCGGGTCTGTTCTTAGTGTGCGTCATCGGTTGAAATTGCCTCGATTGCATAGTACACGCCTTAATTGTATGTCTAAAGTAGAAATGACAGTATTCTAACTAAAATACAAACTAATATATTTAATAACATTCTAATATATGTAGGCAAATAGAATATCTCTAAATAATTTGAATGAAGGCATGAAAGAGAGAAAAATGACACACGATCAAAAATCTTCTGGATCTGAAGGAACTTTACCAATTAAAGTAAATGCTGAAGTAGTAAGTCATCTTAGTTTTGGCTTATATCGAAACTTTGCAAGAGCAGTCAAAGAATTGATCTCAAATTCCTACGATGCTGGAGCAACAGAGGTTAAAATTAAGTTAGACCTAGATAATGAATTGATTATTGTAAGAGACAATGGAAAAGGCATGAATCTGAAGGAGATAGAAGATAAATTCCTTCATATTGCTCGCCGAACACCGTTAACTGAAGATGTAGATGAATTTGGTAGAAAAAGGATTGGGTCTTTTGGGATTGGTTTCTTATCAACATTTCCATATTGCAAAGAATTGCAGTTAATTACTAAGAAAGCAGGTACCAGTGAAATAATCGAAGTCAGAATAAATACTGAACAGTTCTTTAATAAAGACTCTTTTAAAATAACAGATGTAAAGGTTCCTTATAAAATGGGTAAAAGTGATATACCGATTAAAAAGGGAGAAACCATAATAATTCTTAATAAAATTGCTCCGCACATAATTAAAGAGTTAACAGAAGAAACCCATGATAAGTACAGTATTGACAAAATTGGCGGCTATCAAAGGTTCAAATGGACCTTAGCCCAGTATGCTCCTCTACAATATCCACCTGAAAAGAAGGAACTAAAAACTTTTTTTGATGAGCCTAACAAACTCCCTATGAGATTGTGGCTTAATGCAGAAGAAATTTTTAGAAATGTTCCAGAAAATGCTATTATTTTAGAAACTGGAAAGGAAACGTTTGGGAATGTTGCTCTAAAATACGCTATCATGACACCAAAAGAGCCGGTAAAACCAAAAGAGGCAAAGGGATTACAAATTCGATTAAGAGATGTCGCAATAGGATTTCCAACAGATTTTGATGTTATTAAAGCTACAGGAAAAGTTCCTGGTAAATTAAATTATCTATGTGGTGAAGTTTATATATTGAGCGGACTCGAGTCGGCAGTGATGATTGACAGGGATAATTTTTCTTATACAGAAGATGTTGCTCAGCTTCAAGTATTTTTCAGGAATAAGTTAGCTTGACATTGTCAGATTACCTCCCTCTTTTATGGTGAGATAATTTAGCCGAATATCGAGCTTTATGTTTTTGCTCAATCAATTTTAAGATATCCCTATCACTCACCCTTCTTTTT
>JAPMTX010000149.1 GCA_026552855.1 Candidatus Methanoperedens sp. | reverse complement strand
TATTTCAGAGCTATCGATGGCTCTTGAAACCATGCCTATGTCCACAAGCCCGTTCAGTGCATCGTCCATGCCTTTACCCGACCCGCCTGCTGAGACCTCGACCCTCACTTTAGGATGCAGCTTCATGAACTCCTCGCCCCAGCGCGCTGCCATGGGATACAGCGCAAATGCGCCCGACAGCGTTATCGTGCCTTCAAGTTCCTTCTGCGGTATCACTTCGAATTCCTGCGTGCTTTCGGTGGGTTTTACAGTGGCTGTGGGGACTGGCTGGACTCCGGTCTTTGGCTTTTCCATGCATCCTGATAATACCAGCGATATTATCAAAATAGCCACAATCAGCAGTTTTTTACCCATTGGTTCCACCTTACATTGTTCAGAACAGTATTCTTCTTTAAGAAAACTGCGATATATAGCTATGTTATAGTCGCTTTTCTATGTCCATCCCTCTCACTCTGGATTCGCAATATTTCCTGTAAGGACACCGGAAAAGTTGCTGTTACATAAGGATTCGTCCAGTTATTTTTTTCTGGCGGTCCGGTTCAGGTCTTTTTTGGTAATCTTCAATTCCTTGGAACATATTAAATACCTAGTCAAACTATAACAATAACCATGGCTGAAGTTAATCCAGCATTTGAGCGGCTTGAAGACCAGCTTTCCTGGTATGATAACAAAAGCATGGAGAACCAGAAATGGTACAAACGGCTAAAAGTCGCTGAAATAATTGCAGCAGCTATTATTCCATTCGCAGCCGGGTTTGATGGGTTCAGTGTTCTTACTGGAATCCTCGGCGTTCTCATCGTTATACTTATTGGAATACAAAGCTTGAACCAGTATCATGACAATTGGATATCGTATCGATCCACTGCTGAGCAGTTAAAACATGAAAAGTATCTCTGGTTATCAAAAGCCGGACCTTACAAGGATGCTAAAAACCCTGAAGTGATGCTCGCTGAACGAGTGGAATCCTTAATTTCCAGAGAGCATGCAAAATGGGAGGCAGCAATGGAAAAGACGGAGAAAGATCAAACTTCTTGAAAAGGCAGGAGTGAAATGAGTGAGATCTTCCTGAGCTATTTACAATGTACGATTCTTTTTCAGTATGGAGTTGCCATACTCGCATTCCGATATGGGTCGCTCGAATAACTTTGCCTTTCCGTTTACTGTGGGTATCGAATGCTGGATGATTAAGAAAGCGCCGGATGAAACTGGCTATCCATTAAATTTTCATCAAGAACGTTCATGTACAGGCAGATTCCGAAATCATCTCAGGGGTATAGATGCTTAATGCTTCACGTGCAAGGCGAACAGCTTCAGCAATTGCTTCCCTGGTCAGTGCTCCTCGCCATTCCTCTATGATGGCTTCCCATGCCATGCCGGTTTCTACCTGTTCAAGCACATCCTTAACCAGAATGCGTGTTCCTCTGAAAGTCGGCACGCCGTGGCAGATAGCAGGGTCAGCCACGATATATCGTCCTAAGATTTTTGCAGCCATAGAGTTACATTTTCCTTTGAAAATTTAATATAATATTGAGTAAAGTATTGAGCTCGCATTCATATAATCTTATCTAATTATAATATTTCTACCTGCTTAAATATACTCGCATCAGGCGGTGGGGTATTGACGCCGACCGTGAGGAGATAGTATAGTTGCCGCCTCTAATCTTTGAAAAAACACAGCTGGGAGGGGATAGAACTTAAATTCTGCTTAAAATTTTCATTCTTGAGATAAAATATGAACAAAACCCCCTTGTACTCTTTTAACTGGAGTTCTATCAAATTTTTTGAATTTATTAAGCTCCAAAGGTTTTTCCAACTTTTTAATTATACTTACACTGCACTTTACTTAATTTCAAACTCCTCAAACCTCTCCTTCTTCGCCCTGCAAACCGGGCAGAGGTCGGGCGGCTCTTCCCTCGCACAGAGGTAGCCGCAAACAGTACATCTGTAAACCTTGGACATATCTTTTCCTCCTGCTCCGTTCTGTTCCATTATGCTCGGATAACCTTTCTCGTAATATTCCTGAGGACGCCGCTCCGGTATCGGGTCGTGCTTCCTCGTCTCCCAGTCATCGCTCACGTACAGCACGCACAGGCAGCAGCCGTATTCCTTTACGTCCGCGTCGCGGTAGTTGCACGGGCAGATGATATCCATGTCTTTTGCCAGCTCGCCGCTCGCTATCCTGCACGGACACGACGGGTAGCCGTATCTGTGTTCGTTGTCCCACAGCCCCTGGAGAATGTCGTCCAGTTCCTCTTTGACCGGGTTGAACCGGTAGCCTTCCTCATCAGCGATCTTCTTCATATCGGCGAACATATCAGCTATGGTTCTCATAGCCCCAGCGCCTCTCTCAACTTATCCTCATAGAACCCCACGATCACCTTATCGCCGACAACGATTGTCGGGAATCTCAAGCCTCCCGTTAACCTCAATACTTCTTCCTGAACTTCATCTTTCTTCCTGCCATCCAGTTTATCCACATCAACATAGTCGTACTCAATCCCGTTCTCTTTCAAGAACCGCTTAGCAGCTTTGCAGTGCATGCATGTGCTCAGCGTATAGAGTTTTGGTTTGATATTCTTCTTCATGGTCCGTGCATCTCCCTGTGTTCCTCTGTAACAGCGTGGTGTTCAACAGGCGGTGATATCTCGCACACTTCAGGCGCGCCTTTCTCTTTATAATGCAGGTTCCACTTCCTGCATACCCACATCTGGAGCTTCTTTATATCCTCTTCGCTCATGTGCCTGAACCTTCCCTGCATCGCAAGGTAGTCCCTCACCATTTTCATCCGCCCTGGCTTGAAGGTGACCTTCATCTCCCCTTCCTCTACCTCGTAGAGCGTCCACATCCCGCTCTCAATTGCAAGCTTTGAGACCTCCACCGTCTTCGCCGGGTCCATCTTCCAGCCGGGGATGCAGGGAGTGAACATATGCAGGAAGCGGAAGCCTTTGATGTTCTTAGCTTTCTCCACCTTCCTTATGAAATCAAGCGGATAGGCGACTGATAAAGTGGCATAATAGGGTATCTCGTGCGCCACCACTATGTCACCCAGGTTTTTCTTAAAGCGCTGGTTCCCCTGGATTTTCTTACCCACGGGCGTAGTGGTCGTCCACGCTCCGAACGGCGTTCCGCCGCTTCTCTGTATACCGGTGTTCATGTACGCCTCATTGTCCAGGCAGATGTAAAGAACATCATCGTTGCGCTCAGCAGCGCCCGACATGCTCTGTAAGCCGATATCATACGTTCCGCCGTCGCCGGCAAACCCCACGGCAGTGACCTGTTTTCCTTTCTTCTCAAAGGCTGCTTTCATCCCTGTCAGACATGCGCCCGTGTTCTCAAAGGCTGTGTGGAAGAACGGCACCCTCCATGCGCCGTACGGGAACGTTGTGCCGAAAACGACTGCACAGCTTGCAGGTACGTACACTGCTGTATCTTTTCCCAGTACCCTTATTGCGTTGCGGATGGACATAGCAACGCCGCAGCCCGGACATGCAGTATGCCCTGCAGTGAACAGGTTCTCATCTGGCAGGTCTTTGAGCTTCATACGGTTTCACCCCGCGTATTGTGCCAGTTTATCGTATTCACTTTTTCACCCTGAGCTGCTTTAAGC
This sequence comes from Candidatus Methanoperedens sp., assembly GCA_026552855.1. Taxonomy (GTDB): domain Archaea; phylum Halobacteriota; class Methanosarcinia; order Methanosarcinales; family Methanoperedenaceae; genus Methanoperedens. Next base: position 56,510 of record JAPMTX010000149.1, on the reverse strand, counting down.
GTAATCTCGAACATTTTCATTATCTGCTCCTTGGTCACATCCCTTCCTCCGATCCCGGCGAGATGGTTTACGACCGGTAGTGCGCTGCCATAGAGCGCAGAGCGGATTTCGTTGAACGCAGGTCCTCCGCCGTGGTAGGATATTGAGCGGTCAAAAACCCCGACAGCACTTACGCTCGATAATGCTTCTCTTAATTCTTCAGAGGGGAATGGTCTGAAAAAACGAAGCTTGATAATGCCGACTTTTTTACCCGCTCTCCTCATGTCGTCAACGACCTCACGTGAAGTGCTTGTAACCGTGCCCATGGTGATAAGCGCGACCTCGGCATCCTCCATCCGATACGTATCGATCAGACCGCCGTAGTTCCGTCCAAAACGCTTTGCAAATTCCCCGTTTACTTCTCCGATAACCTTTTTTGCATCCTCAAACGCTCCTGCAGTCTGTCTTCTCAATTCCATTATGTATTCGGCAGGCATGAACGTGCCTATCATCGCAGGTCTTGCAGGATCAAGAATAATACCAGGCGCATAGGGTGGCAGGAACGAATCCACATCCTCCTGTTCCGGCACTTCTACCGGCTCGACCGTATGTGTGAGCACAAAGCCGTCCAGGCACGGCATTACAGGCAGCAGCACGCGCCTATCCTCAGCTATCCTGTAAGCCTGAATTATCATGTCCAGTGCTTCCTGGTTATCCTCGACATACACCTGAAGCCATCCTGAATCACGCGCTCCCATCGAGTCATTATACTCGCACCATATTCCTGGAGGACCTCCAAGCGTGCGGCTGGCGTTCGCCATCACCACAGGCAGGCGCAGCGGCGCTGTTGCGTAGAGCATCTCGTGCATGAACGCAAGCCCCTGCGAAGATGTTGCTGTGAACACTCTTGCGCCTGCTGCTGAGGCTGCGGCTGCTGCGCTCATCACACTGTGCTCAGATTCCATTGTCAGGAACTTTGCATCTATCTCCCCGTCGTTGATAAAGTCGGCGATATGCTCGATTATAAGGGTCTGGGGCGTGATAGGGTATGCAGGCACAACCTCAACGCGGCACAGCTTTGCTCCGACCGCGACAGCATGGTCTCCAGTTATAACCATCATGTCCTTGCCCTCACCATTTTTATCGCATCCACAGGGCATTCGTTGGCGCAAACGCCGCAGCCCTTGCAGTAATCGTAATTTGTCATCAGGTCTCCCCTGTCCGAGATTCGCACGATAGTACCTTCGGGGCAGTAGAACCAGCATAACAGGCACATGGTGCACTTCTCCCTGTCGCGAACGGGGCGGAAGGTCGCCCAGCCCATGACTTTGTTCTCGATAAAACTCCCGGGTCCTATAAGTCCGGCTTCGGTCTTGCCCTCGATAAGCGCTCCGCCCACAGGGAGTTCCTGGTATGAGGGAAGCCATTGCTTCTTCGCTTCAAGCTTCTTTATACCTTTACTTTTACCGATCACAGTTCTCTCATAGGCGGTCCGCGCTGCAAGTGCATTGCTCTCCCCCACAGCCGTGCCCAGTTTTTCGCCAAACCTCCGTCTGATAGCTTCCTCAAGCGATTCGATCTTTACAATCCCAGTCGTCTTTGCGAAAGCGCCCAGTATGGTGGTATTGGTTATGGGAGCCCTCAGGATCTCAAGCGCGACCGAGGTCGCATTTATCGCTCCAGTCCGTATCTCTTTCCCCAGGTCTATGTCCTCAGGTCTGTACTTTGAGTTTATGACCACTGTACCTTCGGGTTTTAACCCCGCCACCACATCTATGGTATCCAGGAGCGAATCATCAAGAACAACAACGCAGTCGGGAGAATACACCTGCGTCTTGCTGTATATCTTCTTAGGATCTATCCTCGTAAAAGCAAGAACAGGCGCGCCTCTTCTCTCGGCTCCGAAGAATGGAAAAGCGACGGCGTAATTCCCCTCAAGTACGGCAGCCTCTGCAAGCGTCTGGGCTGCCATGACAGCCCCCTGCCCTCCCCTGCCGTGGAAGCGCACTTCGAACATGCCTTATTCGCATGCGCCCGGCATAAGGATATTGCCGCACACGCTGCATACGAATCTCGGCAGTCCTTTCTTTAGAATCTTAACAGGAGCCGGGTACCCGCCTTCCCATATGGGAAGATCAATGCGATGGGCGTGTTCCATACATAATCCCTTGCCGCACATTATACAGAGAGCGACCCCCTCTTCGGTAGATCCTCTTTCAGCACAGTCATAACATCTCAACATGGCTATCACCAGTTCTCCTTAAGAGCCTCATGGCACGGCTGGCAAAGTATCCTCCTCATGTTCTCGATATCTTTCTCAAGCCGCACCGGGTAATCTCCCTTCCAGATCGGGGTCGCTTCATAGATGGAATGCTCCATGCACACGCCCATTCCGCAGACTATGCATGCAGCCACGGCATCGGTATCCTTTCCCATTTTCGCGCACAGGTAACATTTCAATTCATTCACTCTCCTCTTCGCTTGCCATAAGTCCTTCACTTATCAGCAGGTCGCTCCTGACCTTATGGATTTCTTTGGTCTTCTGACCCAGTATATAGCGGATCTCTTTAACCAGCTCATTGAGGTTGTTCCTTGAACACGTCTCACCCCTGGTTATACCGCTGACTATAGCCACTACCGTTCCTTCGGTCTCAGGGTTCTTTGGTTTTACTACCTTTGTCTTTATCCCTGCTTTTGCAAAATCCTCAAAATCGATGGGGTATTCGCATGCGATCACAGCAGGTATATCGATGTACTTGAGGATTTTCTTTGTTTTCAAAATAATATGGGAATTGACGTTCCCCATGTGCAGCAGCACGAGTTTATGCCTGGCTATCTGTTCGATCTCCTTTGCGGTAATACCGAACGAGGCTCCGTAGCCCCTGGAGGCTGTGGTAGAGCCTACTTCATCCATCGGGACCCCGCCTCCTGCCTCAAGCACAAGAACGCTTACCTGTATCCCTTCTCTTCTAAGCCCGTATGTGATCTCGCATACAGGTTTGGTGATGTGCCGCCTTCCCGGTGTCATCGCAATAGCTACGACGTCGGGTCTTGCAGCCTCTGACAGGGTGCCGCGCTGCGCTATCCCGCCGCCGCGTCCCAGTCCCATTGCTTCTCTGCAATCAACTAACTGTGTTTCTCTTCCGAACATTTTTGTTTTTAAGTTAATACATTCTATTTTTTAACTTCAAGTACAGTTTCCCACGTGTTGGCGTGGTCTTCTTCTTCTTTTAGAATTTCCTCAAGCATAAGCCTTGTTGTAGGATCGCCCTCTTCCATAGCCAGTTTAATATGCTCCTTGTACTGCCTGATCGCTGCGTTCTCTTTTGCCAGGTCGTCCTGGATCATTTTCTTCAGGTCGCCGCCTTCTGCAATAGGTGAGACCTTCTTTGTCGGAATCCCGCCAAGATAATTGATGCGCTCACCAAGCTTTTCAGCATGCCTCATCTCTGCTATCGCTATATCTTTCTCTATGTCGATTATCTCAGGGCTTTCCATTCCCTCTCCTTCATAGTGATGCTTCATATACTGTACGATGGCACTCAGTTCGTCTTCTCGGTCCTTGTTCAACGCGTCTATTAATTTCTGGCTCATAACTCCTCCCTTTATCTACATTGATAATTCAATGAACAATTAATCCAATGAACACGAAAGTATTTTAACTTTTTTAGTTTACCTGGGTTTTCTCCCTGGTACGCAGCCGTGACCGTCCCCTTCTTTCCCCTCAAGGAGCTTAAGCGCCCTCCTGCATGCCGCCACTCCGGGTGCACCTGATGTGATGAAGATGACGTTCATGGTCTCCATTATCTCTTCCTTCGTAGCTCCGTGGTTGAGCGCGCTTCTCATCTGTGATTCGCAGCACGGCTCGCACCTCTGCGATGCCATCACAGCAAGCGACATCAGCACCTTTACTTTCGCGGGAAGGGCGCCGTCCTCCTGTATGCCGTCATCGCATTTCTTGTAGTGCTCGAACAGTTCGGGGTTCATCTCGCCCATCATGTTCATGATCTCAGGCGTAAATCCCATTTTAGCATCTATGTTCTTGATTACTTTTTGGGGTTCCATATTTAATCGATTAATGATTGGCTATCTTTGACTTAATCTTTCCTGTAGCTTTGAAAGAGCTTTTTTTAGTCCCTCTTTGTGGCTGCGTTCTCCGTGCATCGACCAGGTAAATATCCTGAAGGCATTCTCATCCCCCTCCGAGAGCGCAACTTTTGCAGCCTCTTCTTTATATTTCTCCGTTTTTGCTTCATCTTCGAGCATGACCTCAAGGTTCGACCTCGTATCCCTTATCCTGCCGAGAAGATACGCGAATTCAGCAGCATGCCAGGCTTCATCCATGGCGATCTGACTCAGGTATAGAGCAACATCTGGATGCCCCTCCTCCTCAGCCTTCTGGGACATAGCAAGGTACAGCGCCACTTCCCTGGACTCGGACTCAAGCGTCTCTTCCATGACTTTTAATGTCTGCATTTTCTCCACCTGCTGAATATCCACGATATTTTTTAATTTTTTGGTTTTTTTAACTGCAGACTTTACGCTCAATTGCGATTCTTTTGTATAATCCGTCATTTTTAACCACTCCTTGCTGCTGAATTGGATTTTATGTATAATAAAAGATGCGGTCACTCAAGTTCTTTTATGAACTCGGTCAGTCTCGCGCACGTGACCTTTCTTTTGGCTTCGCTGCATTTTTTGACTTTATCCAGCAGGTTGCACATCTGGTCGTGAGTCAGGTCGTAGCCCATCTTCTGGACAACGCCTTTTAACGCCTTGCTCCCCGTGTGTTTGCCTATGATTATCTCCCGCTTGCTCCCGACCATCTCAGGGGCAAAGAGTTCGTAGGTCATGGGGTTCTCAAGCACTGCAGCCACGTGTATCCCGGATTCGTGCGCGAAGGCATTGTCGCCCACTATCGGCTTTATTCGCGGAATTGGAAGCTCAGAATACTGCTCCACCATTCTCGATAATTCCATAAGCTGGCTTACGTCATACCTCTCGATACCGTACTGCACGCGCAGGCTCACGAGCAGCTCCTCAAGCGAAGCGTTCCCGCACCTCTCTCCGATGCCGTTCACGGTCGTGTGAAGCTGGAACGCCCCAGCCTCTGCCCCGCTCAGGGTGTTCGCGACAGCCATGCCCAGGTCGTTGTGGCAGTGGATGCATATCTTTGTTTTTACCGCCTTCTTGATCTCGCCGACAAGGTAATGAGCTGTGCTCGGGTTAAGTATCCCCACCGTATCCGCAATGCTGATGTAATCCGCACCATGAACTTCAGCCTGCCTGAATATGGATTTTAAGATGCTGATGTCCGTGCGTGTAGCATCCTCAGCCGCGAACCTGACAGTAAGACCGTGGTCTTTTGCATAATCGAGCACGTCGAGGGCGCAGGATTCTGCCTCCTCGAACGTCTTGTGGTACTTGTATTTCAGGTGCATGTCGGATGTTGCAATGAATATGCTCACAAAATCCACATCGCAGCGCAGCGCAACATCGATATCTTTTGCCACGGAACGCGCAAGGCAGCAGATCCTGGCATCAAGCCCGAGGTGCGCTATGTCCCTGACGATTGCTTCCTCAGTCCTGGAGACCACAGGGAAGCCTGCCTCGATCACTTCTATCCCGATGCTGTCGAGCTTTTCCGCTATCGCGATCTTCTCTTCCCTTGTGAACACAACGCCGGGAGTCTGCTCGCCATCCCTCAGCGTAACGTCGCATATCTCGATGTCCTTCGGTTTCGGATTGATGAACTGCATCAGGCTGTTTCTTGAATAGTTGTCCATACTTATCCATTACCCATGCTTGATATATCGTTACCAGTATGCTTCACGGTTAATCATGCTCGTTGGGTAAAGACTAACTACACCTTCTCACTTAAAAAGCTTATTCAAATGAATGTGAAATGTGTGTCAATCATACTTAATACCATGTCAATAGAAAAAACACCGTGTGCGAATTTCTCTGACAAGATATGTCAGGAGGTGTACAATTTTATGGTCAATAAGGTAAAGCATCCCAAGAAGAACACAAAACGCAAACCTGCAAAGAAGTAGCCCGACCTTATAATTTTGCTTATTTTTTATTTTTTACAGGGCTAAGCCGCGTGAATATAATAAAAAAATCTTCGGAGCGGCGATATCGTGATACCAGCGCCCCGTTTTATCCTCAAATACTAAAACAGGTCAGTATTTAAATTCAGTATCTCTTTGGTTTATGGTTCTGGTAGCATTCCCTGCAGTATACCGGTCTATCGCTAGATGGTACAAAAGGAACCTCGGTCTCCTGACCGCAGTCTGCACAGGTTGCCTTGTGCATTTCTCTTGGACCGCTTGGTCTGAAACCGCCTCTTCCGCCGCGGAAGCCGCCGCCGCCTCTTCTTTCGTTATTCATATTGTTGTATCTCCGTAGGTTTAGTTCTTTTCAGTAAGGGATGCGATCGCAAATTTTCGCATGACCCGCTCAATCTTGATTGTAACGTGGTCTCCGACCTTGGTGCCTGGCACAAAGATCACAAAACCCTGTATCCGTGCTATACCGTCTCCCTCTCTTGCAATGCCGTCGATTGTGACTTCGTGGACACCGCCAGCTGAAACGGGAGATTCTCTATTTTCTTCTGTAAACAATCTTTTACCTCTGTATATTTGATCAATCAACCTAAAATAAGCGCAAACTGATGGGATGAACCCAGGCTCTATAACTTACATAATAAGCCAACTGACAGGATACTCATACAACCCGTCTGTATATATACCCTTTGCAGTGACGATTAATATTGGATGGTTGTCCATAAGCCAGCGATAGTGACTTCATAATAATAACAATCACCATTATTATTTAAATGCATAAATATATGTACTTTACAATTTTATCTATGAATGCCAGTGTAATCTATGAAAGCTAAGATTGATACCCTGAACCTGGAAAATGGAAGAAAACTTCTGGAAAAGGAGCTGAAGAGCTGCACGGATGCGGAATATGTTTTTTCAAATGTCACCGACCTGAGCGACAGGGAAATAAAGATCCCTGCAATACTTCTGAAAAAAAATCTCAAAAATAAGGGCAAATATCCAGGCGCTGCGATGCACAGCAACTGGTCCATGATCAATGTGGACATGAATGAGCGCGAAGCCTGGATGTTCCTCAACATAGACTTCGAGGAGCTGGGTACCCTGAAATTCAAGTTCAATCTATACGATCCAAATATGAGGGAGTGGATTGAAACCCTGATCCTTGCAGACGGGAACGCAGTTCTGTGCGACAAGAACAAGAAAACAAAGTTCGATATCGGGCTATCAAATATCCCTCTTGATATACCGCTTGCACAGATAACATTGACCGCTTTATTCATGGTACGGAAGAGATCTGCAGTGGGCGGATAGCATGGGGATTTTAATTTCCGTTATCTGTAGCAAGTATGCAAACATCTATCTATCTTAACCCCCCAATAAACACCCGATGCCCACCGTAAGCGAGAAAATACTCAGCAGAGCCTCAGGTAAGCCAGCCTCAGCAGGCGATTTTGCGATCGCAGATATAGATTACGCGATGGCGCACGATGGGACGAGCGTGCTGGCTGTGAAAGCGTTCAGGGAGATGGGCGCGAAAAAAGTATGGAACCCGAAGCGGATAATCATAGCTTTTGACCACATAGCGCCTGCCAATACCGAGACAGCCGCAAAGCTGCAGCAGAATATAAGGAACTGGGTCAGAGAGCAGGGAATAACCAGTTTCTCGGATATCGGGGGTGGCATCTGCCATCAGGTTCTTCCTGAGCAGGGTTTTGCCCTGCCAGGTAAATTAATAATAGGCGCGGATTCGCATTCGTGCACGTACGGCGCGTTCGGCGCATTTGCCACAGGTGTTGGTGCGACCGACATGGCTGAGGTTTTCGCTGCCGGGAAACTCTGGCTGCGCGTACCGCATACCATAAGGATAAATGTTGAAGGAAAGCTCGGGAGGGGAGTGTCTGCTAAGGACATGACACTGTATATCATCAAGAAAGTGGGCGCGGACGGAGCGAGCTATAAAGCAGTGGAGTACTACGGCGAGACAATAAGCGAGCTATCCATTGCAGGGCGTATGACGCTGTGCAACATGGCTATCGAGATGGGGGCTAAAGCCGGAATAGTGCCGCCTGATGAGAAAACCTTTGAATACCTGAAAGGGATAGCGCGTGAAAAATACGCGCCTGTGTATGCTGATAAGGATGCGGAATACTGCGAAGAATACAACTTCGATGTTGGTGACCTTCCACCCCAGGTCGCCAAGCCTCATGAGGTGGACAACGTGTCTGATATCGGGGATGTGGCAGGAACCCCGCTTGACCAGGTCTTCATAGGCTCCTGCACCAACGGGCGCTACGAGGACCTTGAGGCTGTAGCGAGAATAATAAGCGGCAAAAAAGTCAGGGTAAGGACTATAGTTCTGCCTGCCTCGCGCTCGGTTCTGATCAAAGCGACTGAAGCCGGTATCGTAGCGAAATTGCTTGAGGCGGGCGCTGTTATCGCGCCGCCGGGCTGCGGACCTTGCCTCGGAGCGCATATGGGAGTGATATGCGAGGGCGAGACCTGTCTCTCAACATCCAACCGCAACTTCAAGGGAAGGATGGGGGCTGGAGGCTTGATATACCTATCCTCGCCCCAGACCGCTGCAGCAAGCGCGCTGAGAGGGGAGATTACCGACCCGAGGGATTTAATCTGATTCTTCTTAAATAGACGTAAAATCGTCATACTCCCTGAAATAAGGGAACGTTCCCTGGAAATGGGGAAACAATCTATTCATCTTTAGGGATTAGCATCTCTATCGATTCTGCGAATTCGTAAAGATCGTCTATTTCCTCTTTCAGGAAGTGATAGGCTCTTGAATCATCCACCCTGCCGTACCTGTGGACAAGGAGATTCCTGAAACCGACCATATCCTCAAGCCTTGCTCCGAGTTTCTTTGGAATTATTTTGTTATCTGCAAGCTTTCTTATCGCATCCTTATTGTCCTTCGTCAGGCGCTCTCCAAGGTATTCCTCTTCCTCATCAGGCATATCCTCATTAAGCTCTGCAATATAAACTTGAAGCTCGCTCAATTTGTCCTTTATTCTCTCGATGTCCACGTTTAACCTGCCCTCCTACCAATTCTCTTTTTCATCCTCTCCCTGATTGCTTCGTTGTAATACTCCCTGTATCGCCTGTAGCCGCTGTATTCTGAATCGGTCTTTTTGAAGAGTGTCAGCAGGTGGTACATATCTTTTGTATAAAGCACCTTCCCCTCTTCGGAAATCCTTTTTCTAATATGAATCGGCAGATCAAAATATATTGAAATATCTACGCCAGAGGGTACAGCAGAATCAATTGATAATCGTTCCCTTAAACTGAGTTCTCTTGAAGGGATGATGCAGATATCAATATCTCTTCCGGTTTTCCCTCTTGCGCGCGAGCCGAAGAGCAGGATGCTGTGGATAAAATCGAAGCTCCTCAATATCTTCATGATTTCATCTGTTTTTCTTTCGGTTTCAGCGTTCATGGTCTTCATTCCGCTCATCAATACTGTATCGGCGTTATAAGCAATTATATTGTCATTTCACTCAGTTCTTACTTTAGTAATATCAAATGTAATAATTATAATTAGTCTTCTATTACTTAATAATCTTGCATGCGAGCTCTCTTAGCATGAGCGCCGACGGTTTGAGGGAATAGACCTGATCTCCACCGCAAAGCGCGCAAAGGTCGCAAAGAATTAATGCTGCGCTTTGCGTTCTTCGCGTTCTTTGCGGTGATTTAATGCTGCTTGAGAATAGAATTCAAAGAGGCTGCCAGGACATTAGCCGCGCTGGCGCACCGTCGATAAAATCTCACCTGTACGCTGATATCCCCATCAACTTTTTATACTCTTGTGGCTATTTTGTTATTAGAGGCTCCTAAATTGACAACGGTGACCGTAGATTTCAAAGGAACCCAGGAGAAAATACTAAAAGAAATGATAGACCTGGGTATTGTAAAAACAAGGGCTGAAGCCCTTCGTTTAGCTCTTATGAACTTCGCCCTCACCACCGGATTACTATCAAAAGAGAAGCTGCTTGAGGAAATCCATGAGCGGGCAAGCTTAATGCATATAAGCGAGGATGAAGTTCAAAGGATGATTGAGCGTGCAAAAGAGAAAAGTATTCGTAGATAGCTCTGTTTTGATAAGAGGGTTGCTTTTTGAGGAGACGAATTCTGCTTTAATCGTCAAAATGATAAGCAGAAAAGAGTTAACAGGCGTCATTAATCTCAAAGTCGCTTATGAAGTACTTGATGTCCTGAAGCATATAAAGGACAAAGATTTTGCATCGTCGTCATTCTCTTTCGTACATTCAGCTTTTGAAATAATCCCGGAAGAGAAATATTCTCTGGAAATGGAGAAACTGAGAGGAACTATTAAAGAAAAAGATCTGGAGCATCTGGCGACAGCATATTCAATGGGGGTTGCCATTATAGCTTATGATAAGGATTTTAACGGGAAAAAGAATTATTTCACTCCTAAAAAGTTTCTTGAATCCATGAATTTGAAAACATTTGATACTGAGTATTAAAGCTATGTAGCTTAGCTATCTGATTATTGAGATGAAGTATTATACGGCGCGCAGTCGATAAAATTTTAAATGTGTAGATGTATTGGGATAAGTGGTGCAGGTACATTGGTAAGTCCGGATGAGATTCACAGAATGGTGCAGAGTGAGGATGTGGAGGAGCGGATAGAGGCGGTAGAGCTACTTGAGAAAAATTGGACAGTTATTCCAGACAAAGAACAATCATGGGATGACCTGATTTTATTAATACAAGACAAATCTAGTGCTGTGCGAAGGCGAGCAGTAACTATCGTGGGTTCTATTTTTCCCCACGTCTTCGAAAAAGAAAAGGCAGGGGAAGACCTTCATCGGCTAATTAAGGGCAATTCCGGTGATATGCTGTTAATAGTAGCTGATGTATTGATTTCTGCTTTCCCTTATATTCCTGATAAGAAACAGGCGTGGGACGACTTACATCGATTGACTTTGGAAAATTCCGGTGATTTACGGTGGCGTGCAGCAGATGTAATAGGTTCTGTTTATCCTTATATCCCTAACAAGAAACAAGCATGGGATGATATAAATCGATTGAGTAGGGATATGCGTAGCGGTGTACGTTGGGGCGCGGCAGAAGCCATTGGATTAGTTTATCCTATAATTCCAGACAAAGAGCAGGCATGGAAAGACCTACATCGAATGACTCAAGATATGGACAAACATGTGCGATGGGGTGCGGCAAGAGCCATTGGATTAGCTTATCCTATAATTCCAGACAAAGAGCAGGCATGGAAAGACCTACATCGAATGACTCAAGACGCAGATAAATATGTCCAAGCATATGCAAACTATTCTCTGGGCAAGATATCCATATTTAAAGCAACTGGGACACAAAATGAAGATAGCTTCCGAAAAGAATTAGAAAATGCTCTTGAATTCTTTTCATTATCAAGATCGACTTATATAAATCCTGCCAGATTCTGCCTTCCATTCTACAAATCTTTCTATGCAATAACGTTCAAGAAAGAGGAAACAGAAGCCGAAGTACAGACATACCTTGCCGAGGCAAAAAGAGCGGTTGAGGGTTCAATGAGTAAAGAAAAACTTCTTGAAGCCGTAGAAAACCTCGCGAATGCTTTAAAAAAGGCACATAAAGCAATGAACTTTGATGAAATAAAAAGTGATCTAAATGCCTACAGGCACTACTGCGAACGTGCCGCCGATATTCTGGATGAAACTGAAGATAAAGCGCCTGGAGCTACAAAACTGATCAGAAGAGGGCTACCAATAATTGATAAAAGAATAAGGGAACTAATAACAGAGATTCAGGAAAATGCAAAGACGCTGTGTAAGCAAATAAAAGACACACCATTCGAGAATTTAGGAAAAGAAGTAATTCGTGTAAGCCAAGCTTTTCCACAAATTAGAGACCCTATAGGACTTGAGAAAGGTTTCATAAATTTATGGACGGCGTTATCTACCATCTGTGCCAAAATGCCCGAAGAAGAAAGAGGAGAAGCCTGCGAACTGCTTAAAAAAGCAAGCGATGAACCCTACATCGAAGATAAACTTCCTTTAATCAGTATGGTTCTAAGCAAAATCTCATCTCAAATAAGCGCTGCAAAAAATATTGATACAGTTGAGAAAAAGCTTGATAAAATAATTGTCTCCTTGAAACCTGGGATACGCGAAGAACTTGTTATTAGCGTTGGCGCTGAATTCTCAGGCACAGGCGCGCAGCATGTTATTACCATACCCTTACAGGATATCTCTTATCCCGATTTAAAAAAGGATTTGGAAAAAATAAATGGGAAAAGTATTCTCAAATTATCATCCCTGCCTGCGAAATTAGCTGAGAAAGTAAAAAGCTATCTTGTCCGAAATAAAAAAGATGAAATAGGAAAAGCACAAGGCTTACGTCTTCCCTAAAAACGGGAAATATAATATTTTAGTCTATCTATCCTATTCTGATTCGCTCCATCTGCTAAGACCTGATAACCAACAACTTTTTAAAATCCTTGCCCTTCTCCCGCGTAACCTATTTCCCTCCACACCACTATAATCACTGCAATTTTATGACAACGGAATGTAAGGACTGCAGGGGCACAGGCTCCATTACGCTTAGCGAAAAAGAATGCCCGGACTGCAAGGGCGGAGGCAAGCAGAAGTCCATAAGCCTCGACAAGCTCTCGGAAAAAGATATAAGCAAGCTCATGGCAGGAGGCATGAAATGTGCACGGTGCAACGGCACAGGTAAAATATCTGTTACAGAGCCATGCAAGACCTGCGGCGGGAGGGGGAAGTTCTTCACATGCATGATATGCGGGAACACGATCACAGGCAAAGGCGACCTCTGCGAGAACTGCGCGAAAAAGCCGCTCATCCACATCCTGGGCGCAGAATGCGACACCAGGGAACTTGAAGTCGGAAAGACCTACGAGGGAAAGGTGCAGGGGCATGCGAATTTCGGCGTGTTCGTGGATTTGAACCCGCAGCTTCGTGGTCTCATCCATGCGAGCAACATCAATTTCAGCCCCGAGGTTGGGGATAAGATTTTTGTCGAAGTGAAGAATATAGCCCCGAACGGCAATATCGAACTGCTCCCGCGCACCCTGAAGGAATTCCAGGTTATAGAGATTGAAAAGCAGCTTCCGCGCAGGAAGACCACGGAACTCTCAAAATACCTCGGCAAACTCGTCCACCTCTCAGGCGAGGTGATACAGATAAAACAGACCGGCGGTCCCACGATATTCACAATCTCGGACGAGGACAGCACGGTGCAGTGCGCCGCCTTTGAGAAAGCCGGGGAGCGCGCTTACCCAGAGATAAAGTCCGAGACCATGGTGAAGGTTATCGGCGAGCCTTCGATGAGGAATGGCGCCATGCAGGTTGAGATACGCTCCATGAAGCAGCTATGGGGAGGGGATGCCACAGGCATAAAAGAGCAGATCGAGAGAGCGATAGATAAACGCGCCGAACCGCACGATATCCAGTTCCTCGTGAAAAGCGAGGTTATGGAGCAGCTCAAACCCAGTATGCGAAATGCAGCCAAGCTCATCAGGAAGGCTGTCTTCAAATCCCGCCCGATAATTATCCGCCACCATGCAGATGCTGACGGCATCACCTCTGCTATCGCTATCGAGCGTGCGCTCCTGCCGCTCATCCGTTCGGTAGGAGGGTCGGATGCCGACCGCTACTTTTACAGGCGCTCACCATCCAAAGCGCCGTTCTACGAGCTTGAGGACGTGACAAAAGACCTGACCTTTGCGCTTGAAGACCAGGAGCGGTTTGCCCAGAAGATGCCGCTTGTGGTATTGATGGACAACGGCGCCACAGAGGAGGATATGCCATCCATGAAGCAGGCTGTCATTTACGGCGTCGAACTCATGGTCATAGACCACCACCATCCGGACGGGACGATAGATTCGATGGTGCTTGAGCACGTTAATCCTGCGTACGCAGGCGGGGATTTCGGCATAACCACAGGCATGATAGGCACAGAGATAGCCCGTATGATAAACCCGGATGTAACCGAGGAGATAAAGCACCTGCCTGCAATATCGGCAGTCGGGGACAGGTCTGAAGCTCCTGAATCTGAACTATATAGATCTTTAGTCAGCGAGAGGTATAAGTTTGAGGATCTGAAAAGCATCGCGCTTGCGCTTGATTACGAGGCGTTCTGGCAGAGGTTCAGTGACGGGCGGGGGATCATGAACGACATACTCAATCTTGGCTCCAATATCAGACATTCGCAGATAGTGAAATTGCTAAGCGATCAGGCGAACATGGCAATAACCGAGCAGCTTGAAGCCTCGATGCCAAACGTGAAAACGCAGAAACTGCCAAACGGCGCCATACTGAACGTGATCGATGTTGAGAATTTCGCCCACAAATTCACTTTCCCGCCTCCGGGAAAGACAAGCGGTGAGATACATGACCGCCTGTGCGCCAGATACAACGGTCAGCCGGTCGTTACGATAGGATACGGTCCTGATTTTGCAGTGCTTCGCTCAAGGGGCGTGAAGATGAACATACCACAGATGGTGAAAGAACTGCGAAGCGAGATCAAAGGCGCGGGTGTAAGTGGCGGAGGGCATCTCGTGGTGGGCAGCATAAAGTTCGTTGAAGGCATGAGAAAAGAAGTGCTGGCAAAACTGGCAGAGAAGATAGGGGCGGCAGGAACCTGATGAACGTCAGTGAAAAATGCGTGGGCTGCTGCCAGTGTGCAGCCTATTGTCCGCACGATGCGATAACGGTGTTCGGGCGCGCTGAGATGAACGAGAAGTGCGTGGAATGCGGCATATGCGTGGAGTACTGTCCCATCTCTGCGATCTCGGAGGATTAATGAAAGCATTGATCATCGGCGCAGGTCTTGGAGGTTTGCTTGCCGGCGCAAAACTCTCAAAAGCCGGGTATGAAGTAGAGGTTTTCGAACGCCTGCCATTCATCGGCGGAAGGTTCGCCAACCTTGAGTACAGAGGGTTCAAGCTGAGCACAGGTGCACTCCATATGATACCCCACGGCTCAAGAGGACCGCTTGCACAACTGCTGCGAGAGGTGGGAGCGGAGGTTACCATAATCGATTCAAACCCTATGGCTATAATCAAAAAAGAGGACGAAAGTAATATTGAGTTCCACGACTTCAAAAAAGGGCTACCCGTTACTAAACAGGTGAAACTGGGAACTATACTGGCATACTCCCTTAAATTTAAACCTAAAGGCGATATTTCATTCAGGGACTGGATCCTGAAATATTTTAGCGATGAGTTCCTGCTGCGGCTTGCGGATTCATACTGCGGCTGGTCGTTAAGCCTTGCTGCAAAGGACGTACCTGCACACGAGGTGCTGGAAATCATCGATAATATGTACCGGTACAAAGGACCGGGTATCCCGGCAGGCGGGTGCGGCGCAGTAACAGAATCCCTCTCAGGCATCATAAGATCAAACGGCGGAAAAATAAACATCAGGACATGCGTCGACAGGATAATAACAGATGACGGCGCGGCAAAAGGCGTAAGTGCAAATGGATTCTTTTCACGCCTTACGTGCAGAGGATTAACGGGATAAACGAGGTCACAAATGCCGACCCTTCGCTTGCGCCTCCAGGGAAGCATCTTGTAATGTCCCACCAGGCAGTCGTATCCGACGATTTAGCTCATGAGATAGCTCTTGGGCTCGGAGACCTGAAAAAACTGTTCCCTGATAAAAAATACGAGGTGCTGTTAATCCAATCATATTCGGGCGGCTGGCCTGTGAACCGGGTATCTTCAGGAAGCGATATAGGGTACAGGACGCCTGTTCGCAATCTCTACATTGTCGGCGACGGCGCGAAAGGGAAAGGAGGGATCGAAGTGGAGGGAGTGGCGCTGGGAGTGGGGAATGTGATGAAGGAGATGGGTGTGGGGTAGTATTTTCGGGCGCGGGGGTGCTTTTATGGTATGGTTGGGAATGGATGGGAAGCAGTCGAGAGTACATTGAGACACAAGACCAGCATCATGCAAAAAACGCTGTGCTTAGGCTTCGTCATTAAGTACGGGGTTATGGGATATTGTAGTGTGCGACAAGAAGTTGCATCATAAATTGCCAAAACGCTACTCCTTCCGTTCGGAGTAACCTTATTATGGCATGCGTCCCCAGCAATGAGGAGGTGTGAAGCCCATAAGACAATGTGGAAAAACCTGAAAGTCTCACTCAGATAATCTGCTAAGGTAAGAATACCATGAAGAAACAAAGTTGAATCATCGTAAGGATCGTAACTACCGACAAGCGAAAGGAGACCGAAGCGCTTGAACTAAAAAGTATGGAATCAGACTATGGTGGCTACTACAACATTATGAGGAACGGACATATGATTCCCGGTCTAAAGATGGCTTCTAAAGTATTCACAATTATTTATGGTGCGAAACTTGGTAAGCCCTATGCATTCCCATTCGGGTAGGAGTTTCGTAAGAAATGACAATGATGCAGAGGGTAAAGGATTTGGAAAAAAGCGAAAGGCAGCTTGTAATTGGCTGCATAGAGGTGATGCCTCAACCTGAAAAGGTGCTGACTTTCCAGTGGTGTTTCGTTGTATGAACAGCGACAAACCCATGAATGTAAGATAATCAATTACGCTGAAAAGCGAGATACTTACAGACACATAAAGTGTTAATGGGCTGTAAACTGGAATTACAAAGACAGTTGTCTAAACGATAATTGTCGCCATATTAAAATGGTGACGGGATGCTTGAGCCGTATGCGGTGAAAGTCGCAAGTACGGTTCTTAGAAGAGGAAGGGCGGGCAACCGCTCTTTCTTATTCGATTACGATTATAATCAACAAAAACCCAGTGATATGTTTAAAATCTTTTTATAAAAATAAATTTTTCTATAATAATATTAAATAATTGAGCAAACGACTCATGTGCCTTTTCCCCTCTATCTCTTTCCTATGGAAAACGCCTTTCCAAGATATTTGCCGATCCCATAATAGCCCGTAATATCAGGAGCGAATATGACGGGTTCTAATTTTTGAACATCAGTAGCCCCGTTTTCTCCCAGCACGAGTTCATCCGCCTTGACGTCCATGATCTCGCCGATAAACTGCGTATGCAGCCCTATCTCAATGGTGTGGACCAATTTACACTCCAGAACAAGAGGAAATTCCTTCACATATGGAGCATCGACCAGGTCGCTCTCTACGCTGGTAAGCCCGGACTCGGTGAACTTGTCCACATCCCTGCCAGAGACGGTACCGAAATAATCCGCTTCCCTGATGTATTTTTCAGAAGGAACATTTATCGTGAAAGCTTTTCGCTCCATGATATTCCCGTACGAATATGTTGCTTTCCGAAGAGAGACGGCGACACATGGCGGATTGGAACAGCAGATCCCGCCCCATGCTATGGTTGATACGTTCGGCTTTTTTTTCTTGTCATAAGTACCCACAACCCAGACCGGGATAGGATAAACAAGAGTTTTTGCACCTAAAGACTTCTTCATAAATCCTCCTTATGTATGTTTTAGTCTGTAGGTCTATTTTAATAACCCGGTTCCTGTACGTTATTGTATGGTATTTAAAATCTAAGCCTGAAGGTCATTCAAACGATCAAATGCTTTTATACATCGCCTGAAAACATCAAGCTGCAAATCAGTGTCTGTGTTTAATCCGGTGCTTCTGCACCGCCTGCATCTTTTTTCACCTGTATTGTCTGGGCTGCATAACCGTCCGCGTTTATTGTGACCGTGAAGTTCAACTCATCTTTTGTTGTGTAGTATGCTGTTCGGGTTGGCGCGGAAGTGGTCAGGCTTCTGTCCGGTGTCAAAGTGCATGGTTCTTAATTCATCAGCCTTCAGGACAAAACCCTTCAGCGGTTCTATTGGGAATTGTTGTTGGTTGTTGGTTTATACATCCACTGAATGATATTATTCCCATCAATAAAAGAATCAAAATTTTTCAAAGCATAAATTTATTTTTGCAGCTTATTGCGAGCCTGTCCGGGAACAGTGGACTTCTTACAATAGCCAGTATTTAATACTGAGAGTAGGATACTCAGATGTAGGAACTTATTGTAAAAGTTACAGTACGTCTAACTGGCTTCCCGGACAGGCTCTAAACCATTATAATAAGAAACCGAGTTTAAACAATTTTTGGGATGCTTATCGAATAATAGAACAGTTATCGAACGGTCATGTCTCCCACATCTCTATGAATCTGTCAACTAAAATATCCAGGAAACTTTCCTTGTATTTTATCAGAATTTTCTTAACAAGTTCAGGATTATTAATGGAATAAAATGATCTTCTACCCTCAACTTTCTTATTCACAATGCTGGCATCAATGAGTTTTTTAAGATGCCATGATATCGTTGACGGGGAAATATGCAGGCTCTTAACAAGATGTTCATGGTTACAGTTATTGTTTTCCAATAAATACAGTAAAATGTGCCTGATGCTTTTTTGACGTACCAGCTCCAAAACTTTTCTCTCTTCTTCATTTATTTGTATATAAGCATAATATCTCAGATACTCCCCATCATTTATGGTTTTAATTAAACCTGCTTTTTGCAGGTAATTAAGATGGTATGTAAGCTGTCCTGTTGCTATTTTTGTTCTTCTCTGGATTTCTCTGAAATGCAGTCCCGGAGATGCGGATATTAAAGAATAGATACTCTGTCTTATTTCTAATTCTAAAGCCTTTCTCTGGATCTCCTCATACCGGGTTGTAGCCATCTGATCTTACCTATTTTTTAGCAAGCCCTGAGAAAAACAATATCAGTATACCAAAATCCAAAAAATGTGCTACAGGTTCAGGCCATCCGGTCTGAGGGAAGAATTCATCCGCAACTATCAGGAATCCTTTTACTGCAAACAAGAAGAATGCGCCTGTCACAAAAAGGAGTCGCTTTCTTTTATCTTTTTTATATGCAATAGCAGATATTACAAATAAGATCACTGCCAGTATGCTTGTCGCTATTGTGATCAGGATGTCGAGAGTTATCCCAAAACCGATAATAGCATCTTCTCCGGTTAGGTTGTTTTTATCTAATAACGTAAAGCTGCCCGCTAACACCAAGGAGATTATAATCCCGGCTAAAAGCATGTATTTATTTTCCATTCTAAACACAACTAAATAACAGATTGAAGGTTTAAAAAGGCTCTTGGTACACTAATCGAATAAAGAAATAATAAACCTTGGCTTCGCTACTCATCCACAAAGTCAATTAATAACATACAATATATAGGTTAAACCGGTATGTTTAAAATGTGGGCTTTATGATGACAAATTTAAATCTGGCATTGTTCCATATCATCAATGAACTTGCAGGGAAAAATTATATTCTGGATACTGCTGCGATATTTGCAGCAGAATATCTTATTTATGTTTTTAGTATTTACCTTGTGTTCCTGTGGTTTATGAGAAGTAAGTATCGGCAGGAGGTATTATTTGCCGTATATGCTTCACTTCTCGGTCTGGGAATGAATTTTATTATCGCCCTGTTTTATTTTCATCCGAGACCTTTTATGATTTCCGCCGGGACGCTCCTTATAGCGCATGCCCCCGAAACTTCTTTTCCATCAGACCACGCTACCCTGATGTTTGCGATTTCACTGATGCTGCTGACATTTAGAGATTTGAGGAGGGCAGGTGCGATACTGTTCTTACTGTCGTTCATAGGCGGACTTGCGAGGGTTTACACAGGGCTTCACTTCCCCATGGATATAGCCGGTTCTCTGTTCGTTGCTTTATTTTCAACCGGCTTACTATTGTTCCTGAAGCGGTATCTGGTTCCCATTAATAGCGTATTGATTGTTCATTTTGGGAACATAGTGAATAAACTGCACAAAAGGTAATAATTTAAAAAGCCACACTTTGAATTTATTCCTGATATGTGAAAATATCCTCGATTTTCACATTGAAAAGTTGTGCCAATTTAAAAGCCAGCTCAAGGGAGGGGTCGTATTTTTCTTTCTCAATTGCGTTTATAGTCTGCCTCGTAACTTTAACCTTTTGAGCCAGATCTTCCTGGGTCACATCATGCATGGCTCTGAATACTTTGAGTTTGTTTTTCATTATTGACCCTACATTTTGTTCTTGTAGTAGAACCTGAGAGCCTCATACAGGAAAACCAGGAAAAAGAATGTATAAGTAATGTGGGAAACTGCCGGTTTAATCTGGTCAATAATTTCCAGATCCAAATGTCCAAGAACAATAACTGCGATATCAGCCAGAACTATGCTCACCAAATAAATCCAAAAAGCACCAACAATCGCCTTTTCAGAGATCTTCCGGGTTCTTTCATCTGCGATAACGACATCTTTGTATCTCTGTCTCATAAACACAAACAAAAATAATCCAATAAGGAGTATCATCACTCCGCTAGTCAGATCGCGTCTTACAATTGCGAATCCCATACCTGCTGCTATTAAAATAGCTATCACAACCCTCGTTATTATGTAACTCCGCTCTTTTTCGCTCATTTCCATGCCTCAATGTCAATAATACTTTACATTATGTAATGTATACATTACATAATATATTTAAAACCTTCCATGAGATAAAGACTTTTCAGAAAGCCTCAAAATAATGCGATTTTTTCGTACATAATCTTAAATATATGAGAATTATCTAAGCATATCTTTCACTTTTATGAGAATTAGCATGAGCTCTAACATTGATAAAAACATACAGGAAGGCTATAAATGGACCGCGCTCTCCGTGACATCCCTCGGAATGCTTGTCGGTATCCTCAATGCCAGCACCCTGATAATCGCCCTTCCCACTATGATGGTGAAACTGAATACAGATCTCTTCGGGATAATGTGGGTAATGATAAGTTATACTCTTCTCCTCACCATACTTGCACCCGCCTGGGGCAGGCTTGCTGATATCTACGGACGGAAGAAACTGTATGTTTACGGTCTGGCTGTGTTCACAATCGGTTCGTTGATTTGCGGTTTCGCCTCTAACATAAGCCAGCTTATCGCTTTCAGGGTGCTGCAGGCTGTGGGCGGCTCAATGCTTGTGGCTAACGGCACAATAATAGTAACTGATGCCTTCAAAAGGACTGAACTGGGGAAAGCGATGGGATTTCTTAGCATGATCATGGCTGCCGCGTTCGTCGTAGGTCCGATACTGGGCGGCTTCCTCACATTGATAGACTGGAGGCTGAATTTCTTTTTTAACGTCCCCATTGGTATATTCACAACTGTATGGGCGCACTTAAAATTAAGGGATATTGCAGAACTGCCCAAAGGAGAAACATTCGACCTTAAGGGAATGGTCTTATTTACCATCGCCTTCCTCACGTCCATGATTTACCTCACAGCAGGATTTATCCTCGGACTGACATCACTTCCAATGCTTCTCTCGCTTGCTACTGCGATTGTGAGTTTTTTCGCCTTTCTGCATGTTGAAAAGCATGCCGTCCATCCGCTGATGGACTTGAGTCTCTTCAAAATAAAAATCTTCTCCTACGGGCAGCTAAGCGCCCTCCTTAATTCCATAGCCAGGGGAGCGGTAATGATCCTTCTCATCCTTTTCTTCCAGGGACCCAGGGGCTATGACCCGCTTACGGCAAGCATACTCACGACCCCGCTTGCCATCGGTCTTGCGATAACCGGACCTGTAGGCGGGGTACTCTCGGATAGATACGGCTCCAGGATGATAAGTACGGTCGGACTGGCTATATCCCTTGTTGGCCTGCTTGGTCTTGCGACAATGCATTACAATACGCCTTACTGGATACTTGCTGTATGGATGTTCATCAATAGTTTCGGCTCAGGGCTGTTCCAGCCTCCGAATACCAGCGCCATCATGTCGGCAGTGGTCCCTGAGCGGCGCGGCGTAGCCTCGTCCATGAGGGCTTTTTTCAACAGCGCCGGCATGGTGCTGAGCATGGGAATAGCTTTCCCGCTGATCATGGGGACGGTCTCTCTTACTGAGATGATGGATATGTTCGTCGTAGGCGGGGCGAGTATGCCCGTAGCCGTGCAGGAAGCATTTACCGGAGGCATTACCAGCGCGTTCATTCTTTCTTCAATGATCACCGTGCCTGCAATCATCGTATCAGCCATGCGAGGGAAAGGAGATAAAAATATTTAATAAGTTAAAAGCGAAAACTATTTTTATATTGAGTATAATTGAAGGCTGCTATTATTTTGGGATAGCTTTTATATCGTTTATCGCTTTATTTAAGCCATGGATGTGAAACAGAGTGTTCGAAGATAAAGAAATGCCTGGAAACGTGCCGCTAAACCTCAGCGAGTACATCAGGGTACTGAAGCTGACGAGGAAGCCCACGCGGGAAGAGTTCACAGTGATCGCAAAAGTAGCCGGAGCCGGCATACTCCTGATAGGGTTTATCGGGTTCATCATATACCTGCTGATCACCATAATGCCCGGGTGGTTCAAATGACGGATGAGGCAGCCACAGAGACTGCCACAGAGGCAGCCATCTACGTTGTGAAGACAACTGCGAACCAGGAGAGAGCGGTCTCCAATCTCATCGAGAAGGTTGCGAAAAAAGAACACCTTGATATCCGCGCCATACTCGCGCCGGATGAACTGAGGGGATACATCCTTGTCGAGGCTGCAGGTCCTGAGGTTGTCGAGCAGGTCATCCAGACGCTGCCCCACGCGCGCACGATGGTGAAGGGCAGATCCAGCTTTGCCGAGATAGAGCATTTCCTGACGCCGAAACTCACGGTCACAGGCATCACAGAGGGCAGCATTGTTGAGCTAATATCAGGTCCTTTCAAGGGCGAAAAAGCAAGAGTGAAGAGGATAGACGAGGCTCATGAAGAGATCACGGTCGAACTGTTCGAGGCGATGGTCCCGATCCCGGTGACGGTTCGCGGCGATAACGTGAGGATACTGAAACGGGAAGAGATAGAGAAATGATAATTATACAGGAGAAATAAAAATGGTCAGCGTTGTAGAAGCATTAGTTCCCGGAGGCACAGCGACCCCGGGCCCGCCGCTTGGTCCGTCACTTGGTCCTCTCGGCGTGAACGTGAAAGCAATCATAGACAAGATCAACGAGCAGACAAAAGCGTTCAGCGGGATGCAGGTCCCTATCAAAATAATCGTGGACGACAAAAAGCAGTTCACTATCCAGGTAGGCACTCCGCCGACATCTGCGCTCATAAAGAAAGAGCTTGGAGTCGAAACAGGCTCAGGTACCCCGAACACCAAGATTATCGGCAACCTCACCGTGAAGCAGGCAGTGAAGATCGCGCACATGAAGAAGAGCGATACGCTTTCAAAGACCCTGAAAGGGGCTGTGAAAGAGGTAGTCGGCTCGTGCGTTCCCCTGGGTGTGACCTTTGAGGGTCTAAAGCCCAAAGAAGCTATTGCTGCTATAAACAGCGGAAAATTCGACTCGGAGTTCTCCGAGCCGTTTTAATTTTTTTAGATATTTTATAGCCCGTCAATATATCTCTCAGCCGAGACAGAAGCTATCGCCCCATCTCCCACCGCTGTTGCTATCTGGCGCAGCGGCGTGACCCTGCAGTCGCCTGCCGCGAAAATACCTCTTATTGAGGTCTCCATCTTATTGTTAACGATTATAAACCCTCCAATATCTTTTTCAACATCAGTAAAGCCCGTGTTGGGTATCAAACCCACGTATATGAACACGCCGTCGGTTTTCATCTCGGAGAGTTCGTTCGTCTTCACGTTCCTGATGATGACCTTCTCGACCGTCTTATTCCCTGCTATCTCCTCGATAACTGAATCCCAGATAAAGCTGATCTTTGGATTGGCGATAGCATGCTCCTGGTTTATCTTCTCGGCGCGGAGCCTGTCCCTGCGGTGGATGATGTACACTTTTTTTGCCATCTTCGTCAGGTAGATAGCCTCAGTGATCGCGGAATCCCCGCCTCCGACCACCGCTACTACCTTATCCCTGAAGAAAAAGCCGTCGCATGTGGCGCAGTATGAGACCCCTCTGCCGATATAGTTAAGTTCTCCCCTGGCACCTAGCTTCCTGGGCGTCGTACCTGTAGCAATTATCACTGCTTTTGTCTCGAAATCGCCTTCAGTCGTTCTCACAAGCTTTGTTTTCCCCCTGTCCTCAATACATGTTACATCGATCATACCTTTCGTCTCAAGACCGAACTTCAGTGCGTGCTCCTCGAATTTGCGCGCAAGTTCGCCGCCTGATATTTCAAGGAAACCGGGATAGTTCTCAATAAGGTCGGTGATAATTATCTGACCGCCTACGCCCACTTTTTCAATAAGGAGGGTGTTCAGCATCGCACGCCTTGCATATATCCCTGCGGTGAGACCTGCCGGTCCCCCACCTATAATAACGATATCGTAAACCATAGCTCTTCATCCTTTTTGCATATAAGACCTAAATAAACTTAATAGCTTTGCATATCTGGGAAAAAGTTTATATCTTAGTAAGTCTAAGTTTCATGTGTAAGTTTTTCTTACACATGAAATAAACAATTAAAAGGTGAGAGAATATGAACATGAAAACGATCGTGGCAATAGCGGCAATCCTTGTCGTACTGGCAGCAGGCTACGCTGTGGCAAGACCGGCTGACGGCTTCTGGAATGGCATGATGGGCAATGGCGGCGGGATGATGGGAACCGGCGGCATGATGGGTTCCGGCACTGGTTATGGCAGAGGAATGATGGGAGGTGATGGCGGCTACGGCTCCAACCACTGCGGCGGCTACGGGACCCAGGGGAGCAATGCGGCAAATGCCACTCCCTTAACCATCGAGCAGGCGAAAGATGCAGCGGAGCAATATCTTGCCTCTGCGGGCAACGCCGACCTCGCACTCGCCGAGGTAATGGAGTTCAACAACCACTTCTATGCAGATGTAAAGGAGAAGAGCACAGGCACGCATGCTTTTGAGCTGATTGTCAACAGGTACACTGGAGCGGTGTTCCCCGAGATGGGTCCGAACATGATGTGGAACACCAAATACGGGCACATGAACTGGAATACGCAGGCGCAGACTACCGTGACAAAAGAGCAGGCGCTAAAGAATGCTCAGGCGTACCTTGACAAAACAATACCAGGAACTAAAGCGGACGATGCGGATGCCTTCTATGGCTACTATACCGTACATGTGCTGAAAGACAGCAAGACCTATGGGATGCTGGGCGTGAATGCCTATACAGGCGCAGTGTGGTACCATAACTGGCACGGGACTTTTGTAAAATTTCTGGAAGTTGATTAAGCCTTCCAGAAATTTTACAAAAGGCTTTTATTTTAAATATCTTCAGCTTCTTTTAGTATACTGGTGAAACGGTGGATAAAAAATCCCTTGCTGAGATACTGGATGCGCTTGGAAATGAACACAGCCTTACCATCATGGCGGTTCTTGCCAGAGGCGAATGCTATGTCTCAGAGTTAGCAAAGATAGTCGGGATATCCCGCCCGCTCCTTTACCTTCACCTTAAAAAACTTGAAAACGCAGGACTGGTGGAGAGCGAAATAAGACATTTCGAGGAGCCGCCTTATACTAAAAAATTTTATAAAGCAAAGAATTTTGAATTAATACTGTCATTGAGTAAAATCAAAGAGATTGTAAAGTAGGAGGAAATACCATGCTGCAAATGCCTATGATGCCAGGGGTGTCGGATTCGACTGCCGGATGGACCCTTATCATCGTTGTGACCATTCTCGGTCTCATATCCATTTACTTGAGTTACATGATCTTATCAGAACTGAAAGAGATGAGATTAGCTTTTGAGAGGGTTGAAAAACTTCTGAAATCAGTAGAGTGAAGTTATGGTTCTCCAAGAGGCTCAGCGGGCAGTTATAAAAAAACAGTTCGAAAAGCTGGAAGGAGATGTGGAGCTGATCGTTTTCACGCAGGAATTTGAGTGCCAGTTCTGCAAGGAGACAAGGGAGCTGGTGCTTGAGATAGGAGCGCTCTCGCCGAAGATAAAAACAAAAATCTACGATTTTGTCAAAGACGGCGACATGGATCTAAAGTACAACATAAAAAAGATCCCAGCCATTGCAATAGTTGGAAAGAGAGATTACGGCATCAGGTACTACGGCGTGCCGGCAGGGTACGAGTTCCCCGTCATCGTGGAGGATATCGTAGATGCCTCCCGCGGCACTACACTGCTGTCTGATAACATCAAGAAAAAGCTGGCTGAGATAAAAAAGCCTGTCCACATTCAGGTATTCGTGTCTCCCACATGTCCTTTCTGCCCCAGGGTAGCGCGTATGGCACACCAGTTCGCGATAGAGAATGAATTCATAAAGGCGGATGTCGTCGAAATGACTGAATTCCCCTATCTGGCTCAGAAGTACAGCGTGATGAGCGTGCCCCACATCATAATAAACGAAGATACGTCGTTCATAGGCTTGCAGCCGCCAGAGGCGTTCATAGACATGATTAATATGGCGCTGCGGCGAAGCTATAATCCCATGTATTCTTAGCCCCAATGCTCATCAATTAGATCTCGGTCGCCATATCGTGACAGAACACGGATGAACGTATCCGTGAAAATCCGTCTAATCCGTGTCATCCGTGTTCCATATCACTGGGTCAGCACCTTCTCATACCACTACATAGAGAGGAAGTTGTTTTCTCTTTGCGCCCTTTGCGTTCTTTGCGGTTAGAATTCTATACTTTGCAGTTATTTTTCTATACTACTTTCATCCGGTCAACTGATACTGAGCCTATCCCTTCCTCGCCAGTATAATGAATTCATCCGCAAAAAGATTTTTCCACATTGCTGCGAGCCTGTACCAGAGTGGATTCAACCTCTCTTTGTAAAAATAGATGCTGGGCGTAACATCTAGCCATACTATCCGGTACCCCGCGTCCTGCGCCAGTTTTTTTGCAGAGTTGAGATTATAGAAACGCAGGTGCGTCTTATCGAAAACGCCGCTCTCCGCATACTCGAACTTTCCTGAGAGTATGGTAAGCCTTGAGTGCCAGTTGACGATGCTTGGGACTGAGTATATTAAAAAACCGCTCCCGGACAGGTATCTCTTAAGATCAGCCAGTATCTTTGCAGGCTCCCGCATGTGCTCAAGAACGTTCCCGAGCACGATGCAGTCAAAAGCCCCCGCCTCCCAGGGCAGCTCTGTGTTTTCGATATCTATGTTCAGCATCTCCTCGCATTTTTTTCTTCCGATCACTGCCATTGCATGGTCTTTTTCCACGCAGTACACCCTGCACTTTTTCTTTATCGTCAGGATATTCGCAAGCCTGCCGTCCGCGCATCCTATCTCCAGCACCTTTGAGCCGTCGGGTATCTGCCTGAATATCTTGCAGCGCGAGGTATATGTATCGATATACATGGTTCACTTTACCATAATCACTTTACCATCCTTATCTATCTTCACCGACTTGAAATGAGGTCCTTTCCAGTAGACCATCTTCTCGATATTTATCTGGACGATCACCTCGTTCTCCCCCAGGGGCTTGTTCTCTATCACAGCCTGGTACTTGCCCTTGAACTCCATGTAGATATCCCGGTAGAGTTGCAGCGTCTCCTCGGGGAGGAAGTAAATGGGTCCTTTCTCTGTTATGGTGGCTGTACCCTGGGCCATCACCCCCTCGTTGTTGAACGGGTTTACCGGGTCTCTTATGTCGATGGTAATGCTCACGTTCGGGTTCTCAAGTATGTTCTTTACTTTCTTTGATCTCTCGTTGGTGATGAAGAATATCTTCTGCGACTGCCCGTCGTACACGAAGAAAACTGGGGTGAGGTGCGGCTGGTCGTGCCTGTCACTTGTGCACACGTACCCGAAATAATTACCGTACAGTATGTTCAGCATCTCATCAGGTATTTTCATTCTCACACCGGCACGCTTATCTGCTTGGCTCCTCTCCAGTATATGATCCTGGCAGGCTTAACTTCTACAAGAATTCTTGCAATGATCGGTGTCAACTGCCAGGCTTTAGGCAATTCCGAAGAAGAATATTTTTTTGTATATTCCGGGTACTTTACTATGAAGAGCTTGAGGGCGCGAAGCATTTGCACGAGCCGGAGCGGAATATCAAGCAGTCCGTATATCTTCACTTTGCCCGTAAACAGGACAGCCTTGTTCTCATAGATATTGCTCATGTCCCGCTTATCTATCAGGAAGGCAACTTTATTGTTCTTACGCATTACCCTCAGTTTTTTTGCCTCCTTTGAGGTATTAAAAAATATCCTCTGCCCGTCAAAGACATAGACCACAGGCGTTATGTGCGGAGTGCCTTTCAACGAGGTTCCTATGTAGGCAAAACTGGATTCCTTCACAAGGTTGTATATATCCGGCGGAAGCCACGGAACCCTGGACACGAGGTAAGCCGAGACTACATTAGTAACTGTAATAAAGACCATGAAAATTAAGACCATTATGACAAGGGCAGGGTCGCTCCTGAGCAGCGGCAAAAGGAGGAGCGAGATAAGACCGAAGAAGACGTTGTTGGTATCCAGCTTCCTGAGCGCCCGGAGTTCGGTATAGGGTGTATGCTCAAGCTCTGTTCTTTTTTCTGCAAGTTTTTTTAGCTCAAGCGACCTCCACACGGCAAGTACTGATGTCCATATCCCGAGTCCCATCCTGTAGCAGATGTCCCAGATGAGAAGGCTGACGAACGGCAGAAGGTAGAAGTTCGGTGAGTCGCCAAGCCAGCTTTTTAACAGACCTGAACCGCCATAGAAAAGATAGAGCATAAAAGGAACGAATATGAGGATCCCTGGGATGGCTTCGTAGTGGTTCCTGTGGAAGAGTATTCCTTTGTACCGCTCAAGCAGTTCGTTCTCGTCCCTGCTCAGCGGCGCCCTGAACTTCCGAAGAGTGGGCCCGAGCTGGAGGATAAGCATGCTCCACATCACAGCGACCAGGATACCGAGAGAACCGTATATCAGGGAGATGGTTTTCAGGTGGAAACTGATGCCGAGAGTAAGACCGAGGATAAGGAGGAAAAATAACTGCACCAGGATGCTGTACTGGTACGAAAGAAGAGAGAAGGGTGGTATCCTTCCTACGATCTCTTCGTAGATCCACTTCATCTCTTTTTTTTCGCCGTTACGCATATCAGGTCTGATGTAAGGCATTGATAATAAACCTCTCTAATGAACCACTATCAGAAAAAATAAATCGATAAGATTATTTATTAACAGCGGAATCTTAAAGCTGGTAAGTATGAAGAACACAAAATTAATTTCAATACTCTTGATCATCTTATTGTCGGTTTTTCTTGGGTGCGTTAACCCCCCTGCAGGCACTCCAACTCCGACTGCAAAGCCTACTGTGACAGAGACTATACAGCCCACGGTCGTTCCTACTACTCCAATCCCTACACCCACCCCGGCGCCCAGGAAAACGCTCGCGTACAAAACGTTCGTGGATCAGGATTTTGGGTTCAAGAGGGTAATTGAATTAAATTATACACCTTTCACATATGAGAACCTTACACTCAATATGCATGTCGGGGATAACATGACGTGGATCAATGACGCCACGCCCGATGAAAAGCTTACCATATTGAGCGAACAGAACTTATGGAACGAGAGTCGCGGATTATTGAGATGGAATTACCAGTATGTTAACTACACGTTCACTCAACCCGGGACATACGGGATATACATTAAAGAGTATCCGCGCAAGCAGCATCAGATAATCATAGTGAGCCCGTAAAAGGGCTCCAAAAACAGTCATGATGAATCATTAAGATTAAATCGTAAATTTTAAGTTAAGTAGATAGGAAACCCACTTCCGTGCAAACTGTTTTAGTATTGAGTAATTGTTTTAAAATACTACATTACTGTGCCTGCAGTGAACAGTAATAGATAGGAGGCGGTCTTATACACAAGGAAGAGTTGATTCAGCTACACACCCTGATGGTGCAGATGAAGAGGTTTTTTGAGGATAACGGGAGAGGTGAGTTTTCGCAGTACCAATCCCTGCAGATAAGTCCCATACATGTGCACCGCAGCAAAGCTGAACACAAACACGCCATTTTCGTGCTCGGCAAAGAGATTGCAACCATAATGGCACGCGATGAGTTCTCTGGAGCGGGAAGAACCTCGGTGAGGATGCAGGAACTTGCATGCCGCACCGTTGAGGAGATGGTGAAGTAAAAAACGGTTTTTATTTTCTTCTGCCGCTCAAAACATTTCGAAGCATATATTAAGTAATACAGAGAAGAACGGGGTTAGAGGGATAATAATGGAACTCAACGGAGTAGAGATAGAAGATACATTCGCAGAAGCATTTCCGATAAAGATAGCACGGGTTTTGATCACAGGCGCGACAAAGAGATGGGCGCTTGTCGCCGCTCAGGAAGCCACAGGCTTTGGCACGTCAGTCATAATGTGCCCGGCTGAGGCTGGAGTTGAGAAAGTCGTCAACGGCGGCGAAACGCCAGACGGAAGACCCGGCGCTTACATCCAGATATGCACGTTCGGCTACAAGGCTCTGGAAGAGCAGCTCTTAAAGCGCCTGGGACAGTGCGTGCTCACAGCTCCGACAGCCGCGATGTGGAACGGGCTTCCCAATGCCGAGAAGCAGTTCGATACCGGGTTCAAGCTCAAGTTCTTCGGCGATGGGTTTGAATCAGAGACTAATATCGGGGGAAGAAAAGCATACAAAATCCCCATGATGCAGGGCGAGTTCATCGCGGAGCACGGCGTGGGTGCGCAGGAAGGCATCGCGGGCGGGAACTTCTTCATAATGGGAGAGAACCAGATGGCAGCACTTACGGCTGCTGAGAACGCGGTGGATGCGATAGCCCAACTTGAAGGGACCATCACTCCTTTCCCCGGCGGCATAGTCGCAAGCGGCTCGAAAGTTGGCTTTACCAACTACAAGTTCATGAAAGCCACAACGAACGAGAAATTCAGCCCGACCCTCAAATCCAAAATAAAAGATACCAAGGTCCCGCCTGACGTGAACGCCATATACGAGATCGTGATCAACGGTCTGAGCGTGGATGCGATAAGCAAATCCATCAAAGCCGGAATAGAGGCTGCTGTCAAGATACCCGGCATCAAGAAGATAAGCGCGGGGAACTACGGCGGCACGCTGGGTCCGTACAAGTTCAATCTGCACGAGCTGCTTTGAACCGAGAAGATTCATAGCTAAAGTCTGAAACAACGAACTGATACAAATCCGAAACTAAACTGTTTATAAATTCACAAAGTTCGTTGTTTCCTAATATCATTTATCCTTATCAAGGTAATTTGATTTTATGCATCATCCCTAATTATAAATGGTTAACCTCTTCTATATTCTAAATGAGTATAAATGATTTTCTCATTTCTCTCCAAACCTTCTTTTAAGGTGCTTCCATCTTTTTCTGAAATATCAGAACCTTTGTAATCAATAGTAACCCACATGAATCTTTTTAACGACAAGTTATAAGATTCAGATATTGGAATTAACTGGTTCTCAGGTAGAATACCATCTACCATAACAATGATCTGTCCGTTCCTTTTTTTAGAGGTTTTCTGTAGATTAACTCCTTTTTTCTGTAAATTGTTTTTTATCGTTTCAAAGTCGCCTTCTTGTATAATCGTATAAAAGAATGGACCGGTACCAGTAACATTATATTTTAATTCATAAGGTGAAATTAAGTTGTAGCTGTCCAAAATCGATTTAACTTCATTTTTAGAGGTACTCCCCTCAAATGCAATGTTAATACCAGCAACATTTTTAATTATTTCCCCCTCCTTTCTCTCATAGACAAATCCTGCCACTGGAGTAACATATATTCTACTTATAATCTTCCCCTCTTCTTCAACTTTAAGCATCCATACAGCATTACCCGGATCACCATCGTAAACCAATATCGGAACGCTTACGTTTGCGCCGGGATATTTTGTAGTAATATTTTTAGCCATCCCAGCTGCTTCTTCAGGGGTCACCAATATGGACGGACAGGCGCTCAAAAGTTCAGGTTTTTCACAGAATTGCCCATATCTCGGGATTGATTTGTTTTTGTCTACATCTATATATCCAATGATTCTATCTTTAAAGGTTACCGGGACTATCCAATAAGATGGCTCCCCTTCCAATGTTCTTACAAGAACAGGGTCTCCAAGAGTGGAGTGCTCCCATGATTTGAAGACTGGATCAATCTCTTGGATACTCTTTCTCAATCTCCATTCAGCAATTTCTTTTGCATCCTTATCTGATGGGAATTTGTCATTGATATAAATATAATTATAACCAACAAAAATAAAACCTAATATAGCTGTACAAAACGCAATTGCTATTAACCACCTATGTCTCATTTGTCACCTTCTTTCTGTATGATATAGATAAATAAAAGGATTATGTAGAAAATAGAAGGGGAATATTTATTCCCCTTAATGTTTCATTTTTGCTGGCTCATATCACATAGAGGTCATCGCCATGTGTTATGTCATTCCAATTTTCCCAGCTTGTTCCCCATAATGGGTCATTTTTGTATATATCCTGCTTTAAAGTACCAAAAATATTGGTATATTCTCTCCATCCTCTACTCACTCTGCAATGCGTTGGAGTGGCACTTCTCAATGGTTTATCTTGGTTAATAGAATTTTTGTTCTCAAGCCATGTTGGAGTGGAATCTGACCAAGATTGGGTCTTACCCAGACCATC
Source organism: Candidatus Methanoperedens sp. (assembly GCA_026552855.1). GTDB lineage: Archaea > Halobacteriota > Methanosarcinia > Methanosarcinales > Methanoperedenaceae > Methanoperedens. The sequence continues at coordinate 23,952 of JAPMTX010000149.1, read as the reverse complement.
AGGGGTTGCACCTCTGTAATAAACCAGCTCTTGATCAGGATTACACCCTACGGTAACACCGCATCCCATAATACTGGCAATGTGGTCTTGTGTATGAGATACTCCATAATACGCCGCTATCATCTGTGCACTGGCTACACAACAACCTTTACTGTTCTCCTGATAGTACTGTGGGACATTAAGAATCTTCTCTGAAGTTGCAGTAATCCCAATTCCTTGCTTTTTCAGACTACTTAGCTCATTTTCTGATAGAGTTCTCTGAGCTAAATTTTCGATGCCCATAGTTTTAGCCTTTTCATTTACAAAGCTTACATATTTGTCATCTTTGTTCCATTCGGCTATGTGCTTTGATTTATTTGCTTCAGATAGACGCTCATAAATCGACCATACACCTATCCTGTCAGCCCCTGGTTCTTTATCAGGTATTATTGAATAATCCAATGCATTTATGAACAGTCTGGTCTTTCCGCCAGCTTGATCAACTAACGTCACCATTACACCGATATTAGGATAACCATAAACTACCAGTTTTGCTGATGTAATCTCCGCTTTCCCATTAAACTGCTGCTGTGCAATCTCTTTGGATTTTTCAATTGCTGTTGAGGCATTCCATCGACGAGGTCCTATCTCAAAAGTTTGAACAGAAGATCCAAGTTCAGGACTTGCACTTACCTTGATTCTCCCTACCATATTGCCGTTTTTATCTACAGAGAATTCGTAAAAGAGTTTTTTGCCATTTATGTCATATAATGTTAGAGGTTCTGGATTTATCGTCGCCCCTCTCCATTCTTCAAGTCCAGTTGTATTCACTAGTACAGCCTGCAACATATATACTGTTGCATGCTCCAGTGCTTTTTTCTCCGATACAACATTCTCATTCGATGTAGGTAATGAATTTGCATTTACAGCAGGCACTAACATTATGCTCATTAGAAACACTACTGCTAATAATGCACCTAATTGTATTCCTTTATTTTCCGCCATGTTTTACCTCCTTTAGTATTTCATGCCCCATAACGCAGTGGTTCTCTGCGTTTTTCCCACCCATTGTTACAAGGCTACAGTATCCGTAAGCAATCCTTCTATATATTTATTACTGTGATTAATTTTAATAAAACTGATTAAAGTTCGTCGCTTCGATTAATCTTAATCTGATTGATTAATCTTCATCAATCAGATGAATGACTATCGAACATACTCATTTTATAACTATCCAAATATGCAGAGTTCATAAACTCAAATTAAACAACTACTAATACATCTCTAGAGATAAATAGCAATTTTTATCAGCAATTAACCCCATAAACCAGCCACATGGGACACGAAGGCTTATCTGCACTTGAAATTTATAAGAGCGCAAGAGAAGAAATCGAGCAAATATACAGATCCAGACTTCTGACTGAAACCCTGCTGTCTTTGGGTGAAGGCAATAAGACGCTTTCGCAGCTACGGGAAATAACAGGCAGTAGCTCTCAAGCCATCATTCCCAAAATCAGAAGATTAGAATCTATGCATCTCTTGGAGAGGCAAAATAATGAGTATAAGCTCACTCCTTTAGGCAAAGTTATAACTTTCAAGATGGAGGACTTCAGCAGAGCCCTGGGATCTACAAAAAGGCACAGAAATTTCTGGGCAAACCATTACATTGAAGGAATACCTGCCGCACTGTTAAATGAGATAGGCGACCTATTTAACTCGGAGACCATCAGCGATACCACTGTTAAAGTCTTAAATGTGTATGGGAATTATGCAGATGTTGTTAACGAAGCCAGATATATCTACGGCATCTCTTCTATTATAAGTCAGGGGCATGTTGATATCCTGCAAAAGAGAGTAACCGACGGCGTACCTGTTGAGCTTGTCATAAGCAGGGAAGTTGCTATGCAATTAAAAGGGGATCAGTATTCAAGTAAAATAAATACACTTGCTGATTATAAAAACCTTAAGCTAATGGTAACAGATGAAAATTTCAAAGCAGGTACGATCATTACCGATAAGTGCTTCTCTTTTGGGTTATACAAAAAAGATGGAGCAATACCAGATACTGCGACCAATATTATCAGCCGCGACAAAAAGGCGATAGAATGGGGACGACGGTTATTTGAGTATTATAAACAGAGGGCAGTTATACTGGATATTTGAGTTGACAAAACCGCTCCATTATAATTTTCATTTGACGTCGATCTCACGGGAACATCACCACCTTCCCAGCCTCGCCCGACATCATCGCCTCAAACCCTTTCTCAAAATCATCCAGCCTGAGCCTGTGAGTGATAACAGGCGTTGGATCGAACTTCCCCGATGAGAGAAGTCTCGATGTTACGAGCCATGTATCCCATATCTTCCTTCCGTATACGCCCCGGACAGTGATATCCTTCATGACAAAGTCCTTCGCCATATCGATGCACACATCTTTCGTTGGCAGCCCCAGCACCGAGGCGCTGCCCCTCGGTCGTAAGGCTTTCAGCCCCTGATTGAGCGCGGCTCCGCTTCCCGACATTTCAAGGAACACGTCCGCGCCCAGCCCGCCTGCCAGTTCCAGAATTTTCGTCACAGGGTCATTCTCATGCCTGTTAACGACAATGTCGGCGCCCATCTTTTTTGCAAGGTCAAGATGCAGTTTTGAGCCTGCCACGGCGATGATGCTGGCAGCGCCCGCGGCTTTGAGGATGCCGATAGCGAACTGAGCAGTGGGACCTCCACCGAACACTGCCACGGTTTTCGCGGTAACATCCTGGCTAAACACGGTATATACGCTGTTGCCGATGGATTCCTGCAGAGTGGCTATCTCCACGGGCATATCCGGCGGGTTCTTCCATACGTTCGTTTCAGGTATGATGGCGTACTCGGCAAAAAAGCCGTCAACATCCACGCCGAAGAATTTCAGGTTCTGACAGATATGCATGTTCCCCATCCTGCACTGCAGGCATTTCCCATCGAAGATATGGGATTCGGCAGAGACAAGATCGCCTACCTGCACAAGCGTTACATCTTTACCCGTCTTTACAACTTCACCGCACACCTCATGACCAATAGTACGGGGCGGCTTTATCCTTCCCTCAGACCAGGGATGTTCCCAGTTGTATATATGCACGTCAGTACCGCACAGAGAACATGCCCTGATCTTTACAAGCACTTCATGGTCTTCTGGCTCAGGGATCTGGATATCGACAAGCTCCAGCCCCTGTCCTTCCTTTGTCTTTCTTACCGCTCTCATAATACCTGCCGAAAAACTATAATTAGTTTTGAGGCTGTACAATATAAATAGTTTATCTGAACCTAATGAAAAGGAGTGAGAGCATATGACAGCCAGAATGGATTTTTTAAAGGAGAATATCCGCGAACTGAAAGAACAGAATTTGTTCATCGAACTTCCGGTACTGAGCACCGAGCAGAAGAACAGGGTCATCCTGAACGGGAAAGAGGTGCTTATGATGTGCAGCAACAATTACCTGGGCTTCGCGAACCATCCGCGGCTGCGGGAGGCTGCGAAGGCTGCTATCGACTGCTGGGGGTACGGTGCTGGCGCAGTGCGCCAGATAGCAGGCACAATGGAGGTACATATCAGGCTTGAGGAGATGCTGGCTGAGTACAAGCGCACCGAGGCTTCACTGGTGTTCGTGGCAGGAATAGCTGCGAACAGGGGCACCATCCAGGCACTGATGGGAGAGGAGGACGCCATTATCAGCGATGAGCTCAACCACGGGAGCATAATCGACGGAGTAAGGCTGACCAAATCAAAACGAATGGTGTACCCCCACCTGGACATGGACGGCTTGAAGAAAGCCCTGCTGGAAACAAAGGATACAAGGCGGCGGCTCATCGTTACAGACGGTGTGTTCAGCATGGACGGGGATATCGCGCCACTTGACAGGATAGTGGAACTGGCAGAAGAACACGACGCAATGGTGATGGTGGACGACGCCCACGGGGACGGGGTGCTGGGTAAGGACGGCAGGGGGATAGTTGACCATTTCGGGCTTGAGGGAAGGGTGGACATAGATATGGGCACGCTGAGCAAGGCTTTCGGAAGCCTCGGAGGATATATCGCAGGCAGGCGGGAGCTGAGGGAATATCTCATCAATGCGGCACGAAGTTTCATATTCACCACAGCACATCCGCCCTGCGTGACTGCGGCGACCATGGAGGCTCTGCGGATGGTGCAGGATGAACCTGAGCATTTGAGGCGGCTCTGGGATAATACCAGGTATTTTAAAAAAGCCATGATCGATATGGGTTTCGATATCGGCAGGAGCCAGACGCCCATAACGCCTGTAATGGCTGGTGAGAGCGGAACTGCAATGCAACTCTCAAGGGAATTATTCAATGAAGGGCTTTTCGCCAAGCCTATCGTGTTCCCGCTTGTGGCGAAGGACAAAGCCAGGATCAGGATAATCGTGATAGCACAGCACACGAGAGAGGATCTGGATGAGGCGATTGCCATCTTTGAGAGAGTTGGGAATAGGATGAAATTGATTTAGATACTATCCGAAAAATCAATCAATAGTATATTTACGAATGAGCCACAGAGAACACAGAGGGCACAGAGATATTTTAAATACGTCTCTGTGTTCTCTGTGCTTTCTGTGGCTTTAACTTCTCGGATAGATTCCTAGAGACGCATGGTCTATCGCAGGAAAAGTAAATTATACATTTGGAAAAAACAATTCTGATTTATGCATACTACTGATATTCCCATTGAATACGACATCCTTAAGAAGAATACAGAAATAGCACGTGAAAACAGAAGGCTTCTGACAGAATACGGCGTTACAGCCTTCAACATAATGGGCGCCATCGGCTCAGGCAAGACTTTGCTGATAGAGAAAACCATTGAGAGGCTCGGCAGTGAGTACAGGATAGGTGCAATCGCAGGCGATGTCGTAGCAAGGATAGATGCTGCCAGGTTCGAGAAGCACGGGGTACCGACCGTGGGACTGAATACGGGCAGGGAATGCCACCTGGATGCCCACCTTGTCAGGCATGGTCTTACTGATATGCCTCTTGATTTGCTGGATATTCTTTTCATAGAGAACGTGGGGAATCTCATCTGCCCCACTGATTACGAACTGGGCGAACACAGGCGGGTCGTTGTCGTAAGCGTGAGCGAGGGAGATGATATAGTCGAGAAGCACCCACTTATATTCAGCACAGCAGATCTCATCATAGTAAATAAAGTGGATATCGCCCAGGCTGTGAATGCCGATGCCGATAAAATGGTGAAGGATGCACGCACCATCAACCCGCGCATAGGTGTGCTGAAGATGAGCCTCAAGACAGGGGAAGGCTTTGAGGATTGGATCGATTTTGTTAAGAAATCTCACGAACAGTATAGGTTAGCTAACCATTAACAACTTGGTTGATTCTATCAACACCGCCCTTTTCAGCAATGGCCTTAGCCACCACATCTGGTACTTGCTTCATCAATTCAGCCAGTATCTCGACTGTGAAGTTATCCGCTTGCATAGTGCGCTCCTGAACTTCGACAGCGGTTTTAAGATCAAGAGCCATACTGCACTGCATTCAGAAGCTTGCAAGCGCGCTGTTCTCTTTATGGCAGCGTGGGCATTCTTTGGGCTTCGTGGGATTTGGCGTTGTAGTCTGTGCTGTCGTTGGTAGTCCGTTGTAGGCGCGGATCGCATCCTGACAAGCCGCTTCCGTAACGGAAGCAATTTAATAGCTATAAAGAAGGCGTTGCAGGGTAAAAAGGTACTCAACCTCAAACTTCTTTGTGAGCTGAACTTTTAGCTGATAAATTCCAGATTTTTAATAAAATCATACTCATTCTGATGTGCTTTTAAAGCTTCCAAAGCTTGGTTTCTTTTTTGTTTTGGGATACAAACATCCGATCTCCCTTGGGAGCAATACTCTTGGAGAACCTGTCTCCTTACCAGACGTTCAATCGCATCTTCGTATTTATCGATTTCGTGTATAGGCCTTCCCTTGACTAAATCTCTTTTAGCTATATGCTTCTTGGGGCATCACCTGTTTTTATAGCATATTTTCCATATAATATATAATTCGTATTTAGAGAAACCACACGACATCCGGCATCTATTAATACAATACATATAAATAAAAGTATTGTAAAGCCAATTGAACACCGTGTCCAACAACTTTAAATATCATTAGTAATTAATAAGAATACACTTCGTGGTGTAAAAAACTGGATTGATTACGGACAAATAATTAAAATTAGGAGTATAATTGTTATGGCATTAGAAGACTTTCTCGGAGAAACCTCTGAAATTAAAATCATTGATTTTCTGGCTGAGAATATGGACAACTCTTACAACCAAACTGAAATCAGTGACTTGACTGGGCTTTCAAGGACCACAGTTAACAAAAAAATTCCTGAGATGATCCATAACAACCTCTTGGAAATAAAAGAAGAACTAGGTCAACTGAAGACTTATGGATTAACAGATTCAAAACTAGTTAAACTGCTAATTTCCGCCTCATTAGAACATAGCTTTAAACAAGCTGAAAATCTGCTCGATGAAGACGAAGCAAGAGACGAAATAAGAAGACGAATCGGGCTTCCTCTCACTGAGGAGCCGAATCGATTTTATACAGAAACTGCTTGTGATTATATAATAATGACTGCCGATGGTGAACCAGCTGTAATGATGTTATCTAAAAAGATTCAAACATCAGCTATGGCATCTGCATAAGAGTTGTATCTATGGACAATGGGAAGCATAAGAACACAAACAAGGAAAATGAAGAGGGAGTACAAGAGAGCATTGAAGGGGAACAAATAGAAAAGAAGCGAATTTCAGTATTTAGATCCTCATTATTCAATAAAATATATGCAACTAATGTTGTATTAACCTCTACAGATGTTGATATCCGTCTGGAATTATTTAATGAAAAATTTAAAATTGAGAATGGATGGGCATATCATTCAGACGGCTTGGTAATCTTAACCAGAGAGGCTGCTAAAAAGTTACTAATAACACTTGAAGAAAAGATAAAATCATATGAAAAAGAGAACGGTGAAATAAAGGTCAATGAGGATCGAATGGAAGTTCAATACTCGATATAACTCCACCTTATCCTAAGTCGCTTAAGCTTTAGTAAATAGCTTCATTTCTATCCGCGATCCTTCTTTGAGGCTGTATTTCAATTCTTTTATTCTCCGAGAAATAATTAAGGATGCAAAGGATGAGATTTGAATATAATCTTAAAAAAATATAATAGCTAATCTATACGTTTCTTGAGATTTTGTTAAGAAAAGTATAATTAAGAAATAAAGGCATTTAGATATAGGTGAGTTGTTTTGAAGGATATAATCGAGATGATAAAAACGCGCCGCTGCGTTCGCGAATACAAGGATGATGAAGTATCGGACGAGGATATCAAGCTCCTCATCGACTGCGCCAGGTATGCGCCGTCGGGTTTCAATATGCAGCCCTGGAGCTTTCTGGTCGTAAAGAATAAAGACGTTATGCGCAGGCTCTCGGAAAGCGGTAAGAAATCCATGATTCCCCTGCTTGAGCCGATTAAAGATAGCTCGAAAACTGCTTCCAATTTCCTCGTTTTCCTGAAGACAAGGGGCACGGATATGTTCTACAATGCCCCGGTGCTTGTAATAATTCTTGGGAACAAGAACGCTCCGACCGTTGATGTGGACTGCGCGATGGCGGCGCAGAACATGATGCTTGCTGCGCATTCAAAGGGCATCGGAAGCTGCTGGATAGGAGGCGTTCTTCCCGCACTCATGGATGAGAGTATATTAAAAGAACTCGGCGCGCCTCCGGGCTATAAGGCAGTTGCACCGCTCATATTCGGGTATCCAAAAGGTAAAATACCGGTGCCACAGAAGATCGAGCCAGAGGTTAAATGGCTAAGATAATGCAGCTATTTCCTTTTTCAACCCGGTCACGTACTCGTGCGCAAGCCTTGTGGGTTCGGGGAGTTTGTGGCTGCGAAGACAGGCTTTCGTGATCGAAAGAGAACTCTCAAGCGAGACTTTGTTGCCCGGAGCTACGACTATCGCCCTGCTTCTCTTATTGGATTTGAGAAGCCATCCGATCTTCCTGCCCTTATAGATAAGCGGCGAAGCTTCGCCCGCATGCTCCGGCTCTTTTCCCGAGCCGCAGAGTATCCTCTTCGTGATGCCGATTGCGGGTATGTCCAGCACAACTCCGATATGCGTTGCAAGCCCGGCGCCGCGGGGGTGATTGATGCCAGCGCCGTCAACCATCAGCATGTCAGGTATAGTTTTCAATTTCTTAAAAGCGCTCACGATGGCTGGTCCTTCACGAAAACTCAGGAATGTGGGGATATAGGGAAAATTCACCTGCTCGATGGAATGGACGCGCTCCACTACCTCAAGCGAATCGTATCTCAATACCACTATGCCGGAGATGATCTTATCATCCAGGAACGACTGGTCAACGCCTGCGATAAGGCGGAGTTCGCCGAAATCATCCCTGGTAGCGGCTCTCTCGGCAACGAGCCTCTGCGCGGCGATAAGGGATTCCCTGGATACCTCCAGGGGGAAGAAATTTGAGATAGCAGGCATAATTATGTATTTAGCGAGGTCATTCTAAATAAAAGCCGCGACGGGATTTACTGGAAAAGATATTTGAGTGATAAGCTTTTACAATAGGTGGTAAGGTTGGTAATATTATGAGTAACTATGGTGAAGAATTGGCATATTGGTATCTACGGCTAAATGGGTTTTTCCCTATCACTGATTTTGTTTTCCATTCAGTAAGAAACGGAAATCAAAACAGTTACAATGCGGATGCTGATATATTAGCGATTCGTCCTCCAAACGCACATGAAAAAATAGATGATGATATGTTAGAGTGCGATATTGAGATAGTGGACAATAATGAGGATTCAAAAAATATATTTGTTTATTGTGAAGTTAAAACAGGTGATTATGATATTCCAAAGCTGTTTCCTGAAGAAAGAATAAAATATTCTTTGAGACGATTCGGTTTAAATCCTGAAACCCCCATAATACGCCCTGTAACCATTATTGAAAATCGTTTATCACGTACTGAGAGTGGTTTTTTTAAAAAAGTCCTGATTGCTAATAAAAAGAAAAATAATGTGGATGAAAAAGCTATATTTATAGATTTAAATTCTGCAATTTTGTTTATTTGTAATAGATTTAAAAAATATGATGCATATAAGTACGGCTCGCGGATGTTTTTTGACTCATCATTAACCCAGCTATTGATCCATTTAATCCACAATCCATCCTTAATAGAGGATATCAAAAGTTTAATCAATAACCCATCAAGCGTATAAAGGAGCATAACAATGCAAACCGCAACAAAACTAAAAGACTTGACAGTTGAAGAATTCAAGATTTTAGTCTCGGAAACAATAAAAGAGAGCATGGAAGATTTAATTGAAGACCTCGCAGCCCTCTCAAGTAAAGAATACCTTAACTCAATCAAAGAGGCAAGAGAAGATTACAGGCATGGTAGGGTGAAGAAACTCGAGGAAATTGATGTATAAAGTCCTCCTTACCCATAGGTCATTAAAAGACCTGGATGCACTGGAGAAACACGACCGAATTAGAGTAATCAAGAAACTTAGAGAATATGCAGCCGAACCACTCAAATTTTCTTGTAAACTGGAGAACCCGAAGATAGGCACATATAGGCTTAGAATCGGGGATTACAGGATAGTATTTGACATCGATGGTGAAAATCTGGTCGTTTTGAGGATAGGTCACCGCAAGAACATCTACAGATAAAATATCGGACATAAGGATGTATACTTTTATATCCCTTGAGTTCTTTAAGGTCTCGAATCGGTTCTGGTTCGATATCGAAACCTGAAATAAAACCGTATAGAAAAACGTATAGAAATGAAAGTATTGTTATGGATAACGAGAGCAATAACACCGAACCTATCAAAGATGAGATGCTTACCAAGCTTGAGAGTATGCTGAAAACAATGCCTGAAAGTTCAAGGCAGCCCATACTTGACCTGATCAACAAAAGAAAAGTAGAACTGGGTCTTATGAATTCCGGACTGCCCCATGCAGGCTATAAATTAAAAAAATCCAGAGCGAAACCAAGACCTGTCTCAAAGGAGAGCAAGGAATCCCTGCGGAAGATCGCCATGAAAGTCGGCACGGTCAAAGAGACCGAGGATGTAGTCCCCCACGATATTGACATTAAAAACGAGGTACTTAAGAAAGATAAAAAGTTACTGGAAGAAACGGATTCCTATAAGTATTGATTTTTCTTATTATCAGCAAATTCTGCGGAAGTACGCAGCATAATATTTTAGCCGTTCCAGTTAATATAGTTAGAAAACTATCCGTTTCATGTCAACCGATAAGATCATAATAAAAGGCGCCCGCGTCCATAACCTGAAAAATATCGACCTTGAGCTTCCAAGGAACAAGCTCATTGTGATAACAGGGCTCTCAGGCTCGGGAAAATCCTCACTTGCGTTCGATACCCTCTACGCCGAAGGTCAGCGCAGGTACGTCGAGTCGCTTTCTGCGTATGCCCGCCAGTTCCTGGGGCAGATGGACAAGCCAGACGTAGAATACATCGAGGGTCTCTCGCCCGCCATCTCCATAGAACAGAAATCCACGAGCAAGAATCCCCGCTCGACCGTGGGCACCGTAACTGAGATATACGATTACCTTCGCCTTCTCTATGCCAGGATAGGTAAGCAGCACTGCCCCAACTGCGGCAGCGAGATCACACCGCAGACCGTGGAGCAGATAGTGAACAGGCTGATGGCGTTGCCCGAAGGCACGAAGCTCCATATTCTTGCCCCACTGGCAAGGCAGAGGAAAGGCGAATACAAGCAGATGTTCGAAGACCTTGTACATTCCGGGTTCAGCAGGGTGCGCGTGGACGGGGAGATGCGCGAACTGGCTGAGGAGATAAACCTCAACAAGCAGCAGAAGCACAATATCGATGTTGTCGTTGACAGGCTGATAATAAAGCCGGGACTGGAAGAAAGGCTTGCCGATTCAATAGCCACTGCTCTTAAAGAGGGGAACGGCATTGTCGTTGTGGACGTACCCGGAAGCCAGGAGCTTCTGTTCAGCGAGCATGCAGCATGCACGAAATGCGGGATAAGCTTTGAGCCTCTTGAGCCCAATATGTTCTCTTTCAACAGCCCCAGGGGTGCATGTCCCGCATGCCAGGGGCTGGGAAGCACGATGGAATTCGACCCCGACCTCATAATCCCGGATAAAAGCAAATCCATCAGGCAGGGCGCAATCGAGCCCTGGGGGTTCGAGCACGGCTATTACCAGCAGATGATCCAGTCAGTGGCAAAACATTACGGTTTCTCGCTCGATACACCGTTCTTGGAACTTGCGCCTGAGCACGCGCAGGTATTACTGCACGGAAGCAATGAGCAGATACATTTCAGGTACGTGCCCCGCGAACGGGACGGGCTCTGGGAACACTGGAGCAGTTTTGAGGGGATAATACCCCATCTTGCAAGGAAGTACAGGGAATCCCAGTCAGAGGAAGCCAGGGAAAAAATACAGCAGTACATGAGCATTAAACCCTGTACCGTATGCAATGGCGAGCGCCTGAAACCCTCAAGCCTTGCAGTCACCGTCGCTGGAAAATCCATAATCTCCACGACCCGCCTGCCAGTGAAGAAGGCGCTTGAATTCCTTGATACCATCACTTTCAGTGAAAAAGATGCGATAATATCAAAACCCATTATGAAAGAGCTGCGGGCGCGCCTTGGGTTCCTGATGGATGTCGGGCTTGATTATCTGACGCTTGACAGGGCTGCGGGCACGCTTTCGGGCGGAGAGAGCCAGAGGATAAGGCTTGCGACGCAGATAGGCTCAAGCCTGGTCGGAGTGCTTTACATCCTGGACGAACCCAGCATCGGGCTCCACCAGCGGGATAACGGCAGGCTGATACGCATGCTCACGCAGCTTCGCGACCTTGGCAATACCGTGATAGTTGTAGAGCATGACGAGGAGATGATACGGAGCGCTGATTTCATAGTGGACATGGGACCTGGAGCAGGAGTGCACGGAGGCGAGGTCGTTGTGACCGGAAGCCAGGAGGATGTCATCAACTGTGAGAGATCACTCACAGGGAAGTATCTCAGCCACGAAAGAGTAATACCAGTCCCTGCCCGGCGAAGGAAGCCTAAAGGTAAAATAACGGTCGTGGGAGCCAGCGAGAATAACCTGAAGCAGATAGATGTCAACATACCCCTGGGAGTGATGACCGCGGTCACCGGCGTCTCAGGCTCGGGCAAGAGCACGCTTGTCAACGATATTCTCTATAAGGCGCTGGCGCAGAGGTTCTACTATGCGAAAGAGAAGCCGGGGAAACACAGGGGCATAATCGGGACAGAGAAAATCGATAAGATAATAATTATCGACCAGTCCCCCATAGGGAGGACTCCGCGCTCAAATCCTGCCACGTACACAGGGGTTTTTACTCCGGTAAGGGACCTTTTCGCAAAACTCCCTTCTGCGAAAGCGCGGGGCTACATGCCTGGCAGGTTCAGTTTCAACGTGAAAGGAGGAAGGTGCGAAGCCTGCGGTGGTGACGGGATCATTACCATCGAGATGCATTTCCTGCCCGATGTCTATGTGCCTTGCGAGGTGTGCCATGGAAAGCGCTTCAACACCGAGACCCTGGAGATCACATACAAGGGCAAGAACATAGCAGAGGTGCTGGACATGACCGTGGAGGAAGCACTTTCGTTCTTTGAGAACATCCCCAGGATCAAGCGCCAGCTCCAGACGCTGTTCGATGTGGGTCTCGGATACATCAGGCTCGGGCAGCCCGCCACCACTCTCTCAGGCGGGGAGGCGCAGCGCATCAAGCTCTCCACCGAACTCAGCAAGAGGAGCACGGGAAAGACACTCTATATCCTTGATGAGCCGACGACAGGGCTGCATTTCGCGGACATCCAGAAGCTGATCGATATGCTCTCACTGCTCGTGGATGCAGGCAACAGCGTTGTGGTGATCGAGCACAACCTTGACGTGATAAAAGTGGCTGACCATATAATAGACCTGGGTCCTGAAGGAGGGGATAACGGCGGCAGGATAATCGCCGAGGGAACGCCTGAGAAAGTAGCTCAGATAGAGGGGTCTTACACTGGCTATTATCTGAAAAAGATCCTGAGCTCATTCAAGCCAGCTAAACCAGTATGACAAGAAATATCAAAGATGCAAAAAAACTCCCAGACTCACCCGGCGTTTACATAATGAAAGACGGGGAGAATAATATCATCTACGTAGGTAAAGCCTCATCGCTGCGGGACAGGGTGAGCCAGTATTTCAGGGAGCAGGATTCGCCGAAGAACCGCATACTTGTAAGGAACATCGAGGATTTTGAATACATCGTAACAGGGAACGAAGTCGAAGCGCTGGTGCTGGAATCGAACCTGATCAAGGAGCACCTGCCGCGCTACAATGTGCGGCTTCGCGACGACAAGGCATATCCTTTCATCAGGATAACGAACGAAGAATATCCGCGCATCTGCATAGCGCGCAGGCGGGAGCAGGATGGGGCGCAGTACTTCGGTCCCTACCCCAGCTCAAAGGCAGTGAGGGAGATGATACGGATGGCTTCAGGCTTCGGCATCAGGCGCTGCAGGAAGAAGCTTCCGTGCCCCCCATGCCTTAACTACCACATAAAGCAGTGCGCAGCTCCGTGCATCGGCGAGGTCACGAAGGAGGAGTACCTTGGCATAATCAGGACCGTAGCGAATTTCCTTAAAGGAAAGAGAAATCAGTTGATGCAATCCCTGAAAGATGAGATGAACAGGCTCTCTCTGGCGCAGGAATACGAAGCAGCCGCCCGCGTGCGCAACCAGATAAACGCCCTGGAGGAGCTGTCCGAGAGACAGCGCGTGAACGTACCTGGTCAAAAAGAGCAGGACGTTATAGCGTATGCGCTCTCGAACAGTGCAGGCAGCATACAGGTATTCCACATAAGCGAGGGAAAGCTGAAAGGGCGGGAGACGTTCTCTATAAGCACAGCAGGCTCGGATGAGGCAGAAGTGGTATCGAGCTTTATCAAACAGTACTACCAGGACGTTCATCCGCCCAGGGAGATCATTGTCCCTATCGGGATCACTGACGAAGCAATATCAAGCTGGCTCTCAGGGAAGGATGCGAAGCTCAAGACGCCGAAGAACAAGGTTGAAAGAGGATTGATGAACCTTGCGCAGGAGAACGCACGGATGCTCCTTGACCAGAAGGTGCTTGCTGAAGGCATGAATAAGAACGAAGCCCCCCAGGGATTACAGAAAGCCCTGGCTCTTCCTGTTCTGCCTGAGAAAATCGAAGCCTTTGACATCTCAAATATCGGCGGCACTGACGCTGTCGGCTCTCTTGTGGCTTTCGAGAACGGAAAGCCCGATAAGAAGAACTATCGCAGGTTCAGGATAAAGACGATAAAGGGCGCGGATGATTTCGCGATGATGGGCGAGGTGGTCGCACGCGCCTATTCGCGGCGCAAAGAGGAAAATAAAAGGATGCCTGACCTTGTGCTGATAGACGGAGGCAAGGGACAGCTAAACGCGGCGCTGGCTGCGCTTGACGGGATCGGGTTAAAGCTTAATACAGCCGCGCTCGCAAAGGAGTTCGAGCATATCTTCATCCCTGAAAGGGAAGCGCCTGTTATCCTGCCGAAAGATTCGCCCGCACTTCAACTCTTGCAGAGGATAAGGGATGAGGCGCACAGGTTCGCGCTCGACTACCACAGGAAACTGCGCGGGAAGAAGCTTACCGAATCGGCGCTTGATGAGATAGAGGGTATCGGGGTGAAGAAGAAGCGTGCGCTGCTGCGGCATTTCGGGTCGGTTGAGAGGCTAAGGAAGGCGGAGGTTTCTGATTTTGAGAAGGTGCCGGGGATTTCGAGGAAGGATGCAGAGAGGGTGCACGGGTATTTTCAAGAGAGATGATGCAAGACTTTTGATGCTGTTCCATTACGGGAACATCTCCATTTAAATAGGAAATGTACCATAATATATCCAGGGAGATTACATGGACTTCTATGAACTTATCAGGAACAGAGAAAGCATAAGGAACTATGACCCGGAAAAGCCTGTGGATGAAGCTACCCTCAGCAGGATACTTGAGGCTGGACGCCTGGCTCCTTCTGCCGCGAACCGCCAGCCGTGGCGTTTTTTAGTTATATCATCACAGGAAATGCTCAGAAAGGTGCGTCAGTGTTATTTGCAGTCCTGGTTCCAGGATGCGCCCCATATACTGGTCGTTGTGGGGGACATAGATAAATCCTGGGTAAGGAAGAGCGACGGCTATAATTCAATAGAGACCGACCTGACGATAGCCATGGATCACATGGTCCTAGCTGCCGAGTATGAGGGCATAGCAACCTGCTGGATTGCTGCCTATGACCCTGTTGTGCTGAGAAAAGCCCTCTCGCTCAAGGATAACGAGCGCATTTTCTCCATTACGCCTCTTGGATACCCAAGGCTGGGCTTTATCAAAAAACATGATAAACAGAGGAAACCGCTCAACGAAATAGTCCAGATATTATGATTGTTCACATGCTCGTACAGGCAATAGAAACTCAAATAACTTTTTTCAATTGTCTTATGCATATGAGTGTGCACTCCCGGCTATAACTGGAAGTAATTTCACAAATGTTTTATAGTATTACATTTCACACTCGCAATTGAATAGTCGAAAGACTTCTAAAAAATGCAATCGAGCGGTTATGCAGGTGGAAAAAATGGCAAAGAACAACTTTATAATGGCGATTGGTATACTGGTACAGGTATTTATTATCCTTACAGGTGTGTCGCAGGCAGCTACAATCACAGTTCCAGATGACTATCCCAAAATCCAGTGGGCAATTAACAATGCATATCCGGGAGATACTATCCTTGTGAAAACTGGCACGTACATTGAGAATATAGATGTGAATAAGCAGCTTGTTCTGAGAGGAGTGGACTCAGGCGGGGGTTTGCCAGTGGTGGATGGCGGATGGAGCGGGAATGCAATTTGGATCAGTGCAAGTGGAGTGACCATTGAAGGATTTAACGTGCGTAACAGTAGCGCAGCAGGAATTGGTGTAAACTCAAACAATAACATAATCAAAAATAATCTAGTTTCGAACAACCAGCATGGAATAGAGATATCCAATTCCGCCGATAACACAATATCAAACAACAACATCAGTCTGAATAACGGAGTTGGCATCTTCTTGTTTAATTCCAGCGGCAATACCATAAGCGGTAATACTGCAGTCTCGAACGGTAATGTTCAAACCGGGGAGAACGGCATCGCGATACAGCAGAACTCGAACCACAACCTGGTAACAGGTAATATAGCAAATTCGAACGGGAACAAGGGGATAGACATCAGCATGTCTTACTGGAACACTGTAAGTGATAATATAGCAAATTCCAACGGCAGAGAAGGTATTTACGTCCGTTACTCCAGCTTCACGTTGATTAGAAATAACATTGTGAACTCAAACACAGGAACTGGAATTCTGTTACAATACAGCGATAACAACAACATAACCGAAAACAATGCTTCAAATTCTCTTGACTATCCTGAAGGGGATCATTCAAGCGGAATTGGATTAGAAAATTCTAGTGACAATAATATTTCAAACAATATTGCAGTTTCGAATACTGCAGCTGGGGTATCTAGTGGTTATTCATCTAACAATAAATTAATCAATAACACCGCTAAATTCAACAGCAGAGAGGGTATATATCTCTATAATTCAAAATCGGTGTTAATCGAGAATAATATTATAAAATCGAACAAAGGACATGGAGTTGTATTAATTCAAAGCAACAGCAACAAAATAATCAACAACAATGCTTCAAATTCTCTTGATTACACGGAAGGACACCATTCCAGTGGTATACGTTTAGAATCCTCAGATAATAACAATCTATCGAGTAACATCGCAGTTTCAAACACCGGGTCTGGAATTACAACTAATCATTCATTTAACAATACTATATCATACAACTCCTTAAGCTCGAACTTCCAGGCTGGAATCGATATCACTTCTTCCAGCAACAACGTTTTAGCTTACAACACAGCAACCTTGAACAATAATACAGAGATATACATTGGCGGTTCTGCTCAAAATAAAGTAAGCAAAAATATGATTTTCGGTTTAAATCACGGACCAGGCATTTTCCTTCAGGATTCTAGCTCGATACTCGTCGAAAACAATGTTCTGAGTTCAAATTATAATGGAATTCTGCTACTCAATAGCAGTAGCAATGAAATAATCGGAAATGAGGCATCAAATGGTGAAGGATTTGAAAACAATGGAATATTTACGTGGAATTCCAATAATAATAAAATATCCCGTAATAATTTTTCTTTCAATACTGGCGCTGGAATTGCAATGGATATCTCAAATGATAATAAAATATCTGAAAATATTCTCATCAACAATGAAGCAGGAGTTTCTATTAACTTTTCCAGTAATAATACCATTTATGGCAACAATGCAAGCCTAAACTCAATCAATGGAATCGCCTTACATAACTATAGCAGCTATAATAACCTGGACAGCAATATTGCCAGCAATAATGGGTGTGGTATCGAGGTGAGCGATGGAAGCAATTATAATACAATATTCAATAATACTGCAAATTTGAATAATAAATGGGAAGGTTTTTTTATTAGATCTTCGAGCAATAATATTCTATCAAACAATACCGTGAACAATAATAATTGGAGTGGCATTGGAATAAAGGCTGAAAGCAATTATAACATTATCTTGAATAATAATATAAATTCGAACAAAGAAAAAGGCATTCGGATAGATTCTTCCAGCAACAATATTATCTACCACAACAATATAATAAACAATACCAATCAGGCATATGATAGCGACCCGGCAGGCAACAACTGGTACAATGTAACGTCTCTGGAAGGAAACTACTGGTCTGACTATACAGGCGTTGACGATGGCAGCGGAACAGGAAAGCATGACTTTTCGGGAGACCACATCGGCGATACTCTGATAC
This sequence comes from Candidatus Methanoperedens sp., assembly GCA_026552855.1. GTDB lineage: Archaea > Halobacteriota > Methanosarcinia > Methanosarcinales > Methanoperedenaceae > Methanoperedens. The sequence goes on along the minus strand of JAPMTX010000149.1, from coordinate 5,985 downwards.
CTCATCCCTCGACAGGATATGACTATTATCTCTATGTGTATGCAAATGGATGGATGCGGCCTACCATTGTGGTATATACAGATAAAAAGGGATACTCTGCAGGCAACAAGATGTATGTAGGTTTGAATATAACAAATCCGGGCAGCGCTCGAAAAGCTGATCTCTATATCTGGATAGATCTGCCTGGCGGAGGAAAATTCCAGGTTGCAAAGTATTCTTCAGTTACTCTGCCTGCAGGATTTGACTATAATAAAATGCCGTGGAAAGTCATCACATTACCGAATATCCCGCCAGGAAACTATTCATGGCATGCTGTGCTCTGGGACCCGGTTACACAGGAGATCATAGGCGAGAGCATTTCACCATGGACATTTAGAAACGCTGCGGCGGCTGAAGCGGGAAATATAAAAGAACTGGAGAAAGCATTGCAAGGGGTATCTGAGGAAGCAGATTTCATGAAATAAAACTGGAAATGAAAACCTCGAAAAATCAAAAGATTATAAACTAAAACTTTGTCCTTTCAATTTCAGATTCCCTCATATTGTTCTCCATCTTCCAGAAATGGGCTTCGCCTGTATATATCTGGAAAACAGCTAACAATGGGTCGTCAGGCTTTCCTGTTCCTATTGCCTTTAAGAAGGGTCTCTCTTCAAGCAGTCTTGCCTTTAACGTAATATCCTCAAGGAACTTTGCTTTACCAGCCAGTCTCATCATTTTGACTTCAGCCTGGTTCTGGGATGGGGCTATGAAGCAAACTTCCAGTTTGGGATTCTTCTTTAATTGCTTATAGACCTTTTTCGTGACTCCCGTATGAAAATAGAATCCATTCTCATCGGCATACCACAACAAAAATCCCCTGACCCTTGGCTGGTCGCCATCCGCGGTGGCAAGGTAACAGACAGGGTTCTTATTTGCAAATTCTATACAGTCTTTTAAATCCATAATACCTCAGTCCTCGTTTGATTCGCGTATATAAATCGTTTTTCGTCGATAACACTAATCCACCCTGGCATCCACCACCACATGCCACACGCCGGGCGAGTATTTCTTGATCCTCCGCACCCCGGTCACCTCTGCCTTCCGCCCCAGCCTTCCCGCAGCCTCGATGACCCGCTCTACAGGGCGGCGCTCCAAAGCCTCAGGCACAGCTTCGTGGTAATGGAGAATCCCGCCCGGTAAGAGCGCGCGGATGCCGTGCTCAAGGTACTCATGTGCATCCAGGTATCCCATGATAACCCTGTCTGCAATTCCGGGCGGGGTAACAAGAGCACAATCCCCCTGCACGGGTTCGATGATTTCCTCAACTCCGTTAAGCTCGATGTTCTCTTTCAGATAACCAAAAGCAACCGGATTGATCTCTATCGCGAATATCTTCCTTGGCTTTGAATGCACTGCCATTGGTATTGAGAAATACCCGATGCCTGCGAACATATCCACGACAGTTTCGCCTTTGCCGAGTTTGCCCATCCGCCTTTTCTCGGCAAGGTTCCCCTGTGAGAACATAAGGCGCATGGCATCAAGCTTGAAAAGACAGCCGTTTTCCTTATGCACCGTCTCTGTCCCTTCCCCTGCGATTATCTCCCGTGCAGGCTGCCTCATTTTGCCGCTTATCCCCCTGTCAAGAAGCACTGTCTTGCATCCAGGGTAAAGGGATAAAAACGCCTCACCTATCTCTTTTTTGTAATTCTCAAGTTCCCCGCGCAGCGACACGATGATGATATCCCCGAGAACATTCCACCCTGAAGGTAACAGTTTTCTTTCGCTGTCAGGTATATCCAGGCAGTCGCTGAGCGTTCTTTTATGACTGTAGAACTCAGGGTGAGCCTGCTCGACCAGGACAAATCCGCCTGCTTCGAAAGAATCCACAACCGGGATCTCAACGAAACCGTTCGCTCTCAAAAGCTTCCGCGACTTATCAAGAACTCCACCGGAAAGCAATTTTTGCCTTACTGTTTCGGCTTCCTCTATTCCGACGCGGACAGCCTTCATGAATTTCTTGCAACGTACAGGATATCGCTCAGGATTGAGCTTGCGGTCTCGATGGAGCCTGCGCCTTTCCCGCTGATGGTGATCCTGCCAGCAAGGTCTGTAAGGATAGAAGCCACGTTCAGAGTGCCGCCCACAGACAATGGGTGGCGTTTGGGCACGAGGCGCGGCGCAACGATAAGCCTGCCGTCTGAAGCTTCGCAGATGAGTTTTATCACGTAATTGTTCTTGCTTGCAAGCTCAAGCGCCTCTGGCGTGATCTTCGTTATACCTGTAACGTCCACGTCGCGGTACGTGGCGCACTGCCCGAAGATGGAGTTCGCCAGTATCACCAGCTTGCAGGCTGAATCTATCCCTTCGACATCATAAGTAGGGTCTGCTTCAGCTATTCCCAGTTCCTGAGCCTCTTTCAGCACAAGCTCGTACGGAAGTCTCTCCTCTGCCATTCTTGTAAGTATGTAGTTGGTGGTCCCGTTGAGTATGCCCTCGATCCCTATGACCTTATTTCCAGCCAGTGCCTCATGGATCAGGTTGAATATGGGAATAGCTCCGCCCACGGTCGCTTCGTACCTGAACAGCACGCCGTTATCCTCGGCAGCCTCCTTCAACTCCGCAAAACAAAGCGCCAGCGGACCTTTATTGGATGTGACGACATGCTTTCCCGACTGAAAAGCCGAAAGCATATTACCAAGCCCGGGCTCGCCGTCCTTTATGTTCGTGGGAGTGGCTTCTACGACGATATCATGCTCCACATCGCTGATCAAATCAAAGTCTCTCTCGCTATCTGCTGCAACCGTGCCTGTTTGTTTCTTCCTGGCTATGACTTTTTTAAGGTCTATTCCTCCTGTATCCACCTCGCAGCCGCCTGAGTCCGATATTCCAACGACGCGCAGGTCGATGCCGTGTTTATGGAGGTAATCATGCTTTGACAGGATAGACTGCGCCACACCCTGACCTACGGCGCCAAAACCTATGATCGACAGCCTGACCGTCTTCATGCTGCCTCCGAGTTAAGCCTGATAGGCTCTATCATAAGCAGGTCCTTTTTCTCTGCAACACCCCTCAGGATCTCAAGCGCTTTTTTTAATTCCTTCTCCCCTATTGCGTTTATCACAAGGTAGGCTGAGGAGGTCTTCTCTATTGCAGGCATGGAAAGCGACAGGTCTACGACTTCCGCAAAACCCGTGGAGTCTATCCTTTCGATAGTATCCCCGATATCCGAGTGTATGATATGCCCTATAAGAACAACAGAGACCGAAGACCGGAGCCTTTCTTCCCCTACTCTTGCAACCCTGACGCCGCTATTCTCAAGCCGTTCGATAAGCTCGTTGAGAGCATGCTGGTCGATCTCGAAAGTTATCTGGACAGGGATTGTTCCTCTGGGGGTTTTCTCTTCGTGCTGATGTACCACGCTCATAATATTCCCGTGAAGCTCTGATATCGGCGAAAGCGCCAGAACCAGCTGCCCCGGGATATCCTTGAGTTCAAGGGTCATCGAAACAATCATGACCCCCACTATGCGCAAGGTGGGTAATAAGTTTATTTGGTAGTCAGATTCCTCCAGGTAAGAAGCCCTCCTGAAGCTGCCACAGCGCCAGCGAGCACGACCACGTAAAGCCCGTACCCGACGCCTGATTCCATAGTCGCTCCGAGGAACTCGCCTGAGAACTTGCCAATGCTCTGAAGGTTGACTACCCCGCCGCCGATTATAAGTATACCGCAGGCGAACATTGCAAGGCTCTGCAGTTTCTCGCGCAGGAACACCGCGACTGCTATGCATGCGATGCCGAGCGCAAGTACGCCTATCCCCTGGAAATCCCAGTCCACTTTCCCGCTCACAAGCATGAGCAGTATTCCGCTTCCGCTCTTCCATCCCAGACCGTTCACCGATATGCTGGATGTCACACCTGCCGCGCTGGCGCTCGCCGAGTACCAGGGAAGAAAGACGCTCAGGATAGAAAGCATACCGCCAGCAATAGTGAGAATATTGCCGTTCACAATACCGTTTTTAGCACCCATAGGCACACCCATGGTTTTTCTGATATAAATTAATTTTCATCGACCGATGGTTATTAAAAGTAGTTATCCTATCTTATTTACTTCACACCTGAGCTTTTTCTCCTCGCACCTCCTGATCATCCTCTCAAAAACCTCAGCATAATAGCCTTCACCTTTCAGGAAAATCCTGTCATATTCAGGAAGCAACTGCAGATCAAATTCACGGATGAACGCAGTAACGCAGTCCCATACCCCTTCTTTTAATCTCAATCTGTCCACGAGCACATACTTTGGCTTAACGGCAGCGATGGCATCTACCAACGCCTCATCCTCGGTGATATACGGCATCACGGGTCCGAGAAAAACCCATGTATTGATGCCGTTCTTCCCAAGCTCCTCAAGTGTACGGAGCCTCTCCTGAACTGAGGATGCGCCTGGTTCCATTTTCTCCCTCACGCTGTCATCGAGGGTTGTAAGCGTAATGCCCACCTCGATATTTGAAAACCTCTTCAGCAAATCCATGTCCCTCAGGACGAGTGAGGATTTTGTCTGTATGCACACAGGGAAGTCGTGCATCAGCAGGAGTTCAAGGCACCTGCGCGTTATCTCATATTTTTTCTCGGCTGGCTGGTACGGGTCTGTCACAGTGCCGAGCCCTACAATACCTTTCTTTTTTATTCTGAGTTCTTTTGACAGGATGCGCGGCAGGTTTACTTTTGCCTCTATCGCATCGCCCCATTTTCCTTTATCCCAGTGGATAACGGATGGCGCGTAGCAGTAGATACAGGCGTGCCCGCAGCCCCTGTAGGGATTGAGGGCGTAATCAAGACCCGGAAGCTGCGAAGGGGAAAGCGCTGTTTTTACTTTTATCTCTTTGATCATTTTACCTGCAGAAGAAATCCTCAAGCCCCCGCTGGAACAGCGTGTCCTTCAATACAGCGCTCTCTTTTATCCACCGCTCCTTCGGGATGACAAGCCTTGTGGAGATGTACTCAAAAGCCTCGTTCAGCGTCTGGAACTTCCTGGGTGCAGTTTTCAGCGCAGCCCTCACGTTCTCCCTTACGTTCCACACTCCGACAGGCATGATATAGCCGGGATGCGCCTCCCTCAATATCACCACGCGCGCCTGCCTTCTCTCTTTTACGAGGTATTCATTCACCGCAAGCTGCGCAGCATAGTAGCACCCGCCAATCTCAGCGTACGTCGTCCTTCCTTCATAGCCCTCCGAGGAGGACATTATCGCCACTTCCTTCCCGAACGGGTTCCAGACCGTATTGGGATACCATGCCTCGATAAGCTCGTAGCTCCAGGCGCGCGGAATCATGAGCACAACGAACCTGTTATCCAGTTGCCAGGATTCAAAGACCAGGTATTCATTTATTAACTGGAAATCCTTCATTTTCACCATCAGGTCTGCCGATACCATGCTGTCAACTGCTGTGATGCTCCACCGCGTTGGTACGAAACGGCGTGCCTTTCCCTCCCCGAAGGCTCCCACGCTGAAGGCTTTCTGGATGCTTGAGACCAGGGTGCCGTTCTTGAAAAGTGAAAGCACTGCTTCCTTTGCCCTGAGGTCTGTGTCGTTGTACGCTTTCTCCATCCTCTGGTCAAACTTTGTATTCCCCACATCGATTTTCTTTAGCGGCGCTGTCGGTCCGAAGGGCTGCACCTCATCGTCGAGCATAAGTCTTGCACTTGGTTTTTTCAGGAACTCAGCCTCCACGTCGATGGGGGATGAGCACAGCGCCATCTCCCTTGTGGCTTCAATGATGCGGCTGCTCTCAAGGTCCCTTATGTGGACAAGGTGTTTTCCTCTTACAAGCTGCGAGCGGAAGTCCACGATATCATCTATACTTTTCCCGATCCACATCTCAGGCGTATCAAGAAGAGCCGTATCGCCGTGGGACGGGGGAATGAGCGGACCTACGGATACGTACGGGTATCCTATCCTCCCCACGAACACGCCGGGAGGGGAGGAGCCGTCTATGTTCAGGCTGTCGG
>JAPMTX010000070.1 GCA_026552855.1 Candidatus Methanoperedens sp. | reverse complement strand
CTATATTATTGTCCATTTACGTGTTTTTTAGGGGTTTTTGTCTTTCTTCCTCTTAATATTTGTGGTACTGAATAATGTTAACAGGATTTTAAATCAGAGGGTGCGGAAAATGGGAAGTTAATACTATCTTTTATTAGCGTCCATATTTTTTGCCAAGATATCCAGCATACTTGACCAGGGTAAGTATTTCCTAAAGATTCAAGTTCTTGTTGCGCATCTATCTCGGAATCAGGAGTTATTACAAGCATCAACCATTTGGAGGAAAAATTCCGTTTCATAGATAGACAATATCTGTCAATTTGGTCGTGTAAAGAGTTTGGTCCAATCCTTACAACTTTGTTTTCTATGCCTAATGCAAAGTTTTCTCCCTTGAAAACAGCATCAAGTCGACCAAATTTTGTCGATCCATCTAGAGGACAATCCATACAATATAATTGTAGATCGTTTTTCTCAAATTCCAATGAGAATTTATTAAACTTGTCAGACTGCCCAAAAAAATTGCATCCTTCAATTATTTTTGACAGTAAATGTGGATACCGTTCTATAACCCATACAAAAATCCCTGTAAGAAGATTCTCATTTTGTGTCAAATCTCCAGCAGATCTGACTTTCTTAGCGATAGAGTAAAGATATTCCATTCATTAAATTATTGAAAGTATTATTATTTAATCCTAACGCATTAAAATTGTATGAGAGAAACTTCACCTCACAATCGCTATCTTTTCCCACACCTTTGGGCATTTCCCTCCTTTATATAGCGAATATGGAGCGATGCGTCGCGTTCACGGACTCCGCACTGGGCGGAGGCAATCACTCGTGGACGCTTGAAGGTTCAGCGCTTCTTTCGATATTTTGGATACTGTCTTTTTATTCAGGCGCAGGAATCAAAAGAAAAAATAAATGTGACGGCTTAAGTTACTTTGCAAAGTTGATATTAAGCTGTCTGCTCTATACTTGATTTTTCAGCAACAGCTATATACTCTGCAAATGATTTTGATTCTGGAATAGGCAATTTATCTTCCAATAGTCCCTGTATATGCATTTCAATGGCTTCATACATATTCTTTTCAGCTTCTTCGCGGGTAGTACCTGCAGCCACACATCCCGGTAAATCCGGCGAATATGCCGAGTAGTTATTATTTGCTTTTTCGATTACAACAAGGAAACGATACATATTACTTCACCTGTTCTATCTCACAATCGCTATCTTTTCCCCGCATTTCGGGCACTTCCCATCCTTAATATTGTACTCGCTTATAGCAAACCCCGTGCGGTCAATCAGCAGCTCATTGCACCTGGGACAGTACGTGTTCTCATACTTATGCCCGGGCACGTTCCCCAGGTAAACGAACCTCATCCCTTCCTTTTTCGCGATATCGTGCGCCATCTCAAGCGTCTCGACAGGCGTGGGGTAAACGTCGGTCATCTGGTACATGGGATGAAAGCGCGTGAAATGCATCGGGGTATCGACGCCGACGTTATCATGCACCCACTTCACCAGTTGGGTTATCTCCTCCTTCGAATCGTTCCTGCCCGGTATTATGAGCGTTATGGTCTCAACATGCATACCAAGCTCCTTTGCCAGCTTCGTGGAAGCCAGTACGGGAGCAAGCCTTGCGCTGCATACCTCTCTGTAGAAACTATCTGAGAACGATTTGATATCCACCCGGTAGGCGTCAAGGTAGGGCGCGATGCGGCGCAGCGCTTCGGGCGTGATATAGCCATTGGTCACATAAACGGTCTTCAGCCCCGCTTTTTTCGCAAGTACCGCGCTATCGTACGTGTACTCATGCCATATCGCAGGCTCGTTGTACGTCCATGAGATAGATTTGCAACCCTCCTCAAGGGCGTGTCTTACCGCCTCCTGCGGCGTTATCTCCATCGTATATGCCTGCTCAAGCCTTATCTGCGAGATATTCCAGTTCTGGCAGTGCTCGCACCTGAAATTGCACCCGATGCTGCCCAGGGAATAGGAGAGCGTGCCTGGCAGGAAATGGTAGAGCGGCTTTTTCTCGATCGGGTCAACGGCTTCGCTTGAGATGGTATTGTAGATGATGGTATGGACTTTCCCGTTGATGTTCTTCCGCGTTCCGCAGAATCCGAGCTTACCTTCGGCTATCCTGCACCTGTGCTCACATACATTGCACCTTGCCCTGTTCTCAGGGAGCTGGTCGAAAAGCACTCCTTCTTTTATCATAAATAAGCCCCGTCCGGGATAATCAACCGCAGAGGACACAGAGAGCGCGGAGAGTTATCGCGTTCCTCTGTGTCCTCTGTGCTCTCTGTGGTTTTTATTTTAGGATTTCTTGCGATTATTTAAGAATCCTGCTATAGCACTTATGCATACATCTCCGGTCTGCTCTCTATCTGCTTCGCACGCCTCTTTCTCAGTTCGTTCTTGATCTGCTCGTAATACACCATGACATCAGACGTGACAGACGGACCTGTATCATTTATAGCCGCCAGGAAATGCTTCTGCCTGACGCTCGTTGCGTTAATATCCTCGCGCATGGCGAACCGCCCTGCTTTCTTGCACACCGCGGCTATATCCGCACCGGTAAAATCGTCCGTGAGCCTGACAAGCTCATCCAGGTTGACATCCGCAGCCAGCGACATTTTCCTCGTATGCACCCTGAATACCTCAAGCCTTGTCTTCGCATCAGGCACTGGTACAAGGATCATCTCATCGAACCTGCCAGGGCGAAGAAGCGCAGGGTCGATGATATCAGGTCTGTTTGTGGCTCCGATAACAACAACGCCGCGTAGCTCCTCAAGACCATCAAGCTCAGAGAGAAGCTCATTTACTATCCTCTCTGTCACATGCGGCTCGCCGAGTGCAGCCCCCCTGACAGGAGCAAGCGCATCAAGCTCGTCCAGGAATATTATCGCAGGTGCGACCTGGCGCGCCTTCTTGAAGACCTCAGCTATGTGCTTCTCGGATTCGCCGTACCATTTAGAAAGTATATCGCTGCCTTTGACTGTTATAAAATTGGCTTCGCTTTCATTCGCAATGGCTTTTGCAAGGAGCGTCTTCCCTGTACCCGGAGGTCCGTACAAAAGTACGCCTTTCGGAGCCTCAACCCCGATCCTGCGGAAGGATTCCCCATAGCGGAGAGGCCACTCCACAGCCTCCGCAAGTAAGGATTTCACGCTCTCAAGCCCTCCCACGTCCTCCCATGTCACGTTCGGCACCTCGAACAATATCTCCCGCATCGCAGACGGCTGGATCTCTTTCATCACGCTCTCGAAATCCGAGCGCGTCACGATGAGTTTATCAAGTGTCTCTTTCGGTATCTCTTTCTGCTCAAGATCAATTTCGGGCAGGATCCGGCGCAGGGAGTTCATCGCAGCCTCGCGGCACATTGCAGCTATATCCGCGCCCACGAACCCGTACGTGCGGTCAGCCAGGTCGTCCAGGTTCACATCCTCAGCCAGAGGCATCCCGCGGGTATGGATCTGGAATATCTCCCTTCTGCCCTCCCGGTCTGGAACGCGCAGCTCTATCTCGCGGTCAAACCTGCCCGGGCGGCGAAGCGCCATATCCAGAGCCTCCGGGCGGTTCGTGGCTCCTATCACTATCACGTTCTTTCTCGTCTTTAAGCCGTCCATGAGGGACAGGAGCTGTGCGACCACGCGCCGTTCCACCTCGCCCGTGACCTCAGCCCGCTTCGGGGCTATGCTATCTATTTCATCGACAAATATGATCGCAGGAGTATTTTTCTCAGCCTCCTCGAAAGCCTCGCGCAGCTTGTGCTCGCTCTCCCCGTAGTATTTTGACATTATCTCAGGTCCGTTGATGGTAATAAAATAGGCATCGCTCTCGTTCGCCACAGCCTTGGCGAGCATGGTCTTCCCCGTGCCCGGAGGACCATGGAGCAGCACCCCTCTTGGCGCGTCGATGCCGAGCCTGTTGAAAAGCTCAGGGTGCTTCAGGGGCAGTTCGATTATCTCCCTTATTTTTATGATCGCGGGCTTTATCCCTCCCAGGTCCTCGTACATGACTTCAGGGATCTCCCGCTCCATCTCCGCAGCCTCTGGTAAGAGTTCCATCTCTGTCATATCGGTTATCTTGACTATGCCTGAAGGTGTAGTCGAAACGACCTGGAGCTTTATCTCGCCAAGACCGAAGGAGGGGAACATTCCCTCGAATATGTGCTCTACCATCACGTCGCGACCGAACGGTTCCCTGGGTTTGCGCACGTTCGTGGTCGAGATGATGTCGCCTTTTGAGACCGTCCTGTTATAAAAAATAGCACGCAGGCTTTCGCTGGGTGCATAAATGTGGATGTTCTGTATCACAGGAGCCAAGGTGACCTTTTTTGCCTCTTTCCATTCTGCTTTGCTGATCTCGACATATTCCCCAATGCTTGTTTTTGCGTTCGTGCGTATCAGCCCGTCCATTCTAACTACATCGAGCCCCTCGTCCTGGGGATAAGACCTTCCCACGACTGCTGAAGTCACGCGTTCACCCTTCAGTTCAACCACATCAAAAATATTTACGCCGATGGCATTGCGGTACTTCTCATCTATCCGTACAATCCCTTTGCCGACATCTCTCTGGTCTGCTTCTATCACTTTTAGCCGCACTGATTTTTCCATGATGCCCCTTCTTAATTTTGATTTTCATTCCATAAATGCTTTGCTTTCTGATCCTGTCTCAAATCGTTTTTTCTCGTCTTTACAATGAAATATCTTTTTCCTGATATATCTTTTCCTGATAAATCGAAGGATTTATTACTGATAATCGTCTGTTACAGCAGCCTGAGCAGGCGGTAACCATGAACAGAAAAATTACACTTATAATTCTGGGAATCGTGATATTAGCGACCAGCGGATGTATGCAATCAACAAAAGAAAAAGAGCAGCTTTTACCAGCACCGACCCCGGTACCTACCGCCGAAACTACAACAATAGCAACTGCGACGCCAACGCCGCTGGTAACGCCCGCTGAAAAACAACTGCCGCCCAACTACATCTATGTGATAGCACGGATGGTAAGACCGGTGTACTGGGGCGATAAAGGGTATGAGCTTCGGTCACTTAAAGTTGAGATCTACAACCAGGTGAACACTAATCTTCAGATAAACGCGCAGATAATAAGCGGCGGACAGGTTCTTGAAGAAAGGTCGTTCACTCTTGAAGGAGGGGGCAACAACTATCAGTTCTCAAATTCAAGACAGCATTATATCAATAATACCAATGTAACCCTGCGGCTGCAGGTCACAGGGTACCAGCCGGTCGAGTATAAGGTTGAAGAAGTAATAAATCTGGGTTAATTCGTAAAGGTCTGCTGCCTGCCAGGTCCCACAGAGATATATTCTATCCCAACACCCATCAGTTGCTCAAGCAGTCCAATATACTCTTTTGCATTCTCAGGAAGCTCTCTCAGGTTTTCCCTGCTTGAGATATCCTCATCCCATCCTGGAAGCTCTGTGTAAACGGGTTTACACCTGGCTAACTCATCCGAGAGCTCAGGAGGATAATCTATTATCTTTCCGTCCAGTTCGTACCCTGTGCATACCTTTACCGGGTCAAGCCCTGTGAGTACATCGAGCTTGGTCAGAGCCATGCCCGTATATCCGTTAAGGTCGATGGATTTCCTTGCAAGCGGAAGGTCGAACCATCCGCATCTCCTGGGGCGTCCCGTGGTCGTTCCGAACTCCCCTCCTTTCCCGCGCAGGTGTTCGCCCACTGCGTTCTTCTGCTCCGTGGGAAGCGGTCCCTCCCCCACACGCGTGATATACGCTTTAACGACCCCTATTACCTTATCCACCTTTGTCGGACCGACTCCGAGTGCAGAACAGGCAGAGCCAGCCACCGTGCTGGAAGACGTGACGAACTTCTGGGTGCCATGAATTATATCAAGATGTGACCCCTGCGCCCCTTCTGCGAGCACTTTTTTCCCTTCCTTCAGCGCCAGGTTTATTTCCCGTGATACATCGGTGATGTAGGGCTTCAATTTTTTTCCGATCTCTATGTACTCTTCAATTCCCGACCTCGCGATACTCAGGTCGCCGCCTAAATCCCTTATCGCAGCCTCTTTCTGCGGCGCTATCTCCTCAAGCCGCTTCAGGAAGCGGTTCCTGTCAGCTATATCAGCCATCTGTATCTCGTCGCGTCCCACTTTATCGATATAGGCAAAACCTATTCCCCTGTTCGTAGTGCCTATTTTCACGGCGCGCTTTGATTCCCGCAGGCTGTCGAGCGCTATATGGTAGGGCATTATGATGCTGGTCTTGGCATCTATTCCCAGCTTGTCCGGCTTTACGGTAGTGCCGTTCTCAGCCAGCATGGCAATCTCTTCCATCAGTATCTTCGGGTTCATCACGGTGCCGGGACCGATAAGGAGGCGGGCGTCGAAAAGCACGCCTGATGGGATGAGATGCAGCTTGTAGGTCTTACCTTCTGCGACAACGGTATGTCCCGCGTTGTCCCCGCCCTGGAAGCGCGCCACGATATCGTACTGCGATGCCATCATATCCACGATCTTGCCTTTGCCCTCGTCTCCGAACTGGGCGCCTGTGATTATTGTGAACATATTTTTCACTGTTTTTTGGCGGGAGAGATGATAAGGTTAATTCTTCGTAGACTCTCTCAAAATAGTGGTCGCATAGCTCCCTTTCGGTAAAGAGAATTCAAGCACAACCTTTGTCTTCCCCGCATTGATCTCATCCTCCCCAGTGCTATATTCAGGCTTAAATGGCAGTATTATTTCCCTCCTCAATCCTTTTGAAGCCAACCCTGGCATTGCAGGTACTCTGAAACCCTCAAGATCAATGTTAAGCTCTTTTACTATATCTTTTTCAATCTCGCCCGGCTTGCCCTCTGCAAACTGCGTGTCATACCCCACAAGAGGCGCAGTGACGAACGCCCGCCCCCTTTTTATAAGGTTATTTATCCCATCCAGGTTATCCGCAGTTACCTTCTGCAGGCGGGAAGTATCAGGCAAACCCATCTCATTCTTAAAGCATACGATGTCCCCCGTATAAGCCTCATGTATCGAAAGACCCATCAGGATGCGCCGGCTCAGTATCCTGTTGAAGATGTATGACTGGTAGGCATGAAGGAACATCTTCTGTAAATTCGGCGATAACACCCTGAAAGCTCCCGTATAATCGTCGGAGTGGACGATAAGGTAGTTCATCATAGCCCTCTCGAACTGGAGGCGGATTGGATATTTCTTCAATCCCTCCCTGAAATCGCCAGTATCCAGCACGTACTGCCGTGCTTTTTGTATCTTCTCAGGCTCACCCGGGAAAGGTCTTGCGATATATGTAAGCGCTGCCTCCCTGAAATTCCCGCGCGCGATAGCCTCACCCACGACATGCGTCACAGGTCGGTTCTCCCCGAACCTCTGGACGCCGAAGAAATTGGGTGCGCCCCTCTCAAGCTCCTGACTTATGGCTTTTACCCGCGAAAGCGCCTCCTCCTGCGATAGCCCGATATCCCTCACCGTTATCTTAAACCGGTTTCCCCATAGATCGCCAAGGCTTATTTTCTTGTTCGAGCGCCCAACCGGTTTTAGCTCCACGTCCTTTAACCTCACCCTTGAAAGCTCCTCTTCGCTCATATCCCAGATGCTTATCCTCTGCTTTGTTAACGCGCGCTTATCCTTTGTACCTGCCCAGCCGAACCTGTCCTGGCTCACCCGGAGTATGCGCGAGAGCTCCCGGATGAGGCGGTGCGTATCCCAGTTCCTTTTTGTCAGCTCTACTATCAGGTAACTGCCTTTTTCCGTCTCAACCCTGTTAGTCAGCTCCTCAACGCAGAAATCGTCCATCTCCTGGCGTATACGCCCCCCGATTCCCGGGGTTTTCGTGTAATACAAACCTATACCTATTACATCATCTTCGCTAATGATAGTTACATCCATTGGGTACATAATGGTAATATCATGGTTTAAAATACGCTGTTATAAGCCTGTATTTCACACCATTTTCACACTCGTTATTATACCCGTGTGTAGCCCTACTTTTAAAAGAAAAATATGAATTAAGCAAGAGATTGTAAAAATGCTGATCAGAACAGGGGATTTCTTACGATATACTGATTGTAAAATTACCGTGTGGTACCTGACAGTGTTTATGGTCATTATCCAGATATTCTCGATCACGTCATTCCTGCTGGCTGTGGCTAAGGAAGAGGATGACGGTGAGATAACAGTTCATAATATTTCTTCAAATCCTGATATAGCCAGCCTGATCCCGCAGGATGCAGAAGATGTAGAACTATATTCGGAATTAGGCGCAAACCGCTCAGATGATGCAGGCGCGAATGTTACCCTTGCTGTACAGGAACCGGCTGTTATCAATAAACCGGTACGGTGGACGCTTTCAACAGGCGGGAAAATAATCAAATACAGAACGCCTCCGGCTCAATTAATCGAGCAAAGCACCAGAGTGGGTGTGAAGAGAGTTATCGTGGAAAGCAGGGCTTCGGTTCATTACCATAACGTGACAGCTTTCACCAATATCACAGGAGCAAAAAGAGGCGATATCAGGCTTTTCTGGCTCAATAACGGAACAAGGGTTGATATTACCGATGACCCGGCATATAACCTCTCGTTCCAGGATACCAGCGGAAGCGGTCTTGTGGATAAGCTCCAGTGGACTGTGCCCAGGCTGTCAACCCAGGTCTATGAGGTTGAGGCGGGAATAACAATAATCAACGTGCAATCGTATCCGACTGTTGGCGGGAACTGGAACGTCAGCTTTAACACGAGCGGAACTGCAGATCTGATAATAACCCCTGTGAACGGGACCGGGTTCGGCAGGGACCTTATTTTTATAGAATTGTGGTGCGGGACAGCCCTGGTGAATGCAACATATGACGGCGCCTCGGCAGCCTATCCAGGATGGAACTGCACGGATGAGGGAAAGATCTCTGACAGGGTACTGACAGCAGGCAGACATACCCTTGAATTTCGGTTCGGAAATGAGGTCAAATACGCATACAACAATGTAGAATCCAACCTGAACCTGACGCATGAGAACATAACGTTCGTTTACTCGGCTGGGCAGCGATCCGAGGTTGCAGAGGCTGGAGAGGCGAAGGAAAGTATCAACCTCACCATCAACGCTGCCATCTTTAACCAGGGGGTTTCAGGCTCAGGTACATTCAATGTGCTGTTCTACGACGGTAATGCGGAGTTCTATAGTACCCCTATGGCTGATATAGCCGCTGGGGAGAGCGCCAACGCCACAGGCTACTGGACGACCCTTTCAGGAACGCACAACATAACGGTAAGAGTGGACCCGCAAAACGATACCCTGGATTCATACAGAGACAACAACAACGCCTCAAAGTTAATAAACGTCTCAGCCTGGCAGAAATATTACGGGAATATCACTGGGAACATTATACTGGCTGCAAGCACAAACCTCAGCAGCTGGAGCTGGAACAACGCGACATCCGGGGATATAGGATATGTTTTTATCGTAAAAGAAGGAGCATCGATAAACTGGAGTGCCTTATGGGCTCTTGGCTACAGGAAGGATAGCGCAACCAGGGGCACATCCGATTTTCTTGATGCTGATAATGCCCTGAACCTGCAGCCGCCGGATAACAATGCCACAGGCTTTACAAATAACAACATCTCCACTTTATTCAGTACCGACGGGACAAATGCAGTGGCTGCGCTCGATAACGTCCTTGTCCAGGGAAGAGCGATTAACGGGGTTCCTGTGGTGAACAGCACCAGTATGACGAATACCGCGAACATAGCAGGCGCAGATTTCATAACAGGGATATTATGGGATACAAGCGATGCTGCCGGGGATGAGTACACCGGCACTGAAGACCTTGTTCTCTTAGCAAAAATACACCGCTCGAATACAGGTATGGTGGATGCCTACCATGATTATGAGATCGCTGTTCCGCAGGCGATGCGCGATGCAGTAAGCGGTAAAGTCGATTACTATGAGGAATTGAGATGACCAGCGGGTGGTTCTTAATGTCATGGCTCACAGAGCTTTACGACACATATACTCGGAGGAGATAACATGAAAGGAACAACGGTTTTGTTAGCTATATGGATGCTATTGACATTTCTTATAGTACTTCCGGCTGGTGCTGTACCTGCGGGTCAGACACCGACCAATAACTCAAATACAACGTACAATCCGTCGGCAGGAAGTGCCCCTGCAAGAGGCGGCAACATCACGAACATAGATTTCATAAACACCCTGACACAGACAAGCAAGTGGCAGGCGTATTACGGTAATGTGACGGGTAAGATCATACTTGGCAATTCATCCAGCGGAAGCATGTTCAACTGGACCGTAAGCACATTATCCGGCGCCGTTTATGCGACGCAGCAGAGCGTAATGAACTTCACAGCCTGGGATAACCTTGCGGCAAGGACCGGCGCCAACATAGACTCTGATTTCAGTTTCACGGCAGGCAATTCCGACAGCGCGACAAATACTTTCACAGGCGATCCGGCAGCACTCATTGTCAACGGAAAATCGATCAATGGCGGCTCAAATACTGGAACCCGGACATATAATTTAGCAAGAAGCCCGACATGGTGGACAGTTGCTTTGGCAGACTCTACCGCGCCGTCCGAAGGGAACTACGTATTCGCGGGCATACTCAGCCCTGCAGGAGAGGCGTTTGACGGCACACAGAAAGATTTCCAGATGATCGTTCCTGAGAACGAAGCCAGCGGCACGGAAACATACTACTTCTACGTGGAGCTGATATAAAACGTGAAATGAACTGGAATAAGTTACTCGCTTATTCCAGTTTTATAAAATATTATTAAAAAGAGGTGGGTGTAAAATGACAAAATTTGTGACTTTCGTTGCGACTTTATTGATTCTGCTCTCCCCTGGCACCGCGAATGCACAGCAGACCGTTGTGAATTCTGCGGACTGGGTGGATGTATACTCCTCCGTAATGTACTCGAACCTTGAGAAAACACCGTATTATTTCACCATAAGTGAAACGCATGCTCGCGAGCTTCCGCAGTATATTAACAAGGGGCTGGATATCAGGCTTGTGGAATCAGATACTGTTCCGTACCTTGCAGGCTATAAGGGCACTCTTGAGTCTTCAGGCTACAGGGTGACTGAAGTAATAAAATCCGCAGGCGGAAGGAAATTGAACCTGGAACTGGCAAAGAGACTCGATGTTAATAAGTTCATAGTGATGGACGATGAGTACGGTTACAATGCTATCTCGGTTGCACCGTACGCTGTTAGATCAGGGTCGTGGGTGCTGTTCGCAGACCGCGACAATATCGATGAAGTATACGGGTTCTTAAGCGGCAGAAAGGTGGAGAACGTATTGATTTACGGTCGTGTGGATAGATCTGTGAGCGAGAGGCTCGGCGGGTTCAATCCTGAAAAAATAAATAACGGGAACAGGTTCGACGATAACATAGCTATCATAAAAAAATACATGGAACTCTCTCCTTCAAAAGATATAATCCTGACTAACGGGGATTTCATAGAAGCGACCCTGATGTCGGGTGAATATCCCGTGATGTTCACAGGCGTTGATACAGTTCCGCCCCGTGCAGTAGAGTATCTGAAGGGTTCGGAAATCAAGTATGCCACACTTCTGGGCAACGACCTCACAGGCGCTGCAAAGGAGCTAAAGGATGAGACCGGGATAAGGGTGATGATAAAGTTCGGGCAGGGAAGGAAGACCACTGGCGGGACGGCGCTTGTCGAGGAGCTTGACAAATTCTACCTGCCCAGGTACGAGCTTACTCTGGATATAATCAAGGCGCAGTATAACGAAGCCACAAAGCAGCTTGAGATAATCTACCGCAACGACGCGAAGATGGGGGAGTTCTTAAAATCATCTGCAGGCATATTCGCTGACGGGCAGAGAGTGCTGACCGTGGGCGATGAGGCAGTCAGGTATATTGATGCTGAAAGCGAATCCGGTATCGCATATAATGCCGACCTGACGGATTATGCAAGGCGCAGCAACATAACTGTACAGGTATCTGCAGAGTTCGGAGAAGCAGAGGGATCGCTGAACCTGCTTCTGAAAAAAGAACTCGGAGTTAGCATTATCTCAGTACAGGACAGCTCGGAAATAAAGGTCTCAGACCTGAGATACGATACAGGGACACAGAGGATCAAACTCACTGTCGAGAATACGGGCAAAGTGCCTGTCTATGCAAGCCCTTCAGTTACGCTGCTGATAGGAGGAAAGGAAGAGGTTGTTCGCCTTGGGAATGCGCTTCCCGCAGCCGCAGGGGAAAGATCGGAAGCCTCAGGGAGGGTTGAGCTGACATCAGCCGACCTTGCAGATAACCCGCAGGCTAAGGTGCATGTCGCATACGGTGAACGTCCCAATCTCCTTATTAAAAGCCTGGATAATACCATGCCTTTAAAAAAATCCGGGGACAGGACAGCGATAATGATCGCCCTTGCCTCCGCTGTTGTACTCTCAGGAGCAGTAATATGGCACAGGAGCAGGAACAATAGTAAGGACATACCGTGCGCTAATTGCGGCGAGGGGCTGCCCGGGGACGCAAAATTCTGTCCCAGGTGCGGGAAAGAAGCCCCATAAAAGTATGTAAAAAGTTAAAAGGTAATTCCCGGATTGCAGATGATTAACAGCAAAACCGCAGGCACATCAGTGGTACTGTTGTTAATCGCTGCCATCATGTACTCAGGACTTGCCGAGGCGGGGTATACAGGCAGGGGGGGATTGGTAACCCGCACAAATTTCGTTATTTTTTATAACTACACCAGCTACTGGCAGGGATATTACAGCGTTATCACAAGCAATACCTCGCCGGTCCTGAATTCCAGCTATAACTACAGCAATGCCAGTTATAACTACAATTTCAGCGAATCAGGGATAGGCATAAACACTATCCGAAGCCTGGAACTGGGCGCAAACAGCATACGGGAGGGCGATTACCTGCTGATAACAACATCCCCGCTTCCTCCTGTACTGACGGACCTGAGGGCAGGCAACATCTCATCTATTGATGCGATCACGGGGCAGATTGACGAATCCGGCACGAACACGTTCACCCTGACGTCGTCATACCGCATCCCGTATACAGGGGGAGCGGTGCTTACAGGTGTGCCCACCCTTTATACGTATGTGGACAGCAGCCCCCAGTTCAACTATTTCAAGGAAGGGCTGCTCGAAGATACCAACGGCACCGCAGTATTCGCAGTTCCGATAGGCAGCGCTCCGGTGCGCGGGTACGACGGCACAAGCTACTATTTCCAGTTCATACTGCCCAACAACAGCTCGAATCCCCTGACTTATTATATGTTCTACCTGCCGTCGGATCTGCCGCTTGAGA
>JAPMTX010000072.1 GCA_026552855.1 Candidatus Methanoperedens sp. | reverse complement strand
CCCGAATGATCAAATTCAACATTGGTTACCCCCATCATCCGGGCTTTTTGTTGTGCAAATTCAAGCATCCTTGGTGAAACATCGATGGCAATGACTTTTCCACAATGTTGAGCGGCCTCTATTGCGAAACTTCCTGTTCCTGTCCCTATCTCGATGATAGTATCGTTTCTTTTAAGATCTATGGACTTGATGATGGCTTCTGTTTCTTCATTAACATCCCTTAATTTTTGCATTTGCCGGTCATAGGCTTCCACCTGTACCTCGTCCGTATAGTCAGTGCCGACCTGTTGCATTTCATCATATTGCCATACAGGGAAATTCAATTCTTTCTCCATATTATCACTTATTTGCCTGCAATCACAGTTATCATGCCTTTATTGTTCTCATATAAACAAATCGTAAAACCAAGTTCTAAAAGCTCTCTTCTTACCCATTCCATAGGGATGCGAAGCTTTCTGTAGCAGCTCACATCCAGTTTCCATCCGTCCTTGCTTCTCATGTAGATCATGTCATTCACCCTTACATGCTCTGCTTCATATTCAAGGAAGCAGGTAAATATGGTCTCTGAGTCGCTTTTAACCTGAATAAACCTGTCTATGCCTTTTAGCTCAAAAACCAGATCCCTGAAAGTAAGAACGAATTTCCCTCCAGTCTCAAGCGAATGGTAAACATCTGCAAACAGGTTTTTGACCTTCTCAAAGGAATCAAGATGCGTCAGGGTATCGCCCATACATACGGACAGCTCGGCATTCTCAGGGCAATGAGAGGAAAAGGTCAATATATCATCCTTTATCGGAGTAATATGCAGACTTCCGCTGTTGTTTATTAATTCGTCCAGCAGTGTCCGGCTCAAATCAAATGCATACACGCTAAAACCCAGTTGCGCCAGGGCAATCGACTGAAATCCGGGTCCGCATCCCAGGTCGATTGCAATTTTTGATTTTCCGGGGATGAGATTCTGAACAGTAAAGAAACGGCGGTTTGCTTCCACTATTTCATTAAAATCACCGAACAGCCATGAATAATACCACCCAAGATGCTTTTCATAATGTTCTGTTACGGTAGCCATATGGATTCCACTTAAGGTCATTGATCCCCATAAATTTTGTGACATTTAATCTTAACGCAAATGTTTTACCCCAGCATCTTCAAAAAATACCGGTGTATCCGAAGGTCATCCGTTAGCTCAGGATGGAATGCGAGAGCAAGCAAGTTCTTTTGCCTTGCAGCTACTATATGACCATCATATTCTGAGAGCACCTCCACATCCCTGTCGTATTCTGTGATGCACGGCGCGCGGATGAACACTGCGTTAAAAGGGGAATCAAGCCCTTTAAAATCCAGAAGGCACTCAAACGATTCCCTCTGGCGCCCGAAGGCATTCCTGTTCACCCTGATATCCATCAGTTCAAGGAGAGGCTGTTTTGTCCTCTCAACCTGCTTATCCCCATGCCTGGCGAGCAGTACAAGTCCGGCGCATGTTCCCATGACGGGCACTCCCGCAAGGACGACTTTCTGTATCTCGTCTGCAATCCCTTCCCGTTTCATAAGTCTTCCCAGCGTCGTGCTCTCCCCGCCGGGGAGGACAAGCGCATCGCATGTCTGTACGATCCCCTTATGTTTTATTTTCACTATCTCTGCTTCAATACCTGCTCTTCTTGCAGCTTTTGACATGGCATTAACGTGTTCTTCTATATTTCCCTGGATGGCGATGATTCCGATGCGCATGTAGTTCAGTACTGAGCCCTAATTGTTGTATTATGATACAAAAGGTTTATGATACAAAAGGTTTTTGTCCCTGGGGAACTGAATTTTAATCCTTGAAGACAATATGTGATTTGAAAGGTGGGAATTAATGGATGGGCTCACATATAACAAAACCCTTATGTGCTTTTATATGCTTTATATGAATTAAATATGTCCGAAGGAGAGGCTGAGGTAAAAACAGTCGAGGAAATACTGGAAGAACCTATCGAAATCCTGGTAAATATGGCGAAAAACGGCGAGATCGACCCCTGGAACATCGACATAGTCGAAGTCACGGACAAATTCCTTCGCCAGCTTGAGGAAATGGAAAAGACTGACCTGCGTATCTCAGGCAGGACATTACTGTACGCTTCCATACTGCTGCGCATGAAATCCAACGTGCTTGTGGAGATCGAGGAGCCGCAGGAGATAATGGAGGATGAGTTCGAGCAGCTTGAAGTGAGCGATTACCCTGTACCTGCACTGCCTCTTCGCCGCTCGTCCCGCCGACCGGTTACGCTTGAGGAACTGCTGACTGAGCTAAAGAAGGCTGAACTGATCGAGAAGCGGAGACTTGAGCGTTTCAAGAACATAAAGGACGAACGCCGCGCCACACTGAAAGAAGTGCTCTCGATAGCCCATGATGAAGATATCGAAAGCAGGGTAGGGAAGATGAGGAACTTATTAGATGAGCTTTTTGAGAACCAGCAGCATATCAGGTTCTCAGAGCTTGTCAATGCTCTTGACAGGTCGGGAAAGGTAATGGCATACCTTGCGATATTATTCCTGGCAACGAAAAAGGAGATATGGCTTGAACAGGAAGAGCTTTTCGGCGAATTGTTCATCCGCAGGCAGGAGGCTTCATGAGCGCTGAAAAGGCGATAATAGAGGCGGCTCTATTCGCATCGGGTGAGCCCCTGGATGAGCTGCAGCTTCGTAACCTTATCCGGGTAAGGAAC
>JAPMTX010000069.1 GCA_026552855.1 Candidatus Methanoperedens sp. | reverse complement strand
CCAAGCCGCAAACCCGTAATTATCGAGGGAAGTGAAGATGGAAGGACCACTTTTTTGAATATAGAGTAATCATTTGAACCCATGGAGCGGGCTGATTTTATCAGCAGAGAATCGACGCTCTTTACGCCGTTTATGGTATTAAGCAGTATGGGCCACTGCGTGCCCCAGAATATCACCGCGATCTTGGATATCT
The DNA here is from genome assembly GCA_026552855.1 of Candidatus Methanoperedens sp. Taxonomy (GTDB): domain Archaea; phylum Halobacteriota; class Methanosarcinia; order Methanosarcinales; family Methanoperedenaceae; genus Methanoperedens. Next base: position 13,208 of record JAPMTX010000069.1, on the reverse strand, counting down.
CGCCGATGCCGAAGAACAGGAGGAATACGGGGAAAAGGGAGAGTGACGATACCTGCCTCAATGCCTGGACAAGACCATCTGAGGTCTCCTCAAAGCCCCTGTACCAGCCCATCAGGAATCCGAGAGGTATCATTGTTATTACGGCAAGGCTGAACCCTGCGAAAGCACGCCTGAGGCTGATGCTCATATGCATCCACAGCTCACCTGATGCGGATAGTCTTACAAGTGCCATAAGGACTTCAGAAGGCGACGAGAGGAAGGTGCGGTTAATTATGCCGAGAGCAGGCAGCAATTCCCAGATGAGCAGAAAAACAATCAGCGCGAGAATCTTTTTTAGATATTTATACGGCATTTTTCGACTCCTCTCTAATGAGCTTTCCTGCTTCCTGCCTGAGCCTCAGGAAATCCTGTGATGTCCTGTCCTCCTCAAACCTCGGTCTTGATAATGGCACTTCCATTATGTGTTTTATTATCCCGGGTCTGGCTGACATGATAGCTATCCTGTCTGCAAGGAAAACTGCCTCTTCGATGTTGTGTGTGACAAAGAGCACGGTCTTTTTCGTCTCATCCCAGATGCGCAGCACTTCACCCTGCAGTACCTCCCGCGTCTGCGCATCAAGCGCTGCGAAGGGTTCGTCCATCAACAGGATATCGGGGTCATATGCCAGTGCCCTTGCTATAGCCACGCGCTGCTTCATCCCTCCGCTTAGCTGGTAGGGATAGTGATCCTCAAAGCCCGACAGCCCTACAAGAGAGATGTATTCTCTGCATATCTCCATTCTTTTTTGTTCAGGTACACCTTTTTCTTCAAGACCGTATGCCACATTCTCCAGCACAGTCCGCCAGGGGAACAGTGCATAGCCCTGGAAGACGATTCCGCGGTCGTGGTCTGGACCGTAAATAGGCTTTCCATCGATGTAGATGCTGCCCGAGGTAGGTTTTATCAAGCCTGCCACGATCTCAAGGAACGTGGATTTCCCACAGCCGCTCGGTCCCGTGATGGCAAGGAACTCCCTATCTCTTATTTCCAGGTCTATTCCGCCCAGAGCCTCTGCGCAGGCACTTCCTCTCTTTCCGGGGAACTCTTTCCTGATACCCTCTGCTCTTATTTTTATCATATCCTGCCCGCCATTATATTCCAGTTCCCCTGTTATTTTTCTGAATAAATATGTTTGTATGGCTTGCTGATTTCAGCTCTGGTGTTCAGCAGACTCAGGATTAGTCTATTTAAAATTTAAAAATAAGGCGCAAAGCGCAGTGATTTCTGCTAACTTTGCGCACGTTTTTACCTTGTACTCTCAGTCGTCCAGCAACAGCCTGGAGTGAATCGCCCGGCGCCAGCATATCATTTCCACCCGTACTCATAGTACTGGTTTTTCTCAAAAGGCAGATCGATGCTGTTCACCTCGGTGATGTTATTCAGGCTATTCATCTTGACCATCCGAGCCGAGACAGTGTAGAGCACGTCGTCCATGTACAGCGACCTCCTGACCGCGCCTGGTGAATTCCAGTAGTATTGCGGCTCCTCATAATCGTCAAGGTGGGATATCTTCCCCCTGAGCTTGAACCCGTCGGCTGGAGTTACATTGAATACGTATGCGCCCTGCCATACTTTCTGCATGTAGTAGCCGTATCTCCTATCATACTGCTCATTTCCAGTGATCTCCCTGATCGGTATAACAAGCAGGTTCTTGTTTTTATCGAACAGGAATGCCTTGTGGTCCCGGAGTGCCTCTGAATCCGTGCCTGCTTTGCCTATCTCGTACATATCAAGCTGCTTGGGGTTCTCCACGTCTGAAACGTCAAACAGCGAGAGCTTAACGCCTTTGATGGACACGCCGCCCCATTCATTGTCAGCCGTCTCCTTACCCACGCCGATTATGTGGTTCTCATCGTAGGGATGCAGGTAATCTGAGAACCCCGGTATCTTGAGTTTGCCAAGCACCTTGGGCTCCTTCGGGTCCGAGAGGTCTATGACGAACAGGGGATCTATCCGCTTGAACGTCACCATGTAGAGCCTGTTCCCGATGAACCGGGTTGAGTATATCCGTTCATCAGGCGCTATCTCCTCAAGCTTTCCTGTGATGCCCAGGTCTTTATCCATCACGTATACGTTGTTGTACTGGACTGAGCCTCCCCTTGTCCAGAACTGGGTCGTGGTGGCAGCCCTGAAGTAATCGCCTGATTCATCCATCGAGAACTGGTTCAGGAGGCTTCCCTGGATTTCGCCTTTGGTCTTATATTCTATATTCCCTCTGTCAATACTGATCTTCTGGATGACGGTCTTTTCCCTCTCCTGCGCAAGCTTTACCTCGTATTGTGAGATCGCTTTCTCAACATTCCTGGTGTAGTCCTGTTTCTCTCCTTCACTCATGCGGTTATAGGTCTCTTCCAGAATAGAGGAGATCTTATCCCACTTCTCGTATGAGCCAAGCTTGCTGTCCCGGATCTCATTTATTTTATCCTGTGCGTCCTTCGGGAGCAGCGGCACTATGACCTTGTAGAACCGCTCCTCGCGCAGAGCCTCATAATACCTTACAGGCAGGTTCTTGCGGTACGTTATGTAGATGTTGTTCTCAGATACGTACACGTTATCTGAGTAGCCCATCATGAAGGATTTTGCATTGATATCTTCGGATTTCACGTTGATGGACGCGATGGTGTGGAACACGTAGTTCTGCTCCGGGTTATCGAAGTAATAGACATCAGGCGAGAGGATTTTTACTGGACCCTGCCTGATCGCAGGTACATCGACGACTTCGTTGTAATAATAAACGTAGTCCTTTACGATGAGGTAAGCGTAGTCGCCTATCATCCTTGAACTGAAATAATTACCGTTGATGCTGTAATTCGCTACCTTCTCCGGTTTTTTCCTGTCCGTGATATCATATATCAGTGCGGTCGTTTTCTGGATAGGTCTTGGCACAGGTCTATAATCGTACTCAGGATAGATGATTATCTGGTCGTTCTCCTCGGTGAAAACGATGAGCCTGTTGCCGTTAACGAACATATCCCTGGGTATGCCGTCTATCGTTATCGTAGAAAGCGTCTTTGCTTTATCGGCAGGATACGCGTCGATGATGACAAGTTTGTTCTGTGCCAGCACATAGATGTATTTGCCGTCGTTCTTCACGAAATCAGCTTCATCAACGCCCTCCACCTGTATGTTCGTTTTTGAGTAATCGGATGTTCCCGCGGGCGGGGCTGAGATTGATTCAGGTACTCCTTTCTGTACAGTCACTGATGTACCAGTTGCCGCAGGTATTACCATCGGCATAGGAGCAGGGATACCCATTACGTCACTCCTTCCCGATCCAAAAGTATTTATGCCGTACCCGCCGGATTGAACAGCATTTTCTTTGAGGAAATCGCGTATCTCTTTCACAGAGGAGAATTTCTTCAATTGCTGCGATGATTCGTATTCTGAGAACTTTATATCAGATTTTATTCCCGTGTCGTTTGAGAGCTTATCTTTACCAGTACTACTGCCGGATTGAATGCATCCGCTAAAAGCAACTGCGCCAGTAACAGCCAGTATGGCTATCAGAATGATTACCTTCTTCATCATTTTCTGTCACCTGGTCAATAGATAGCCTGCACTGCTAATAAATTTATGTTTAACTTCGAATTAAATTGAAGTTATAATTGATTATCTTTATTACTCCTCACGCCGAAATACCCCCCATGACCGTTGACACGATTATTTCGCGCCTGAAAAAATGCTATCCGCCAGGTAAATTCAATTCAACCGATCCTTTCCAGGTACTTATCGCCACCGTATTATCGCAGCGCACGCGCGATGAGGTTACTGATAGAGCCTCAGAAAAGCTGTTCGCAAAATACGGCACCCCGGCTGCGCTCGCAAGCGCCGATGCAGGGGACATAGAGGCGCTTATCCGCGAGGTCGGGTTCTATCGCATCAAGGCGCCGCGCATCAAGGAGATAGCCCGGATCATCGATAACGACTTCAAGGGCAGGGTGCCGGACGATATAGATACACTTCTCTCGCTGCCTGGCGTGGGCAGGAAAACTGCGAACTGCACGCTTGTTTACGGCTTTGGCAAAGATGCCGTGGCTGTGGATACGCATGTTCACAGGATCTCGAACAGACTCGGGCTTGTGATGACGAAGACACCTGAGGAGACCGAGGCGAAGCTTCGCGAGGCGCTGCCGAAAAAACACTGGAAGCACATCAACGAGCTGCTGGTGAGGTTCGGGCAAGATGTATGCAGACCGATTGCGCCGAGATGTAGTATCTGTCCTATTCTTGAGTTGTGTCCGGGTAATAAGAACAAATAAAAAAGTATAGTTTCAGGGTATCAGGTCGGGTGTATGGCTCCATCTTTCTGTCTATCCTCTACCACTGATGCCTTTTCAATGTCGTTTATTAAGAACCTATCCGAAAAGTCCTGCTGCCCTGAAATCTATCCATGCGCATGCAAAAATCGTATCTACTCAAGTTATAAAGCGAATTAGAAGACATTCGGGCTATCTATCTCCCTATACGAGCATGAGCCGTTTTCTTAAGGTAGTTACAGACTCCGCGCCAGAAGGTGCGAAGTATCTCCGCGCGGGTGCATGAGGTTTTTTTGTCGTTTTTTGTCTTTTATCGGCAAAAATGGGCACGAAAATAGTGAGTGTGGCAGCTTTCAGTATTTACAGTCCCTAATAATGTGTGGGATATAAAATTCCATATGCTTGTGAAAATCAGCGAATTTGGACTCTGAGTTCATACAACTATGAACTCTTTATGAAGTGAGCATAACATTTAAATGTGCTTATATGAATAATTAGCCGCAGATGATCGCAGATAAAAGCAGATATAAGGTTGCATCTGCGTTTATCTGCGGTTTTGTTTCTCATTGATATTACAGTTAAAGTGAACTTTTAAGATTGGAAAAGCAATTTTAAACGCATATAACCCCATACAATATGCCAAAGTATGTAATACACGAGCCGGAACCAATACATTGTGATAAAATCATAGCGCTTAAAAATTGTTAATTGGGATAAAATAATTAAAAACACATGCATGAATGTAAAACCTGCAAACCATAAGGGATATTGTCCTGATAAAAGAGGTATAGTCTGATAAATCGGCTCCAACAATGAGACAGCGAAAATACTAACCCACATTATCATATTATGGTTTATTTTCGTAGTTATCTTACTATAGCTTATTTTCTTTGAAAGTGAAGTCAGAATGATCAAGATTAGCGTAAGGGGCAGTACTTGAAAAAGGATTTCAGCAAAAAAATCAATAGCCGGGTAAAACAACAGAGATTCAGGAAACAAAATGTTCAAATCAGCAGGATACAAACGCGTGTTAAAATCAACCAGGATAATGATTAACCCAAATAGTGCTGCAAGTCCGGAAGAGTAAAACAGCCCTTTTAGATTCCCCTTTTTATAAATTGCAAACCAACCTTTGGACAGGAGAAAAGATAAAAGAATAAAGCCCAAAACGATAATAAAAAATGAGGCTATTAGAGGATTTATTCCGCCAATAAATCGCTGAAAAATAAGACTGTTAGAAAAATAAGCTATTCCTGTCAGTCCTACAACTACAATGGATAAGCCAATAAAGACTATATATTGCGACCTTTCCTTAGAGATTAATTCTTTAATTTTTGTCATAATTGCCCCCTTAAAAAGTTAAAAGCCACAATCATTATTTATTATTTACCCAAATATTTAATAATTCTGCGTAAAGTTATCACTTGTTGACACCAATAATGATGCCATTCTGCTCTCCAAGTATTGAATGATTATTTTTATGACATGATTCAACTTTAGCTCGTGGCAAGACAATCGAAAATGGCTTCCCATCCCGGTGGCAGAGTATCTGTACTACGTGGCGACCAGAGTATAAGCTAGATATGACGCCCCCACCAGGAGTTGCCCACTGACCGGCCATATAAAAATTCTCAAGACCGGGAAGGGTCTTTTTAATCTGGGCATTGATTATTTCCGAAGACATTAGCCACCCCTGGTAGGCTCCTTTATAATTATGGGTATAACGCCACCACGTGTAAGGAGTGGCAACATCGATCATCTCCACTTGCGATGAGATGCTGGGATAGCGCGCCTCAAGCCGTTCCAGCACTTGTTTAGCAACTCGCTCTTTTTCAGCTTCGTAGCTCGGTCGATCCTTTTGCAGCTCGTTCCACCAGTCCCACTCAGTCTCGAACATTACCTGAACCACGGTCTTGCCCTGTGGAGCAAGCCTGTCTGTGTAGTTGAAAATTCGTACCGTAATTCCATCAATAGCTTTACTGCCTGTTGTGAAGGGGTGCTCCAGTTTTATGATATTCAGACTTGATTCATCTTTGAATTCACGGGCAATCCCGAAGCTTATCATAATGAGGGGACGGGTTAGCTTCCAGTTCTTGTACCGCTTCTCAATTTCCGCGTCCACATAGCGTCCATCCAGCATTTTGAAGATAGTGCTGTATCCATCGGCGGCAGAGACCACGATATCTGCATGGTGCTCGCTGCCATCAGCAAGGCGCACTCCCACGGCCCGATCGTTTTCAACAAGGATCTTCTCTACAGTAGCCCCGTAAGTCACCTGCCCGCCCAGGTTCCTGTAATGCTTCTCGATAGGAAGGACAAAGTTGAGCGAACCCCCCTCCAGGAGCCCCATCTGCCCATCCGCCAGCAGTCCAAGGAGCATAAGGATGAACCATACGGGCACCTCTGGCAGGAACATGTTCTCGAAGACATAACGCAGCCAGGGATCATGAATTGCTTTCCCGTAATCTGCGGCTGACCTGGCATATTTGCCGGTGAAGAATTTGAACATCCCGCGCATCTTCCACATCTGTTTGAGCTTGTCCAGTAAGCCCAAAAGCTCCTGGGGCTGGCTCATACCCATATCCCCCATATCGGTTCCCTGCATGGCCCTGGCGCCGGCGATCAGGTCGTCGATGATTCGTGAATCGGCAAGTGAAATAGCTTTTAACTCCTTTGCCAGAAGATCTAAATTCCGGGTGATCTGTACTCTCTGCCCGCTGGCTTTATCAATGAAACGACAGTAGGAGGTCATGTCAAGGAATCGGTTGGATTGAGCTGTGCCCAGTTCGCGGTATAATTCATAGATCGATTGACCTGGCTTGTGACACATCAGGAAATGAATGCCGCCATCGATCATGTAACCTTTGCGTTTCCAGCATGTGGCCACTCCACCTGGCGTGGCATGGTGCTCGAAGATATGGGTTTGATAACCGTTCATCTGTGAGTAGCAGCCTGTGGAAAGACCCGCCAGCCCCGCTCCGATGATAATAATAGATTTTTCAGTCATTTTTCTCCTTTTGTTTCATAATCCATATATGCATTTTTCATCTGCCCGGCAACTTTCATTCTAAGAGAGATCAAACCCGGTATTTCTTTCAATGGATATTTCCTCAGGAATGAAATACTCTTTCCCAGAGGTATTGTATCGAAATACAAAGAATTTAGATTATTGAAAAATTCTTTCAAAGGGAGTTTTGTTGGAAGCTGGGTATGAATAAAATCAAAGAGATCATAATCAGTGGTAATGAGATTGTCTTTAACTTCTTCATAAAGATCCGTCCCAGGCAAGGGAGTAAGAACAGCAAAGCTCAAGAAATTGAGGTCCATTCCCCTGCAATATTCTTTAAATTCTTTAAAATCTTCTTCATTAAAATCCGGCCTGACAATAAACGAAGCATAGATCTCTATGCCGTTTGCGTTCAATATTTTAACTGCCTCTTTATTATTTTCGACAGTTGAACCTTTATTTATATATTTAAGGTCTTCATCCCTGAAAAATTCAAGCCCCACGAAAACCCTTTCAAGTCCGATATCTTTCCATATTTTAATAAGGTCCGGATTTTTTACGATCGTATCGCCTCTTCCATAAAGAAAATAACGTTTTTTGATTCCGGCTTCCTTGATCAATTCAGCCAGGATCTTCATCCTTCTGGCATCAACAAGAGATTCATCATCGGCAAAAAAAACATATTTTTCCTTGATCCCGGATAGCTCCCTGACAATGTTTTCCGGCTTTCTTTTTAGATACTTTCCACCTGTGAGCTTCCAGAGAGCACAGAAATTACACCTGTTCGGACATCCCTTTGATGTGCGTATCGATGCAAGCGGTTTCATCCATTCACTGTAATAGTATTTTCTGTATTTTTCCGTAAGTTCTCTGGCTGGAAAAGGAAAGATATCAAGGTCTGTTGTCGGTTCAGGTGGATTCATTACCCGCTCTTTACCTTTCAAATAGGATATTCCGGCAATTCCATTAAATGGTCTCTTAGATACAAACCTTGAAATGATTTCTTTGAATACAAAAACTCCCTCTCCCATCACTACAAGGTCAATGTAGGGAGTAAAGAAATCCTCAGGGGCAACCGTTGCATGATGGCCGCCAACAACCGTAAAGATATCAGGATTAATGGTTTTGATTTTATTAAAAAGGTTTTTGACCGTATTCACATGAACAGTATATGCAGTAATCCCGACAACATCAGGTCTGAATTTTTGCATTTGCGAATCAAGGTTTTTATCAATTCGCATATCAAGTATTTTCACGTCATGATCGCCTTTGACGCCGGAAGCCAAATATTCGAGTGCAAGCGGTTCATAAATAAAAACATCCTCTCCGCCAATTGTTTTTGGGGCTTTCGCCGGCTGTATAAGTAAAATCTTCATTTTCTCCTCCTGTTCATGTACGGTAGACCTTTCCTTCATCACCGTCAACCGTGAGCTGTTCTCCATCTTTCAAAGCCTTCATAGCTCCAGGCACATTGACAACTGCCGGAATTCCGTATTCCCTTGCGACAATGGCTCCGTGGGAAAGATAACCGCCAACTTCCATTACCACAGCTTTGGCTCTCAGGAACATCGGCGTCCAACCCGGATCGGTGGATGGGGCGACAAGAACATCGCCTGCTTGCAGCCTGCTATTTTCCCTGGGATGCCGGATCAACCGCGCTGACCCTGAAGCGCTGCCTGCGGCCACACCAAGCCCTGAAAGCACCTTACCATGGACTTCATGATGTTGGATCGGCGGCTGGGGTACTTCATCGATGATAACATCAGGCGGTTCGAGTTCAGATAATTCCTCTCGAATCCGTTTTCGATCTTCAACCAGTATCTTTAAACCGGTTCCGTCCCAGTATCCTGCAAGAATATCGATAATTTCCGGCATTGCACAGTGATATACATCGGTCTTTTCATTCAATATCCCTTTTTCCACCAGACGGCGACCGATATCCTGCAAAAGTAAGCGCGAAGATTCATAGGGCTTTACCATAACAGATCTTGCCATTTCCCTCATTTCTGCACCCTTTTTTGCCTGCCTGACCCAGATACTGATCTTTATCCGCTGAAAACTCCATCTTAGTTTTTCTTCAATTTCTAATTCTGCCGCCTTTTGCTTCTCCGCCTGAGCTTTCCTATGATCGGCATATCCGGGGGATAACAATTCTGCACGAACATTCTCAAGTAAATAGCCCGGATCCTCCCGCCATCGAGGATTTATTAAATCAGTTTCATAAACCCCGCGGTGACCATAATCTTTCAGGAATTCTTCAAATTCATTCCTGAATTGTGAGCCTTCGGGAATTTCATTCCGGAATGCCGCCGGATCAAATTGTTCGGCCATAAAGTACTTTCGTGCGGCGTCGTCTCTTTGCGCTGTCTGTGCAAGCTCCATTAACCTGTAGCCGTGTTGGGCGCTGGTTATCTTTTCTGAGATCCCTGCAAGCAAGCCATTTGCAAGGGAGTAACCGCGACCGGGAAAATCCGCATCCAGTGTCCTTGCCAATCCCTCTAAATATACTGAGGCCGAAGAGCCAAGGATCATGTATGACAGTCCGAATTCCACATATTTTTTTCTCATCTCCGAAAGAATCGAAATAAGTTCAATCTCATTCATGCCGCTAAATTTCAATTGATTCCAGCTATCCGCCTTTTCCCGGATATCTTTAAATATTTTTTCGGCAGAGCCCTGGACCCGCAAGATATTGATAATATAATATATTTGACGCAGGACTCGTTTCATTCCTTTGCGTCCGCTTAAGGGATTTCCGGCAGGAACTTTGATCTCGGGCTGGTGACCGCCGATAAATTCATTGGTTTTTCCAGGCATGAATCCCATTGAATCATAGAAACCCCATTGAAGCGCCGAAAGATTGAAGTATCCCCGCCCTTTGTAAAGCCTGACCCAGTTTATCCCGGCAGGCACATGATAACCTGCAGCCTGAAGGCTCGCACTCATCATCCTTGGGAGCATGCAGCTTGCAAGATTCCATGTAATAGTCGACTGGACCTGCGGCATTACATCCTTTAAGTTTGCGTTTGACCAGATGACAGGCTGGCCTGCTATCTCAGGGAAGTTCGGTTCACGAAGGTTTGTCACGGGTCTTGCCTGGAGCACAAAAAATCTGTTACCATCAAATGCCCATTCCATATCCTGATGAACAATACCCGAACCAAGAGCCTCATGCACGCGAAGAGTTAGCAAACCAAGTTCAGTGATCCTGCTGTCATCAAGGACCTGTTTACTGGCACAATCTCCCGATCCTACGAGTTCCGTACCATTTCCGGATCTTGGCTTTGTATATTGCTTCTTACTTCCGATTTTCTTCGTGAGAATCTTCGGAAGCAGGATCCTTGGATCTAACAGATACTCGTCCGGCTCAACAGAACCACCGACCACCGACTCTCCCAGGCCAAAATTCGCACTGATAGCGATCCTGTCCCGCCTGCCTGTACGCGGATCGCAGCTAAAAGCCACACCGGCTGCTGCCGCAGGTATAAGTTCCATAATCACGACAGCTGCCGCGACCTTCTCATCGGGAAATCCCATTTTACGCCTGTAGGCAACAGCGCGAGGCGTCCAGAGAGAAGCGTAGCAGCCCTTAATTGCATTAATGATATTTTCAAGCCCTCTGATATTCAGGAATGAATCATGTACCCCGGCAAATGATGCTGTTGCAGAATCTTCAGCCGTTGCCGATGACCGGACTGCCACAGGTTTTTCAAGCAGTTTCATGCCTTCAAGTTGTTTTGCCAGTTCTTGCTGGACGGTTCCGGGTATCTGGCCTTCATTGATCTTACGCCTGATCCCTTCCAGGACCTTTTCATTAGCCGGGTCATTTACGAGTTCCGCCCTGATACCGGATGCGGCATGAATGGATTCTTCCAACTTGTTATACTCCAGGAAATCGCGATATACACGAGATGTCAAAACTCCCCCCGCGGGTACTGGAAAACCATATCGATGCAATCGTCCCAGATTCAATCCCTTGCCGCCCACCTCTACTGCGATAGAATTAAAAGCTTCTTCCCAGTTAAGGAAGTATTGTTCTCTCATTTATTTAACCCCCATTTTGCCCCATATCCCTTGTTCTTTATTTTTTCCCTCAGTTGGATAATTCCATACAATATTGACTCCGGTCGTGGAGGACAGCCCGGGATATACACATCCACAGGTATAATTAAGTCCACACCTCTCAAGACTGAATATGATTCGCGGTATGGTCCTCCCGTGTTGGCGCAGCTTCCTACCGAAATGACCCATTTAGGTTCAGGCATCATTTCATAGAGTTTTTTCACCCTGGGCGCCATTCTCTTGGTCACAGTACCCATTACAAGCATCAGATCTGCATGTCTCGGACTTGCTCGCCCAACCTCCATACCGAAACGTGCGAGATCATGATGTGCCATACCCATGGACAGACCTTCGAAAGCACAGCAGGCAAGCCCAAACATCAGTGGCCAAAGAGAACTTAAACGCGCATAGTTCAGTATCTGGTCTACGGTTGCAAAAACTATATTTCCTTCTCGTTCTCTTGCAGCAGCAACTGTGTTAATAAGCCCTGTATCTTCCAGTTTCTCAAGCGCTGTCTCTGGCTTTTTGTGAGCAGTTTTAATTATTGTTGTATCTATTATTACTGGATTCGCTCTAAATTCCCCCTCTTTTTCTGGCTCATCCTTGATCGACTTGTTTCTTTCCCACATAGTCTCAACTCCCGATACCATCAAATATCATGTCAATCTTTTTTGATATGTCCTCTGAAAAAGAATAATCGCTTTTTGACCACAGCCATTCCATTAATGACATATAATAGATGGCAGTTAGATTTTCGGCAGCTCTCTTTATATCTAAACCATTTTTCACGTCTCCTGTTTTTATACCGTTTTCAAGTAAATCTTGAAGGATTGTATTCAGGCTGTCACTTCTTCTTTCCTCATAGCCGTAGTGCCTTAGATACTCAAAAACGAATAGTCTTGTAAGCTCTTTGTCCTTTTCATTGCTTTTTGCCACTGAAACAAGGATATTTTTTATCTTTTCTCTTGTGGGGATACTTCTTTTCAATTCATTTCTAGCAAGATTGTAGACCAATTCTTGCTTCTGTTCATCAAACTCACGGAGAAGTGCCTCTTTTGTCGGGAAATAATTGAAAAAAGTGCCCTTGCCTATCTCGGCTTCTCTTGCTATCTCATCGACGGTTGTATTATTGAAGCCTTTTTCTTTGAATAATCTTCCTCCGACTTCAATAATTTTATTTTTTGTTTCGATTTTCTTTTTCTCACGTAAGGACATGTTACCATCTCGTTAATTATTAATGACTCTTGGTCTTATATGACCAATAGTCTATTATGACTTTAAGTCATATTTAAATATTTTGGTGGTGATGTACACTTGTAGTATCCCGAAATTATGGTGCTCGGGCTGAGATAAGCATGCGGAGGATGGGATTCGAACCCATTTTTTCTCATGTCCCCCGCTCTGCAAGTTCTCCATCCTTAAGCCAGACTACCTTGTTCACATACTTCATATCATCGGGTTCATGCGTTACCATCAGGATCGTTAGCTCAGTCTCCTTATTTAATTTCTGAAATAGCTCAATTATCTGTTTTGAAGAGGCACTGTCAAGATTTGCCGTTGGCTCATCCGCAAACAATATATCAGGCATGTTTATCAGCGCTCTTGCAATCGCTACACGTTGCTGTTCTCCTCCTGACATCTCACGTGGACGGTGATGAAGCCTTGTGCCAAGTCCGACCTGTCCCAATACGATAGTCCCGGTTTTTATATACTCGTCCCTCTTTCTGCCGAGCGCCATTGCAGGCAGATAGACATTTTCAAGTGCAGTAAGCTCAGGCAGAAGTGCATACTCCTGAAAGACGTAACCGAATTTTGACAGACGGAATTTCGCCTTCTGGGATTC